>JAKVBA010000001.1:0-41470 GCA_022447525.1 Gammaproteobacteria bacterium
TGCCTGCCAATTCCAAACCTGTATTTGGGGATACAAGCTCGATGGTAGGCTCAATGCCATTCACATCATTGAGCCTAAACGCCCCCCAATCAGACACTGCGCACTGAACGTAAACGCCACTCATTACGCCGGAAACTACCCCATAATTCCCAGGGGATTCACAGATATCATGTGCCCCTCGAGCTGTGTCGTCATCAGTATGAAAGACTAAAAATCGACTGTTTGAGTATTGTTGTGCTTGATCGTTTAAGTCATAACCAAAAGACTGACTTTGAGAAGCGCCAACATAGAATGCTATGAATGGGCCACTCCATGCGGGTGGTGCAGAAGAATTATCTGTTATTGGAAGATTCCATCCGACTTCAGCTAGTCTGTAAGCTTTTTGCGCAGTTTTAATTTGGGTGTCAACTTCGCCGTATGGAATTTCCATTTCCAATCTTGGTAAGGTCGCCGAAGAATGAGTTGCTTCAAGAGTAAGCACCAGATTACCAGACGCAATCGGGCCTTGAATCTCAGTATCTTGAACTATTGTTGCTTCGTTTGAAAATAGATTTCCACATGCGAACAAAGCTGTATAGCACACTGCCTTTTTAAAAACAGAATCGAATAATGAAGTAGCCGTGTTTTTTTTCATAACCCCATAGCGCAAATTTAATGCGCCCAACAAAACTTGTTAATTAACGAGTCGTGCAGAAAAATTTAAAAAATTGAACTCAACAGGTTGTCCTTAACGCAAAACAATCATAGGTCGGAACGGTGTGATTTTTGAGCCGAACCAGACATTAAAAGATTTTAATGCTTTGGTCAACCTCAAGGTAAAGTACTAACAAATATTAGAAACCCAATTCAAAAAATAATGGTTACTTGATCAATACCGAGAAAACCACCTTTAATCGAGTGCGTGATCTCACAATCAAATAGAACCAAATAGCGAGTCGAGAAATTTGCTAAGCATGAGGAGCACAAGTAAAAGTCTATATAAAGAGAGATTCTTTAATTGTGGCGGCTCAGCCTAGGTTAGCTACTTCATTTATTTTCACTAAGGTGACTACTGTCGATGCTAAATCAAATTTATTATCATCGGATAAGAATGTAATTTGGAACTATTTACGTAGCATGAAAGACTCGGTTCTGCAAAAACATCATTTTTTAGCTAGAGGGCCGTGCTCACTACTCACATACTACTTCCATAATAAGCATCTAGAATCAACTTAAAACAAACTCAATTTTCTTACCGACCAAATACTAAACAGAGCGTTTACTGCAAGGACGATTGTAGAAAGCATCCAGAACGTTGTCCCGATTCCATTGACAAGACCTATTGGTGAAAACACGAGGTAGACGATTACGATACATGAGAACAACGTTGAACTAGCAGCCCATGAATACTTCCATGGAGTTAAATCCACTTTAGCGTCTTCCTTAAAGTAATCGCCTTTTTTTCTAGGTTGGACAAAACCGAAGTAAAGCATTATCGCTACTTCTATAAGGAATAGAACAGCGTATAAATGAATAAAATGCAGGTTCACATCGAATACAAATTTGATGAGCCCATAGGCAATAACGTGAAAGATGATAGCTACTTTTGCACCAATTGCAGGCACTCGCTTGGTAAACAAACCAACCAACACAATCGTAATCACAGGAATGTTGTAGAACCCGGTAAAAATCCGGATTATTTGCCATAGACCTTCAGGCGCGTATTGCAGCAATGGCGCGACAACAAAAGAAAATAAAGCTATTACCACGCTTGCTATCTTTGCAACTTTGATGAGTTCTTGATCACCAATTACTTTTTTCTTTAAGGGCTGATAAACGTCTAATACAAACAACGTCGCTGCACTATTCAATAAGGAATTGAAAGAGCTAAAAACTGCACCGAGTAAAACCGCCAAAAAGAAGCCTGATAGGTACCAAGGTAATACATCTTTAACCAGTTGAGGATAGGCCAAATCAATACTTGGAAGCTTATCGCCCTCTACCCCGTATAGATGAAAAGCGATCACTCCGGGGACCATCATCATAAAAGGGACCAGTAACTTAAAATACCCTGACAACAAAACTCCCTTTTGACCCTCTTTAAGGTTCCGAGCTCCGAGAGTTCTTTGGATTACATACTGATTTGTGCCCCAGTAAAACAGATTCGCCAAAATCATACCGGTGAAAATAGTTCCAAATGGAACAGTATCGCTTGATGAACCAATTGCGTTTAGTTTGTCAGTATTAGTGCTTGTTATCGTTACCACACCTTCAACAAAACTACCATCACCCAAAAGCATCAAGCCCAACGTTGGCACTAGAATTCCGATAATTAACAACCCTATTCCATTGATCGTATCTGACACCACTACGGCCTTGAGACCACCAAAAACCGCGTAGATAGCACCGACACTGCCAACAATCAAAACCGTGACAATGATGGACGTTTCTTTAGCCAAATTGAGTAAACTAGGCACATCAAATAATTTCAATACGGCCAATGATCCTGAGTAAAGAACCGAAGGAATGGTTACCAAACCATAACCAAACATAAAAAGAATAACGGTAAGACGTCTTACGTCATCATCGTAACGATCTTTGAGAAAACCCGGTAGCGTGGTGAACGCGCCCGACAAATAGCGTGGCAAAAAAACTAACGCCATGACAATGGTCGCAAAACCCGCGGTTACTTCCCAAGCCATGGCCGTCATATTAAATCCATAAGCTGACCCATTGAGGCCAATAAGCTGTTCGGCGGATAGATTGGTTAGTAGCATTGACCCCGCTATAAACGTTCCGGTCAGGCCTCTACCCGCTAAAAAGTAGCCGTCTTTATCGTCAACACTACCCTTGGTCTTTTGATAAGAAATCCAGCCAACCAATGCCATAAAAAAGATACAAGAGGCTAAGGTAAATAGAATGTCGTTGGTCTCCACGGTTACTCCTCTGACTATATTATTGTTCTTATAAGTTTAGGCGCAACTAACGCTGCAAATAGACTTGATTAGTTCTGTCTTTGAACACGTTGTTTGCATGGCATAAAGGCATCAATCGTCACTATGAGCAACTTAAACGTCTATTATCTGCTCTGGGATGAATCTGTCTGCTTGATCTTTTGGAAGCTCTTTTGTTGATTCAACAATCGCATTAATCGGTAACTGGGCTCCCTTGCGAACAAATGCACAAATTTGATTCAATGCGAGTACCTCTGTGTATACGTCACCTCCTTGGATAATATCGCAAGCTTTTAAGTAGTCGTTTTCGATCAAGGTGTTCTCACTTAAACGCACCCATTCACCTTTTGGTAGGTAATATTCGATGCATCCGTTTTTCTGAAAACAAGGAACTACTAATATATCCGAGCCAAACATAAACTGATTCTCAAACCCCCACGCCTGCTTCTGTTGAGGAAAGGCAAGGACCATTGGACGCTGAACAGGGAGGCCAGATTGTGTGGCTTCGTACATCACATTTTGTAAATACGTTTGTAGTTGGTATCTCAGTTTTAAGGCGTCGTTTGCTGCTTTTTCGGCCTCTGGTGAGTATGACCATGGTTCTCTCTCACCTATTCCGTGCAAGCGATAATGAGCTGAGAAAACCGCCGCCTGGGCCCAACGAACATACAGCGCATCATCACGGGTGTCTTTATAAAAACCGCCGATATCAGTTGCATAGAAAGGCGCTCCGGTGAGACCCCAAGACAGACCGCCTCGAATATTACCCATCATGCCTTCCCAATCCGCCTGTGGATCACCACCCCATTGACTATTGAACCGTTGACTTCCTATCCATGCTGAGCGACTAAAAAGAAAAGGACCTGATTTACAATATTTTTGAGCTGCTTGATAAACACAGCGATTGTATAAATGTGCGTAAACATTATGTAGAGCCATACCGGATTCGCCATTGGACGCAACCATGTTTTCGTCTTCAAGCTGCTCGCCAAAATCGGCTTTAATCATATCAACGCCCATTTCAAACAACTCTTGATGCGCTTCCAACCAAAAATCGTAAGCATCAGCATGAGTAAAATCCACGATTCCTGATCTTGGCAACTGTGTTAGTACCTGCCCAAAAGCTTGTTGATCCCAATCATATTCATAGGCAGTACCGCTACGTTTGTCCTTTAGTAGCCAACCTCTCTCTGCGAACATAGAAAACCAGTCGTGCTTTACGGAGATTAAAGGATATTCCCAGACACAAATCTTGAAATTCATCCGTTTTAATTCGTCGAGAACGGCTTTTGGATCAGGCCAACGGGTCTTATCCCATTCAAACGCAAACCGAGTATCGGTGTCTTGCCAAGCTCTGCCGTCAATTGTTATGGTATCGCACGGCATGTTTTTAGCGCGAACTTGTCGAGCAACCGCCAATAGCTCGTCTGGATCTTTATAATACGCCTTCGAGAGTATGGCTCCGCCACTCCAAGAGGGCGGCATTGGCGCACGACCAGTTAGTTTTGTTACAGAGCGAATCATCGCCGCGCCTATATTTTTCTCTTGATCTGGTAACTCAAGAAACAGGAATATGTCTAAATGCTGATCTTCGATTAAACAACAATAAGAGCGCTGTGACCAATTCGGACTGCCAACCGCATGAGTAACAATCGCAGGCGTATGCGCGAAAATACCCCACCCCTCTGGACTCCAGCAAAACGGAAAATTTTTATAGGAAATTTCGGCATTAACGCCCAGAGCATCACTGTTATAAGAGCGCAGTAGCTGACCTCTCTTATTTAACGGCCCCCATTTTTCCCCTAGACCGTAAACCGGCTCATTTGACTTCAGATCACAACAGAACAACCAGCCTTTATCGGTTTTACTTAGCGGTGGAATTCTGTGTTTGCGTACAAAATGTCCATCTGTAGGGGATTGTGCTATTACCTCTGCGGTATTTGCCGAGCATGCTTTGAAGCTCAATGGAAAATAGCTGAGATCTATTCTGAAATCACCAGCATTGATTAAAGCTTGTTCATCACCTATTTCAGCCGATAGCTTCAATGGACGAATATGTTCAATCAATAATCCGTAATCGTACTCGCGCTGGCTTTTTGTAAACAACCTTAAGCCATTTTCAAATACTTGCAGCACTAGTGTTCCATGTTCGGTATCTAATCTTAGACTGTGTTCGTTCAGCAGCACAGGCTTTTCAGAAAGAACTAATGCATCAACCTCGCCCCAATCTGGTGCTTGTAAATAGTCGTGCCGCGACGATATAAAATTCATATGTTTTAATTATTTTAATGATACGGAATAGACGAATTTTTCGGTACTACAGTAGGCCTGACTCCACTCAACAACTCTCCCATCTATATTTATACTGCTTCTTTCGGTCATTAATGCGGCCTCCCCAGCATTTAATTCCAAATGATTCGCTACCTTCTCATCTAAAATTACTGCGTGTAATTCATCTCTCACTTCAACAACAGAAATGCCGTATTTCGATTGATAATAACCGTACAAAGAATTAGGTATTTCGTCTACTTCATCTATGCCCGGGAAAATCGACAGCGGCTGTAGCACCATCTCATAAATTGCCGGCCTACCCTTGATCGATCTAACCCTCACCATTTCAGCAACCATAAGGTTCTCTGTTAATCTCAACTTTTTCGCCTCTCGTGCGCTTGCCTGCCTTGAGGTTAGAGATACAACTTCGGTTTCGGGTATAACACTTTCCCCACCATGTTCCTTGTACCGAAAGAAGCGATACAAAGAATTCTCATTATTATGCTCCGAAACGTATGTCCCCTTACCTTGCCTGCGCCGGAGAATATTTTCATCTACTAACTGGTTTAAGGCTTTACGAACAGTGCCTTGACTCACTCCTAACTCATCAGCTAGGCCAAACTCACTGGGCAAAGAGTCTCCAGCTTTCCAGTAGCCCTCGCTAAGTCGTTTCACAATTTCGTCGTAGACCTGCTGGTACAAAGGCTGATATTTTGTTGATAAAGTCATTAAGGGCCCTCTATTACAATTTTTTCAAATGTTTTCAATATCTTAATTCACATTCCTAAGGTTGTGAAAGGAAAATGTACAAAGAACTGAAAGACTGCATGAAGTTATTGATTTTTTGGATTGCCATAAAGACTTGAACTGTATCTTATATAAGATACAATAATTCAAATTAAATGAAAACCCGCATCTAAAGTACCGTTAAAATGTCGAGGTATGCAGTGGGGTTTGACTACCTGTGTTGATATCAACACGTGCCGTTTTAATGGTTAAAAATAGAAAAATGCTCTGATACAAATTATTATGCGAACCCCTGTCTAAGCCTACTATATGATTAGTTATCCATAGTAGGCGACACTTGGATGAGCAAAATCATGGCTTCCTTAAGATTTACTAAAAGAAATAAGTTCAAAAAATGACAAAAAAGAGTGATCGTAAAATTCCTTCTGTAGGTTTTGGCATGTGGAAAATAGCAGAGGATGATTGCGCTGCTAGCGTATACAAAGCCATTAAGCTTGGTTATAGACATCTTGACAGCGCTAGCGACTATGGCAATGAAGTTCAGGTTGGAGAAGGTATAAAACACGCTATTGATGACGGCTTATGTAGGCGCGAAGACCTCTGGGTAACTTCTAAATTATGGAATACATATCATGCTAAAGAGCACGTTGGGCCCGCTCTGCAAAAAACACTGGACGATTTACAACTCGATTATCTTGATCTTTACCTAATCCATTTTCCAATCGCTCAACGTTACGTTGATTTTAAAGAACGCTATCCAGCTGGGTGGTTTTTCGACCCAGATGTTGACGAACCGAGAATGCATCTTGAAAAAGTCCCTTTGCATGAAACTTGGTCAGCAATGGAAGAACAATATCAAAATGGTCTGACGCATCGGATTGGTGTCTGTAACTATAATACTGGCTTAATGCACGATTTGCTCTCTTACGCGAAAATCAAACCAGCCATGTTGCAAATAGAATCCCATCCATACCTCACTCAGGAAGCTTTACTAAGACTTTGCAAAATGAATGATATTGCAGTTACTGCCTTTTCTCCACTCGGTGCTCTCTCCTACCTAGAACTGGATATGGCGAACGAAACCGAAAGCGTCTTGGAACAACCAGTTGTTGTAGCAGCTGCTAAACGACTTGGAAAAACCCCCGCTCAGATCGTACTTCGCTGGGGTGTTCAGCGCGGAACAACAATTATTCCAAAGTCAACCAAAGAACATCGAATGATTGAAAACGCGGACCTTTTTAATTTTGAATTATCAGAAAGGGAAATGACTGAGATCAGTGCATTAAATCAAAATAGACGCTTCAATGATCCTGGTGTTTTTTGCGAAGCTGCGTTCAACCGTTTTCATCCAATATACGACTAGACCGAAATGCAACTTAAGAGCGCGAACGAGGACTGACAATGAGTAACAAAATTGAGTTTCAATCGGTTAATAGCCAACTTGTTTTTGATGAAGGTGTTTTTCCTTTAGTGGTTACACCCCCACAAGCAAATATAACTCTGGAACAATCCAAGCAGTGGATCAGGGATAATCTCCATACTCTTGAACTTGAACTTGCTAGAGCCGGCGCGATTTTGTTTCGCGGCTTTCCTATGGACAGTGCAGAGACCTTCGATGAATTTTCAGCGGCGTTTGATTACCCAAGTTTTACCTACAAAGAATCGCTTTCGAACGCGGTTAGGATAAATTTCACTGAGCGAGTCTTTACCGCCAATGAAGCGCCAAAAGACGTAGAGATATATCTTCACCATGAAATGGCACAAACGCCGGTATCGCCAGATAAACTCTTCTTTTTTTGCAAGTCTGCGGCCGAGCAAGGTGGCGCAACTCCTATCTGTAGGTCAGACAAGCTCTACCAAGCTCTGAAAGATCGAGATTCAGAATTGGCCTTGGAGTTTTTTGACAAGGGTCTAAAATACACCACTCATATGCCATTCGAAGATAATCATGCGTCAGGCCAGGGCAGAAGCTGGAAAGGAACTTTGAGCGTAGAAACACAAGCCGAGGCTGAGAAAAAGCTGGCTCAATTAGGGTACTCTTGGGAGTGGATGAGCGATAAAAGCTTGAAAGCCATTACACCAGTATTGCCAGCTGTACGCACCTTAGAAAATGGCACTGACGTTTTTTATAATCAGCTGGTAGCTGCTTATCTAGGATGGAAGGGAGTAAAAGAGGAGCCCTCAAAGGCCATCACCTTTGGTGATGATTCTCATATTTCCGTTGAGGCCCTTGATTTGGTCGTATCTTTATCTCGAGAGTTTACCTTTGACCTTCAATGGCAAGATGGCGATATGGCCCTGATAGACAATAAAATGACCATGCATGGCCGTCGCCCCTTTGCTGGAGAACGCAAGCGTCAAGTTTTGGTAGCATTAGCTGCTTAGAATTAGTGCCTTAGAATTGGGTCCTTACCCTCGGGCCCCTTTTTAACAGTCGTTATTAAAAATAATATCGGCAAAAGTAGGTTACTTGTTCCGCTAATAACAGTTTAATCTGTTGGTGTTTTTTGAAGAGCTGCAAGAAAAAAGCCATCCGTTCCAGTTTTGCTGGGGTAGGTCCTTAGTTGTGAGGCGCTAACGTCTAACAAAGATTGATCAAAATCTAAATCACTAAAATAATCTGGCATAGCTTTGAAAGCCTCATGGTTTGATAGGAATCGTTCCACCTGCTTTTCATTTTCATCTGTCAACAAGGAGCAAGTGGCGTATAGCAAAACCCCACCAGACTTTACCAGTCTTTGCGCACTGCGTAGTATCGAATACTGCGTATCGAGCAGGTTTTCCAAATCCGCTTGCGTTAAATTCCATCTACTATCTGGGCTTCTTCGCCAGGTTCCAGTTCCAGAGCATGGTGCATCTATCAACACAACATCCGCAGCTCCTTGATGCTTCTTTACCCATTTATCATTTTCGGAACTCAGCACATGAGTTCGCACATTGTGTACCCCCGCCCTTCTTGTACGCTTGCTCAGTTGCGCTAATCGCTTAGAATGAACATCACAGGCGTAAATAGTCCCCTTATTTTGCATCATAGCCGCCATAGCTAATGTCTTGCCGCCAGCGCCAGCGCAAAAGTCGACTACCTTTTGACTTGGTTTAACCTTGCTAACCAAAGCCAAGAGCTGAGAACCTTCATCTTGTACTTCAATCCAACCGTCTTTGAATGCTTGGGTTCCAAAAAGCGCAACTCTTTTATCAAAGCGCAGCCCCCACGGAGATATGGGTGTCTTTTGCGGGCACAAATTTACCTTTTTCAGAAAGTGGCTCACTTGCTTTACTGTACTTTTTAGTGTGTTTACTCTTATATCTGTTGTAGCTTGCTCATTCGAAGCTCTCATTTCTGATTCGTACATATCACCCAAGGAATGTTGCAGTCTTTCCTGCAACCATTCCGGCACGTTTAACTGTACAAACAGCGGTGCATCACTCAAATCAGCAAAATCAATCAAATCGATGGCTTTTTTATCGGACTCAGACAAGGGCTTCGGGCCATGACCTTGACCATTAAAATAACTGTCAGTTCTGAGCCCGAGATGCCTTAGTAGTACGGCTCCCAGGCGTCTGCTATTGGGAGGAATGCCTACCTTATTTAGTAAGTAGCCAAAACAAAGCTTGTTTCGTAAGATCAAATAGAAATATTCAGATATAACCGCCTTGTCCTTAGAACCTATGTAGCGCCTGTGCTTAAAGTAGTTTGCCATCGTGCGATCCGCTGGGTAAGCGCGATCAGAAATCTCATCAAGTAATTCGATGACGGCTTGTATTTGTGCTGGTGCTTGCATGCGCGCGACTATAGCATGAATACAGTAACCTAACAGTTAGTAATTCGTTGCAAAGTTTTTACTAAAGAATGTCTTGAAATACCATTTTTTATCATTAAATAACAAAACGTGATGCTTACGAGATCACGAAAACATAGCTAACCAAGGTTGCTCGCTAGGAGAGCCTTGCATTAGTAAATTTAACCAACATTTATGGCCTAACAAGGCATAACTGGAGATATATAATGAATAGAATCGATCTTTCCCCTCTATACCGCAGCAGCATTGGATACGACCGTTTTGGCTCTCTTTTAGACGCTGCATTCCAAACCGAAAAAACATCAGCGAGCTACCCTCCTTACAATATTGAAGTGGTGGCCGAAAATCAGTATTCAATCACCCTCGCACTCGCAGGCTTTAATGAAGAAGAGCTTGATATTCAAGTCGAGAACGGTGTCCTAACCGTGAATGGCAAAAAAGAATCAGCAAAAGAGCCAAAAAACTTTTTGCATCAAGGCATCGCGAATAGATCGTTTGAGCGTAAATTTAACCTAGCGGACCACATCGAAGTAGTCGACGCAGAGTTGGTTAATGGTTTGCTGACTATTTCTTTAGTCAAAGAGGTACCCGAAGCAATGAAACCAAAAAAGATTGCGATCGGATCATCTAGCGCCAAGGTAATTCAGCATAAAAATGGCGAGGCTGCCTGAACCTAATCTCTGAGCTATTGAAACTGGAAAGGCCGTCAATTTGACGGCCTTTTTTCTTATTTGAGTTTAAGCTTATTAACGGGCTGAGCGCCTATCCTTAAAAGCTGCAGCCAAAGTTCTTTGATCCATGTATTCTAGCTCACCGCCGACCGGTACACCTCTTGCAAGCCTGGTAATTTCAACATCGTATGGCTCAAGTAGTTGAGTTGTATAATCCGCCGTTGCCTCCCCCTCAGCGGTTATATTCGTTGCAATAACCACCTCACGAATCTCATTTTCAGCTATCGTTCTGCTTAATTTTTTAAAGCCTAGTTTGTCTGGTCCAATACCTTCTAATGGCGATAGGCGCCCCATTAAAACAAAGTAAAGACCATTATAAGCTCCGATTTGCTCTATAGCCTCGAGATCAGCTGGTGTTTCAACGACACAAAGGACGCCTTGATCTCGTTTTGGTGAAGCGCAAATCTCACATAGTTCTGATTCGCAAAACGTATTACAACGTTCACAGCTTCTTACCGTTTGTAATGCGGTTTGTAAAGCATCGGCAATTTGTTTAGCACCCTCCCTGTTTCTCTCCATGAGATGAAACGCCATTCTTTGGGCATTTTTTGGGCCCACTCCAGGCAGTGCTTTTAAAGCGGTTTTCAGTGCTTCTATGGCTGCAGAGGTTGTCATGCACTAAGTCCCTCGACCATTCTAAAATGGCATTTTCATACCAGGAATGTTCAAACCTCCAGTCAAACCCGCCATTTTTTCCTGTGTTGTTTTTTCAACTTTACGAACTGCGTCGTTCATGGCGGCCGCGACTAAATCTTCTAGAACATCTTTATCTTCGACATCTCCGACTAACTCTGGGTCGATCTCAACACGTTTCACATCGTGCCTGCAGGTCATAGTTAACTTAACCATGCCGCCGCCAGATTCTCCAACCACCTCAATATTTCCCAATTCTTCCTGCGCTTTTTGCATATTTTCTTGCATGGCCTGCGCTTGCTTCATGATATTGCCAAGACCGCCTTTCATCATAATATATACCTATCTTTTTTCTCTATTTAAATCAAAATCTTATGCAGAGCATTTGATTTAAACTATTTCGTTTTATGCCAAGTCAAATGTTAGCTATTCAAACCTAAGCGTCTATTGGTTTGATCGAATTTTCTTTAATCGAGGCACCAAATGCGGATATTATAGACTTCACCCCGGGATCATTGCGTATTTGCTCTCGGACTTTTTCCTGCTGTTCAAAACCTAGTCTGGATAGACACTCCGATGGTGTCTCACGATTACTATCGTCAATATCCAGCGACACCTTGATTTCGCTATTCACCGCCAGCCTGACAGCCGATTGAATGGTTTTATACCTGTCATCGCTATATAGATGCTCAAGTTTTGGTGATAAACAGAGATCTATTCGTTCTTCATTTATTCGATCCGCTGCGCAATTCATGGCCAGCTCCTTAGCCATACCTACCAATGTCGTTTGCTCTATAAGCTCACCCCATTCGTTATTTCCAGCTAAAGTTACCGCAATTAGGTTGTCCAAACTCGCAGATGAGCCCGCAGTCTGACCAGGAGTATTATCTAACGCCAACTCCGAGTCAGCGCTGCTGTGCGATCGTTGATTTACCACTACACTCGAGTCTGTGCTGGCTTTTTGATTCGCTAATGAATTATCGTTTGACTCTTTTATGTTCTCATACGCTGAGAGCTCGTTTTCAGCACTCGTCGAAATTTCAATTGGTGGAGCTGAAGGGACATCATATAGCGCTTTCGCGCCCATCGTTGATTGTGAGGTCGAATCAACAATCTCTTGTTTTTGTGGCTCACGCTCTTCTTTGTTGTTCGCAGTGCTTGGAGTTTTGTCGACGACTACATCAGCTACTTTTGAGTCTACTTGGTCAAATTTAGCTGTTTTTTTTTCCGTCAAAACCGACGAATCAGAAACGGATCGATCTTCAAGGTTTGAAGTCTGCTCAGACCTATTCGAATCCAAAGAAAGGCCCTTGATGCCTGAGGCGGCGCGGTCGGCGGGTTCAAATGCGAGCATTCTCAACAACGCCATTTCGAACCCTACCCTCCGACTGGGAGCAAGTGAGATATCTTTTTTACTTATCAGACCGATTTGATAAAACAATTGCAATGTTTCCGCATCAAAATTCGACACAAACTCTTTGAGCTTCTGATCAGAAAATTGAGATTGGTTCGCAATATTCTTAGTAACTTGAGCCAAGGATATATGGTAAAGAGCCATCAAAAGATCATCTAAGGCAGTTGTAAAATCAACCGCATTATTTGCCATCTCGGCGATCACATGGAGCGCTAAATCTACGTCTCTTAGACATAAAGCTTCGACGATTTTCTGAGTATGCTCAGACTTAATCGACCCTAACATACCTCGAACATTATCAAGTCTAACTTCACCACTGCCTTGTGCGATTGCCTGATCGAGCAGGCTCAGACCGTCTCTCATACTGCCATCGGCTGCGCGAGAGATTTCAGTCAACGCGGGTATATCGTAGGCAATGTCTTCGCTGTTTAGAATTTTAACAAGTTGGTTTTCAACTTGCTCAGGCCGCATTGCACGTAAATTAAACTGTAAACATCTCGATAAAATAGTGACCGGCAACTTTTGCGGGTCAGTGGTAGCAAATAGAAATTTGACGTGCTCTGGAGGCTCTTCCAAAGTTTTTAAAAGTGCGTTAAAACTGTGCCCAGAGAACATATGAACTTCGTCTATGAGATAGACTTTGTACTTACCTGAAGTAGGCGCATATTGAACGTTTTCTAATAACTCTCTGGTTTCATCTACTTTCGTTCTTGATGCCGCGTCGACTTCGATTAAATCAACGTATCGACCTTCGTCAATAGACAAACAAGTGCCACATTTTTGACATGGTTCAGCGCTAGTTCCTTCTTCGCAATTCAATGATTTAGCAAAAATTCTTGCTAATGTAGTTTTGCCCACACCTCTGGTGCCAGTAAACAAAAAAGCATGATGAATGCGACCTGTATCAAGTGCGTTTGATAATGCTTGCACCACATGCTGCTGTCCGACAACTTCGGAAAATGCTTTAGGACGCCACTTTCGGGCAAGTGCAAGATAGGACATTTAATTAGGTAGTGTATACGCTCTTACTGTAACCAAAAGCATGCTCTAAAACCGCAACAAGCACAAGCCTATTTATCCCTTGATTATTGTTGTGGTTTGTTGGCATCAAACACGCAATATTATTATTTATACAAAAGAGTTGAAAATGATGACGGCTAACCTGATCACAGCACCCGAATTAGCTGCTACGGCTGCTCCCTTCCGGGCCTGACCGGGTTCACAACCTATCGCCACTATGGAGACTAGCCGCCACCGCGGGCGATTATAACCAACCTCTTTCAGGAAGCCTACTATTGATTTAAATTTTATCTACCGATCAATAAAATTATTCACGACTGAGAGAGAAATTACCGGTAAGATTCAGAGATCACCCAAAGTGTAGAAAAGAAAAAATGAATCAAGCTCAGACCATCTATCAAGTCAGCGATCTAACCAATGAAATGCGAAAATTGATGGAGGTTTCTTATCCAGAAATATGGATCGAGGGAGAGCTGTCATCACTCAGCGCGCCAGCTTCTGGACACTTGTATTTTAGTCTAAAGGATGAAAAATCTCAGTTGAGATGCGCGATGTTTAAAGGAAGAGCATCTGTCTCTCGCTATAAGCCCAAAACCGGTGATTTAGTGCGGGTGAGAGCTAAGATTTCAGTTTATACCGCCCGAGGAGACCTACAATGCATCGTTCAACATATTGAAGAGGCCGGAGAGGGGTTATTACAACGCCGATTTGAAGAATTAAAACACGAGCTGAATCGACAGGGATTGTTTGATACTAAGTATAAAAAAGCCATACCAAACTACCCCAGCCATATAGGTGTGGTTACTTCTCCCTCGGGAGCTGCGGTTAAAGACGTTTTAACGACGCTTAAGCGTCGTTGCGCAGGAATTCCCGTCACTATCTATCCAGCGGTAGTTCAAGGTGATGGCGCCGCAAAATCGCTAAATCAAGCGCTACGTGATGTGGTTAAAGATAACAAGGCCGATGTAATCATACTCACTAGAGGAGGAGGTTCATTAGAGGACCTTTGGTGCTTTAATCATGATGGCTTAGCGCAAACAATATTTGACTGCCCAATCCCAATTGTCTGCGGTGTTGGCCATGAAGTAGACATCACCATCGCAGATTTAGTCGCCGATGCAAGAGCGGCAACACCGACAGCAGCAGCAGAACTAATCAGTCCTGATTCACAACAATTGACATATAATTTAGCCAGGCTAGGCAAACGCTTACCTAATCTGATGCAACGATCAATTGCCAATTTGTCTCAGGCTGTTGACCTAAATGGTCGACAAATTAGACACCCAAAACAAATGCTAAATTTGCAAAAGGAAAAGCTAAAAACAAGTCAAAGACGACTTGGCTATCTAATACAGCAAACACCAAAATGGCAGAGATCGAGCTATCAAGCATTATCAAGGCGTTTGACCACTTTGGCCCCGCAAAAGCTTATAATCTCCGAGCTTGATAAAATTAGCTCTCTATCTAGCAGGTTGCTTTCTGGATACACCAACAATAATCGATTGCGTCACAATAAGTTTGAGGCTGTAGCCAGCCAACTCAATGCAGTAAGCCCACTTGCAACCTTAGGAAGAGGTTTCTCGATAACAAGAAACGAGCAAGGCGATATCGTAAGAGATGCTGAGCAACTGGAGTCTGGTTCGAAGGTATCAGTCCAGTTAGGGCAAGGCAGCGTTGCTTGCACCGTCGACGAGACAAACAAGGAGTAAAAAGTTGAGGTATCTTTTGTGTGTTGTATTTCTCTTTGCCCAAGCTTGTGCATGGAGTAATGGCTATGGTTTTCCAGGCGGTTTAGCAACTTTAAACGTGAGTAAAAAGTCTAATAAACTACCGATCGTTAAATACGGAACGAGAGAACCTGCGATAGTAGACAAAGGCGATCAATGGCGAGTCTATATTGGCTTAGGCCTTGATCATTTGCCTGGTGAGTATCTCGTCTATTTTCGAGATCAAGAACCTGAATCAGAGGCTACTTTTTATCGATTCTTTGTCAAACAGATCAAATTCTTAACAAAACAAGCAAGAGACGACGATGAATCGATACCAAAACTACCCAATGATCTATCGGATTTAGATTTTAAAAACACAACACCGTTGTCGTTACCGTTTAGTCTTCCTATCGATGCGGAGTGGGAAGATGGGTTTGGAAATTATCTATTGAGGACCACATCGGATATTGTTCGACAACAGGATTTTGTTCGTGTCGATGTTGCGGAAAACATCGAAATAAAGTCACCCTCGACCGGAATAATTAGCAAAATTACACACTCAAAAGAGACGGGCAAGTATACCCTTGTCATCGATCATGGTAGCGGACTATTTAGCATATTCAATGGCTTAGGCTCAGTTTCTATGAAATTAGGTCATGGACTCTCCGCCGGCGAGGTATTTGGCCATTCCCCCTCTAAACCTAAAACCGGAGAAAGAAAATCAAAACCAAGAACTGCGATCAGACATACGATAAGTTGGAGAACTCAACTTAACAACGAGCTAATAAATCCGCTCATTTTGACCGTAACAGAGTAGCTATCTAGGCTAATAGAATTTAGCCTTACCGTATAAAAATTTAGTTGTAGTCGGCGCCAATTGTAGCGGGCCTGGGGAGAAATCAAGCTAAGAGGAAGAATCTGGGCACTCTATGAACAGTTTAAAAAGATCAATTTGGTTTCAGATAATTACTCTAGTAGTTTTGAGTGCGAGTAGCGTTTCGTCGAAGGCAGTGCAACCCAAAGAAACAATCAGTTTTACAAAACTTGCGCACGCAGGAACAACGGTCTTTTTTGCAAACTCAGGCGCAGCAGACCAAACAGGCTTGTTGTTTATACATGGTACTCCAGGAAGCTGGGAGGCTTTTCAGTGGTATCTATCGAATCCTGATTTGCAAAAAGACTATTTCATGGTGTCCATTGATCGGCCGGGATGGGGTGGTTCAATGATTGATGTCGATTTTGACGTCTCTAGCTTCTCGATTCATTCTGCAGCTATAGGTGCTATATTCGACCAGTTCCCTGACAAAAAATGGATTTTAGTCGGTCATTCATTAGGGGCATCTATCGCTCCACAGATTGCACTAGATTACCCAGATAGGGTGTCCGGTTTATTACTATTAGCGGGTTCTCTGTCTCCCAGACTGGGCTCACCAAGATGGTACAATCGGGTCGCAAATACTTGGATTGTCTCGAAATTGCTGGGAAAGTCTATGGGCAAGTCTAATCGAGAAATCATGCGTTTACGATCGCAACTCGCGGCTTTAGACATTAGGGTAAAGCGATCTAAGATTGACGCAGATGTCATCATTCTTCAAGGCAAAAAAGATAAGTTAGTATCCCCTAAAAACTCACAGTACGCTCTTAAAAACTGGAGTGAACATTTCTCAAGTATCGCAGTTGTTGAATTGGAGGGTGAAGGCCATTTCTTACCATGGCGACAGTCTAGTTTAGTTGTGGAGCTAATAGAGGAACTCACTCAACAACAAAACGAAAAATAGATCATATGCGTGGCCATCCTAGTCCAAAAACAATTCCCTCTCCCTATACTAACGCAGAAAATAAATATTGCATTATATGTGGTCTAAAGACTTTTATTCTCCTAGCAGGCTAGATCGCGCGCGCATAGTCGAGGTCGGCACCTTGACCAGTCTATCTCAAGTAATATTAAGTCGATACCGCTTTTGTCATAAAGCCTAGTTGATATGCGGGCTAAGAAACTGGCTTCTGTAAACCTTAGCATACGGCGACCGAAAGCTACTGACCATTTGACGCCGGCCAGGCAGAGCTGTTCGCATTCGCTTTAATGGAACCCGCCTCCCTATTAAATGGCACTTGGGATAGTTACAGCCCTTTTATAGCCCCGTACGACCACTTTTCTTGCGACTGCCTCGAAATTTGACTTTATCCTTACTCTTTCTCGAAGGTTTAGCACTAGTATCATGATACGGGTTGTCTGATGTCTTAAAGCTCAACCTGACCTTGGTACCAAGCATATCAAACGCCTTTTCAAAGGTATTTGACAAGTAACGTTGGTAAGTCTGAGGTAGCTTGTCGAGCTGATTGCCATGAATTATGACATGTGGAGGGTTCATACCACCCTGGTGCGCAAACTTTAGCTTGATGCGATAATTACCGACCATGGGCGGATTCCGTCGCTCTTCAGCGTCCTTAAGTATTCGGTTAATTCGTCCCGTACCCATACTAGTCATAGCACTCTCATAGAGCTTATCAACCAGTGGCATTATCACATTTATGCCCTTACCAAATTTTGCCGAAATAAATTCTATCGGAATGTTCCCCATATGGCTAAACTTGCGGTCTATCTGAGCACGAACTTGGTCTCGGTCGTACTTACTCATTCCATCCCATTTATTGACCAAAATCATTAGTGATCGACCGCTATTAAAGACCAAATTAATCAATCTATTGTCCTGATCAACAATGCCATCTCTTGCATCCAAGACAATAGCAACGACCTGCGCGAGTTCTACTGCGCGCAGAGTCTTCATTACTGAAAAACGCTCTACGCGATCGTCTATACGCGACTTTTTACGCATACCGGCTGTATCAATAAGCACATATTCTTTGTCGTTGAATTCAAAAGGCACATGAATACTGTCGCGGGTTGTCCCTGGCATGTCATAAACAACAACACGCTCCTCACCAACTAGGCTATTCAACAAAGTTGACTTGCCGACGTTCGGTCGTCCAACAATGGCAAGTTTGGCCACGCCGGCAGGAATTTCATAGGAGCTCTCTTGCTGCTGTCGTCCCTCAGTTTCCTCCAGAACCATCTGTAGTAGTTTCTGAACACCATCACCATTTTTACCAGAAATCACCTTAGGTTGATCGAGACCTAACTGATAAAAATCGGCACTCACCATGCCCCTGTCTAAGCCTTCAGCTTTATTGACTGCAAGATATACTTTGATTCGCTCATTTAACCTTAGTTGTTTGGCGATCTCAAAATCAATAGGGGTTGCACCATCGCGACCATCGACAATGAAGATTACCGCGTCGCTATCCTCTAGAGCTTGGTCAACTTGATCTTTCATCAACACATGAATTCCCTCATCATCTCCCTCTATTCCGCCTGTGTCGACCACCCAATAAGGTTTTTTACCAACCCTTCCTACACCAACCATACGATCTCTGGTAACGCCCGGCCTATCGTCAACAATAGCATCCCGGCTTCGTGTAAGGCGGTTATAAAGTGTCGATTTACCTACATTTGGTCTCCCTACAATGGAAATAATTGGTTTAGGTGCATCCTCTTTTGGCGAACTATCGGACAATAGCTCTCGTTCTTCTTCGGTTAGATTCTTTAAATCAAGACTTTCTGAAGTAGGTGCTGGCTGAATTTCTTTGGGATCTTTCACAGGAGTGTCCTAAGACAATAAATGGCTTTAACGAAATAAAGCCCCATAATAACATGAGGCTCTAGAAGCAATATCTTGTATTGGATAGAAAGAGTGGAACACTCTTTCTCTTGTACTCTAGTGAGTCACGTTTTGCTAACCACTAGAGACGAATATAGGTTATTTCGACTAATACTATTCAGAGATAGACAGTGCTTGTAGTGCTCCATCAGAATCGACAAAGTAAACTCGACCATCTCTAGCGACTGGCTCACCTACGATGCGTTTGGCTCCTAGGCTATGTTTGCCAATCAACTCGCCGTCGGCTTTACGTAAGACGTAAAGCCCTCCATCGCCCTCACCAACTAAAACATAGGCTCCAAGCGAAATAGGTGCGCTGGTGGTAAACAATCTAAGCCCTTTTTGAGACCAATTAACCGTACCACTTCGACGGTCTAGCTGATGAATCACACCATATCGGTCACTCATATAGAGATTGGCCGCATCATAAGACATAGGATTTATAGACGACACCTCGGTGCTCCAATCTATGCGCTGGGATTTAATATTGAGTGCGTGCGTCACTTCCCTGTAGGAAGTAACGTAAAGGTGCTCACCAACCAGTAAAGGGTCGGTGTCAACATCGGCGAGACGGTCAATATCGTTTGTACCTCGCGCAAACGATATTGGAAAATCCCATAAGGCGCGTCCAGAACGGGCTTCAACAGCTGCCATATTACCGTCAGAAAACCCTGCAAATACAACTCCTTGTGTAATTACCGGCTTCGAGTCCCCTCTGAGCGTTAGTTTTGGTAACTGGCGACTAATTGTCCAAATAATAGAGCCATCAAATGTATCCAATCCGTAAACTTTTCCATCACCGGAGCGCGCGATCACTAAATCATTTCCGATCACAGGGCTTGCAAGTATTTCACTGTCTAACTGAGTTTCCCAAGCAACGCTGCCATCATCTTGTTTTAGTGCGACCACTTCTCCATTGTCGGTTCCGACTAAAACCAAACCACTTCCGACACCAACGCCGGCAGTAATTTTGGTTTTGTCGAGCTTTGATCTCCAAACTCTAGCGCCAGTCTCGGCTATCACTTTTTCTACTCGCCCTTTAATCGATGCAGCATACACGTGATTGCCAAACAAAGCCGGTGAAAGCAGTGCGTCTCCTTGCCCTATTTTCTCGCCAAGGGATACCTTCCAATGTCGTTTGAGTTCAGTAGTGGATTTGAACTTTGGCTTGACGGCTTTCTCCTCGACACCGAAAAAGTCTGTCTTGCTTGTTTTGCCGCAAGCCCCTAATAGAGAAATCAAAAGACTGGCGATAAGAAGAGAACGAACGCTTTTATTCATGTTTACAACCGTGGGATTATTTACGCACTATCAGTATCTGAGCCTATACCTGAACTTACAATAGTCGGCATCAACTCTTATCAGTTTCGGACGCCGACTCTACCTCTGATGAATCTACCGCTGATGAATCTGCCTCTGGTGACTCTGCCTCTGGTAAATCCACCTCTGAGGACACGGCATCTGTTACTGGCAAGCGATCCAACTTGATATTTAGGATTTGCACGTATGAGTCTTGCAGACCATCTAAAGCGTCGATAGCTGCTTGATAATGCGCTCTGGCTTCGGACTCATTACCGTTTTTGACCGCAATGTCACCGAGAACTTCTTGATAATGAGATGAAAAACCATCAGTTGGTTCAAACGAGGCAAGTGCTTTAGCCTGATCTAGCTCATTTAGAGCAATTTTTATCTTAACTTGTCGAATTCTAGCTGAATGCTGTAACCCGACCTCGGGCGCATTATCAACAACCCATTGTAGCTCTCCGAATGCTGCAGGCAAATCATTTACCGCAGTCTGTTTTGCCTTTATTAATGCTGCTTTAGAGGCATAAACAGTAGTGGCATGCTTTTCTTTTAGCTCGGCCACTTGTTCGGTAATATCAGCAAGTCCCGAATCTATCGACTCAGTTTGTGCCGATTGAAACAACGCCGATGCCTGCTCTGCATTTAACTGAGTATTCTCTTCATACTTGTTATAACTTACAACTGCGGCCAAGCCTAGGACAATACCAATAGCCAACGCTGGTCCGTTGTCCTTAAACCACTTACGTGCCCGCTCATCTTGCTCTTCCGGGGAAAGAAAAATATCGTCTGCCATTATTACTCTAATTCTTGTTGTTATAGCTCATTAACACACTCAAAAAATGCGCAATGGATAATTAGTCGGTGGATTATATCTAATTCAGTAAATTAGTCACGAAATTGAAGACTTCTTCTTGCGCTATGCTTATTTGTTGAAAATTTGGATTGGCCTCTAGCAGGTCTTTCCTTAATATTTTGACATTGGCTGCATAATCCTCAGATTCTTGCTCGCCAATGATAATCGCTAAGCTAGCACCACTTTTATCCGCCTTTTTGAACTGATTCTTCATGCTACCTTCTCCAACATGGAGTGCCGCAGACAAGCCATTCTGCGTTAAATTCTGCTGAATTTTAAGCGCTTGCGAGCGCGAAGTTTTGCCCACAGACACAATAAAAGCATCTAATCTATCGTCTTCAACCAAGTTTGGAGCGTTCTGTTCTCTTAGCATTTCGATCAACCTCTCCAAGCCCATTCCGAATCCAAATGCAGGTGTTGCTTGACCTCCCATTTGTTCGACCATAAGGTCATATCTTCCACCACCGCATACTGTTGCTTGAGCACCGTAGTCGTGATTAACCCATTCAAAAACCGTATCATTGTAATAGTCTAGGCCTCTAACCAGTCTTGGCTCTACTTGATATTCAATCTCCAAAGCTTTTAGATAATTTTGCAACTCATCAAAACGAGCTCTCGAATCTTCGCTCAAAAAATCTAATATACTTGGAGCGTCTTTCAAAATAGCCTGAACCCGTTCATTTTTTGAATCCAGAATCCGTAAAGGGTTGGTATTCAAACGTCGTTTACTATCCTCGTCCAGATCTTTTATAAAGCCTTGTAAATATAAAACTAAAGCTGCCTTATAACGTGCTCTAGAGTCAGAGTCTCCAAGGCTGTTTATATAGAGCACCACGTTTTGCAGGCCAAGCTTATTGAATAACTGTTTGATCATCGAAAAAACTTCAGCTTCAATATCTGGCGTACTCCAGCCGTAACACTCAACTCCCACTTGGTGAAATTGGCGATAGCGGCCTTTTTGTGGTCTCTCGTGACGAAACATTGGACCGACATACCAAAGTCTTTGTTGCTTGTTATAAAACAAGCCATGTTCAATTCCTGCTCTAACACAGCTAGCTGTGCCTTCCGGCCGCAAGGTTAGGCTGTCTCCATTGCGATCCTCAAACGTATACATCTCTTTTGACACTATATCTGTCTCAGCGCCAATAGATCGGGCAAATAAATTGGTGCTTTCCATGATAGGAGTCCTTATTTGCTTATAACCTCGATTACCAAACAGCTGGGCACATAATGCCTCAACCCTCAGCCAATCTCGGGTTTCATCGGGCAAGACGTCCTTCATCCCCTTTATCGCTTTTATTTGACCTTGTTTAGCCATGGTTAACTTCAAATTAGTCGTGATTTTTATTTACTGCTTGGGTTTTCCAACACTAAACTTCGCGTAAACGCCCTCAGTGTGCTGGCTTAGGTCGTATTCTGTACCGTTGAGTTTCATCTGGACACCCTTAGCGTTACCAAGCAGAATGCTTAATATTCCTTGTGCGGAAACCTCGAGGGTCTCACCTGCGGGATAACTCTGATACGCCAATCGGTTTTGACTTTCATCGCGGATATCGACCCAAGAAGTGTCGGTAAAACTAAGAACGACCGTAGTTTGCCCATCTTTTACAGTAGACGCGCTAGAAAGTGTCGACTGGTCATTTTCAAGGTTATTTCCACTCGTCTCTGAGGTGTCTGGTTGCGATTCTAATGCGCCTTCATTTGGGTTGATTTGACCTTCATCTTCACTCTCAGTAGCGATATTCTCGAGAACCACATCATTGGGGGCGTTTATCGTCGGGTCTATTTCACTCGTGGTGTTTACATCCGCAGTTGATTGAGTATATGAGCTGGTGCTAAAAAGAGACTGAAAAGCAGAAAAATAGGCTATTAAACCGATAACGCCAGCAATCACCAGAAAAGCAAGTAATCTTATCGGCGAGAATCGGTTAGAGTCATTGCGCTCGTTATCAGCAATACCGCGAGGTAAGTCATCTAAATTAGTGGATTTTTGCCAGTTCTTATTGAGATAGTGTGACAAAACATCTTCTGGATTCAGACCAACCAAATTTGCGTAGGAGCGAATATAACCACGAACATAGGTGGCTTCGGGTAACCCCTCGCTTTGATCTAGTTCAATGGTTTTGATTTGAGTTACTGATAAATTAAGATCAGTTGCAATTTCCTCCGCTGATTTACCTAGCTCTTTTCTTGCCTTAGCAAGCATCGCACCGCTGCCTAACGATTCTGTATTTTGTTCATTACTGTCTTTGTTTTCTATGTTTTCTTCCATTTTAAGAGTCTCTCGCAACCCTAGCTCTGTGTGATATCTGTTTATTTTCTTTACGGTACATGGCTTATTTGCAGCAAAGTCAATCGACTTGAAGAACCAATCAACTTGTCAGCCAATAGCAAATGCAATACCGCAGACTAGCTAAGCGGTTTCCATAGGAGAATCTCTATTTCTATTGTCTAAACTATTTTTCTTCTCTAAGTCGATTGGCAGCTTTCGATCCGGGAAACGCTTCTAGTATTTGTTTACGATATTGATCTGCAACATCATAAGCTCTAAGTTTAGATTCTATTTCATATGCCAAAAAGAGCGCCTCAGGTTGCGGATTGGTAATGGCCAAATAACGCTCAATATAAGCTCGGGCACTTAGGTTTTGTCCGCTTTCTTTCTTTAATGTAGCTAGCCTGTAAAGCGCTGGTCTCATCTTTGGATTAAATTCTAATGAACGTTTCAAGAAAAGCTCAGCTCTAGAGTCGTTGATTCTGGCCATGCACTCGCCGGCTCTCATATAGCTCAATTCCGCATTTTTAAACAAAGGATTCTTGGCCGCCATCTCAAAGTATTTAATTGAGTCTCGTTCTTTACCGGTTTGACACAGAAACATCCCAAAGTCATGAGCTGCAGAAGCATTTTCGTTATCGGATTGAACAGCTTTCCTTAGATAATACTCCGCGTCACGATTATTTTTTAGTTGTATTTGCAGTAAACCCATTACGTAATTGCTATCTGAATGGGATGAATCAAGCATCAACGCTTTCTCCAACTCTTTCTTTGCAATGCTATATTGCTCTTGTTCCATATATTCACGTGCCAACCTTGTATGCAGCATGGCTCGCTCAGCTTTTGGCTTTTTTTCTGCCAAATCAATCTTGGGTTTTGATGGATTAGTAGTGCAGCTGGTAAGCATACAAACCAAAATCCACCCCAAAGAAATTGTTGTTGTTATTCTGTTCACTGTAGACTTAGCCTGTTAACAATAGAGGCTGTTATTGTATTTTTTCCTTTAAGCTTTGTCTAAATTTTTCAGATCTTTTGGTTTTGTCCATAACATCACCGGCAAGTTGCCCGCAAGCTGCCTCGATGTCGTCCCCTCTAGTTTTACGTACTGTAACGATCACACCCTTGTTGTGCAGTAGATCTCTAAAACGATTTATGCGGGAGTTGGAGGATCTTTTGTATTGAATGCCATCAAAGGGGTTAAAAGGTATCAGATTTACCTTACCAGGAACCTTTTTCATGATCGATGCTAACTGATGGGCGTGTTCTAACTTATCGTTGACCCCATCAAGCATAACGTACTCAAATGTTATCCTAGCCCTCTGTGAGTCGGCCACATACCGGTTACAAGCGTCGATTAGTTTTTCAATATTGTACTTTTTGTTCAACGGCACTAGTTCATTGCGAAGCTCATCGTTTGGTGCATGTAAACTGACAGCCAAACTGACAGGACAAGCCTTCTTTAACTCATCTATCTTAGGTACAACACCGGCCGTACTCAATGTTATTCGACGTTTTGACAAACCAAAACAAAAATCATCTTGCATGATTTTCATTGCCGAAACGACGTTATCAAAATTCATTAGGGGCTCACCCATACCCATCATAACAACGTTAGAGACGATGCGTTTGTCAGTCTTATACTGTTGTGCAAGTAAATGCTTTGCCAGCCATACTTGACCGATAATTTCGGCGGTTGTCAAATCTCTATTATAGCCCTGCTTACCTGTAGCGCAGAAAGAACAATTGAGAGTGCAGCCAACTTGTGAGGAGACACATAGAGTACCCCTGGAGTCCTCTGGAATGAAGACCATTTCGATTGCACTTTTACCAGGTACTTTGAGAAGCCATTTTCGAGTTCCATCCTTGGATAGATTGTCAGAGATAATTTCTGGAACTGTTATTTTCGCATTTGCACTCAGGCTTGATCTCAACGCTTTGCTAAGATTAGTCATCTCAGCAAAGTCGTTAACGCCCACCTGATGGATCCATTTCATGACCTGAGAGGCTCTGAATGACTTCTCGCCAATCGAAGCAAAATATTGCTCCATCGCCTCCCTATCCAAGCCCATTAAATTGACTCTTGAGTCAGATGTTGAGGTTCTCTTTACCTCAACATCAATTTTTAAGTTGGCGATATCGGTCATTGCAAGATCCTTGTGAGAGTAGTTCTCTATCTTGTTCTTGGACAAACGCCATCATTTCCGAAGAAAAACTCAATTTCTTGAGCGGCTGTCTCTGGAGCATCAGAACCGTGACAGGCATTCTCATCGATGCTAGTAGCAAAGTCTGCTCTGATAGTTCCAGGAGCAGCCTCTGCAGGGTTGGTGGCACCCATTACCTCACGATGTGCGGCAATCGCATTTTCTCCTTCAAGAACTTGCACAATAACAGGACCAGAGGTCATAAAAGAGACTAGATCGCTATAAAACGGACGCTCTTTATGGACCGCATAAAACTCACCCGCTTGTTCATCTGACAAATGCATCATCCGCGCAGCGACGATGCTCAAGCCTGCTTTTTCAAAGCGAGAATAAATTTCACCAATTACGTTTTTTGCAACCGCATCAGGTTTGATAATAGAAAGAGTACGTTCAACAGCCATTATTAGACTCCAAAAGATTAAATTATTTCGATTTTTAGTTTGGCTACAACTACAAGATGTGCCGCAGTGCTGTAAAAAAGCTCAGTTATGTATCAACCAGATATGAGCTCCCTTTTCATAGCGGGCGCTATTCTAGCGACCTTGATGTTTAATTACTAATCTTCCAATTGAAAAAAAGCATGACGTCACTGAAAACGAGTAATTGTTGGGCAAATTCAGCTAAAACAACACAATATTTATAAGGTTTTTGCCAGTAAATGATCTCCCACTAGATCTTCAAGAAAAACTCGAGTCCATTTGCCCTTTTCAATCTCAGTTTTCGGGACCAAACAAGAAAGGTACTGCTCTGATCGACATAAAACGTACTTATCATTAACTATTTTACTCTCCGGTAGAACCCAAACCTCGCGCCCCAGCATACGGGTCTTGGCTGCTAACTCAATTGGTTTAGCGGACTCTCGCAAACGTTGATTTCTATCTTTCCTTTCAGAGACAGGCACTTGCTTAGCGCCCGGTATTTTAGCAGCTGGTGTGCCCTCACGTTCGGAATAAGAGAAAGTGTGCGGAAATGCAACCTGAATATCCTCTACCATTGAAACCGTCTCCAGAAACTGCTCCTCCGTTTCCGTAGGGAAGCCAACCATTACATCAGCACTGATTATTAAATCAGGAATAGCTTTTCTGAGTTTAGAGATTCTCTCTCTTACGTGTGCCGAGTCATAACGTCTTTTCATCCTCTTAAGGATTAAAGTGCTACCACTCTGCAAGGACAAATGCATATGCGAACAAATACGTGGTTCGTTCGCCCACAATGTTATAAGCCTATCGGTGATATGGAATGGGTCGATAGAACTTAGTCTAATGCGAAAAGGATTGTCTGGTTCAAAATCTAGGGTTAATAATTCCTCCAATAAATCCACCAAGTCAAAACGGCCAATATTCTCATCAAAATCATCCCCATACGAACCAAGATCTACCCCACAGATCACAATTTCAGGATAGCCATTCAACACCAACCTTTGTACTTGACGTTTTATCAGACTTGGAGCTAATGATCTGCTTGGTCCTCTTGCAACATGAATGATACAGAATGTACAACCTTGATCACAGCCTTGCTGAATTTGGACAAAAGCTCGGGTGTGAGCCTCGTAACCAGCCAAAAGTTGATCCGGCAGGCTCACATGCTGATCAAGATCGCCAACCATTACTTTTGGCAACTGACCTTCTTCCAATTTAGGAATAAGTTCATGCGTATCAAGCTTTCGATCATTGCCGAGCACTAAGTCGACCCCCGGAATTTGGGCACAAGCTTTGGGATCCATTTGGGCGTAACACCCCGTAACTACAACCAGTGCATCGGGATTTCTTTTAATCGCCTTCCTTACCTCTTGTCTTGCTTGCCTATCCGCCTCTTTGGTCACTGTACAGGTATTAACCAAGTAAAGGTCTGCCTCTTGATCTGCAGGCACAATTTGCCAATCTTGGGTTTTAAGGGCTTCACCAATAAGCTCTGACTCATAGCTGTTAACCTTACAACCGAGCGTTCGAATGCCAACTCTTTTGGCATTCACATCGGGCACCCGAGTTTTAGATAAGGAGGACTCATTGGACGAACTAACTCCGACAGGGTCCCACAGCGTTTCTAGCTTTATTTCAACTGTTTTACTTTCGTTTTGGCTCACGATTAACCCAATAGCCTATTCTTGATCAGAAGTGACATAAGAATTATATTCGAGCGCAAGTTTGCCATATCAAATCTCTAAAAACACCAATCTATTAAGCAAAAACCAACATAAAAAAAGCGGCCTGAGGCCGCTTTTTTTATGTTTTGATGACTAAAGACTTAATACTGTAGTAAAAGCTACTTGATAAGATAACGGATACCGGCACTGAACATTTTATTATCCGAGAGGGAGTCATGAGTATCTGAATCGCTGTCGAACACCCTTCCTTCTAGGAACCATTGGAGATTACTTTTACCGAAGTCACCTCCAACTAGCCCGTAAAGTGAAGTATCTCGAAAGTGACTATCGTCAACATTCCAGGCACCAATACCACCCCCAATAAACGCTCTCTCACTTAGTTTTCTCTCTATTCCAAGGTCGATCGCAAAATTATCCTCTGGGTAGATATTGCCAGGGTTGATACCGTTACGCTCGTAATAGGAAACCGTACCAGTCAGCGAGGTCTTTTGGCTTAACTGTTGCAGTAAACCGGCTTTAACACCATAAATACCAGAAGCGTCTTTTTTATCCATTTGCCAAGCAGGTTCAAAACGCGGTCTCGTTTCGGAACCAGCAAACGCCGCCACGAATGGAATTAATTTAAGCGCTGGCTCCTCAACCACAGGGGCTGTTGGCTCAACCACTTTGGTTTCTTCCGCAGGTGCCAACTTGGCTACGTCTGGGTTGCATTCGGCACTCATATCTTTGGAAACGGCGGCCAAACTTACATTACAGCAAGCCTTTGGTATAACCATCTCGTAAACTTGACAATCACTCTTAACATTTAAAGCGAAACCCTCAAATGGAGTGGACGCGGCCCACTCTCTGTATGGCAGAGCTACGTATTTACCGTCCTTTTTTGAACCCATCCATGCCAATTTTGTACCCTTTGGAAAAGACTGTTCTTCCATTTCTCCATTAGCAACGGCAGCAAAAAATGCATCAGCGCTTCCAGTCCATCCTGAATCTGCAAGAATGGCTTTTACATTTTCGGGATTTTTTGCAATATAATCTTGCAGCTCGGCCACAGTTTGCACACCACCTTCGCAAACTGACTGTGAAGTGCCAAGCCTATATATTTTTTTGTACTCCTGAGCAACTGCGGTCTGGGTTGCTGCGCTCGCTGTTAAAATAATAAAACCTGCCCTGATTAATGTCTTTTTTGAGATCATTTTAGAACCCTCTCTATCTAATTTTATTTTGTATGAATCATTCACACGCTTTATAGCAAAGCAACAAATGAGTGTCGCTGGTTACTATCTTAGTCGTTTTCGGCGACAAAATCCCAGACTTATTAACATTTTTTATTAATCCAACAGCAATATTTCGTTAAATCGAGAATTATCAGGGTTGGACAGCAAAGCTTTCGCCGCATCCACACTCATCTGTCGCTCGAGGGTTTGAAAAACGAAACGACTGGTTTAGCCCTTCAGTCACATAGTCAATTTGAGTGCCGTCTAATATTTTATGGCTTTTCTCGTCGACAAAAACTTTCACACCATGTTGAACGAAAACCAAATCATCCGCAGCTTGAGTCTCTGCGAAATCAAGTACATATGAATAACCAGAGCACCCTGATTCCTTAGCAGCAAAACGTAATGCTAATGCATTGTTTTTTTCGATTTGACTATGGATGCGTTCGGCAGCGGTTTTAGTCAAAGTTATCATTCAAAACTCCTGATTAAATATATAGCGGATATGGTTAAATTGAGTGTTATTAAATATTAATAGGTCCAGTTGCAGCAGATTTGGGTGCAGGTTCGAGCTCTATGCAATCTGTCTTTATCTCTGGAAGGCTCAACCCATCTGTCTCGACGCCCGCGGACTGCAACCGATCAACTAAATCTCGATTAAATGCGTCCATTGTTTGCAATTGTTGACAGAGACCGTGAATTGCTTGTGCGACTGGGTCGTCAACTGACGGTTGATGGCCGTAGGCATCGAAACCGCTATTAGCCCGTTGATACTCTGCTGAATCAACGGCATGTGCGGGAATACCGACCACTGTTGCCCCCTCTTCAACCGGTTTAACGACCACGGAATTTGATCCAACACGCGCATTACTAGCAACGGTTATCGGCCCCAGAATCTTCGCACCGGCACCAACCACCACGCCATTTCCTAATGTGGGATGTCGCTTACCCCCGTTCCAACTAGTTCCACCAAGAGTAACTCCATGGTAAAGCGTACAATCGTCTCCTATTTCGGCGGTTTCGCCAATCACAACGCCCATCCCGTGATCAATAAAAAGTCGCTTGCCGATTTTAGCCCCGGGATGAATCTCTATGCCTGTTAGCCACCTTGAAACCATCGACACAAACCGGGCAAACCATTTGAGCTTCAAATTCCAACAGCTATGAGCAAGTCTGTGCAGCCAAAGCGCGTGAACACCAGGATATGTAGTCCATATTTCGAATATATGTCTTGCTGCCGGATCTCGATCGAATACGGTTTTGGTATCTTCTATAAAACGTCTAAACATGACAAACGGGGTTAAATAATAGTACGCTGCATACTTTCAGAGGCAAACCTTTGAAAGACCAATTTCAATTATCAATACTCAACTCTTGATCTATCGCCGACAATATACCACGTAGGATCTGTATCTCTTCCACGGTAAGCTCAGCTTTCGCGTACAGTCTCGTCAATTTTCTCATCAGTTGAGTCGGAGGCCTAGATTTTACAAAATTTAGGGATTCTATGGTCGATTGCAAGTGCTCTAAATGCCCATCCAATTGTTTTCTAGTCGCCGCTTGTTGTCTAATGTGGTAGGACGTGCCTAATTTACTATCCGGACTAGGCATCTGATCAGATCTTGTTTTCAGCCAACACATGCGCAACTCATAAGCAAGGATTTGAACAGCACTAGCTAAATTCAGTGAACTGTATTCTGGGTTTGCGTCAATTTTAATTTGCATTTGACACAAGTCCATTTCATCGTTGGTAAGACCGCTACTTTCTCTTCCAAACAAAATAGCAACTGAACCATGAAGATTTGATGTCAAATGTTCTATGGCGGTCTCTGCAATGTCTTTAGGGTTCTTGGTTGGCCAAGAAATCTCTCTTTCTCTCACGGAGGTGCCAACAACCAAAGTGGCTTCAGAGATGGCCTCATTTAAATCACCATAAATCTGCGCTTGCTCGAGGACACTCTCTGCCCCAGCGGCTAGCTTTGACGCCTCGTAGTGGGGAAACTTTTTGGGATTCACCAGTACAAGCGAGGACAGCCCCATAGTTTTCATGGCACGAGCGACGGACCCAATATTGCCGGGATGTGTCGGCTCTACTAGAACGATCTTAATTTTTGATAAAAGCATGTGTTAAAACGCGGATCGGTGTTTTTGTCGTGACAGACATTGAATGGCGTTATCCAAAGCTAGAGTTTAACCTAACATCCTTCATCCGCACGAACTTTATTCCTATTTTACGGAAGCAAAGCCACATTGAGTTCTTTCAAATTAAATTCCACACCGTTACACTACGCCTTGGCTATTTTACAACTTGTTTCAGGAACTCCAATGGACTCCAACCTTTTAACTGGAGCGGCTAATGTCGCTACCAACGCGGCTCGTGAAGCTGGCAAAATCGTCTCGCAGAACATATCGCAACTCGACCGGGTAAAGGTCAATGTAAAAACAAAAACCTCCAGCCGAGAGGAATTGGTTTCAGAGATAGATCTGCTCGCAGAACAAACCATTATTGAAGAACTAACCAATAACTTTCCTGATCATAATATTATCAGCGAAGAAGCTGGCGACCTTGCTCAAGAAAGCGACTACTGTTGGGTGATCGATCCCCTTGATGGCACTCACAACTTCTTACATGGTCATCCACATTGCTGCATCTCAATTGCATTGAAGTATAAGGGTGAAACAGTGGTTGGCGTTATCTATGACCCTCTGAGGAACGAATTGTTCACCGCAAAAAAAGGGTCTGGAGCACAACTCGACGGCCGTAGAATTCGAGTTTCCCAAACAAGCAAGCTAAAAGACAGTTTGTTGTCAACGGGGCTCCCACACAAACACGGTGCCAACCTTAAATTTTGGATGAAAACATTTGCAGCTCTTATGCCTCGCGCGCAAAGCATTCATCGAACTGGTTCTTCTGCCCTAGATTTAGCCTATGTGGCAGCTGGAAGATACGATGGTGCTTGGGAGTTTGGCCTGAGTGAGTGGGATATCGCGGCTGGATCTCTGTTAATAAGAGAAGCTGGTGGCATAATTACTAGCGAAACCGGCGACCTAAACTATGTCGGCAGCGGCAACGTAGTCGCTGGCGCTCCAAAAGTACATGAAAAAATAATGCATTTGATTAGCAATTGCTGAAAAAAGCTTTGTCCAAAGCCTGCACAACCCATTAGCTCTTATCGCTGCATCTCAACTAATCGTGATCGACAACTCCAACAGTAATCATACCCCTATGATGCAGCAATACCTGCGTATCAAGGCCGACTATCCTGACACACTCGTGCTGTATCGGATGGGCGATTTTTATGAGGTTTTTTATCAAGATGCTGAATTAGCTGCTCGGCTATTAGACATCACGCTTACTCAACGTGGAAAATCAGGCGGAGAGCCAATTCCAATGGCAGGGGTTCCCTTCCATAGCGTGGATCAATACTTGGCAAAGTTAGTTAAACTTGGCAGATCTGTTGCAATTGCAGAGCAAGTCGGAGATCCGGCAACGAGCAAAGGCCCTGTAGAAAGAAAAGTCGTTAGAGTTGTAACTCCAGGTACCTTAGTAGAGGACAGCTTACTTGATGAGCGACAGGACAACATACTCGCGGCTATCTATCGGTACAACGATACCTACGCCATGGCGACACTAGAGCTATCACTAGGAGATTTTCAAGCTCAACAATTAGATTCGATAGAGCAAATACACTCCGAACTAAAAAGACTACGACCGGCAGAGCTGTTAGTTTCCGAGAGCGATGAGAGAATTAGCCAATCGATCACGCAGTCGGTAAAAATGGTACCTAGCTGGTATTTTGATTTTGATGTATCAAACGAGCTGTTGTGTAAACAATTCGACACCAACAATTTAGTCGCTTTTGGTTGCCAAGGGTTTCCTGTCGCCGTCAGTGCCGCAGGAGCTTTGTTACAATATGCCCGGGATATGCAATACGAAAGTATGCCGCATATCAACGGTTTGCGGATAACACAAAAAAGTGACTTTCTAATTATTGACGCGGCCAGTAGACAAAATCTAGAGATCGAGACTAATCTTTCCGGAGGCAAAGAATTTACGCTGGTTTCGTTGCTAGATAAATGCGCCAATCCTATGGGGGCAAGACTCATAAGGAGGTGGCTACATGGCCCAGTATCAGATCAAAATCTGATTCGGAATCGACAGTCAGCAATACAAAACTGCATCGATCATGTTGATACCTACGAACTGCAGAAAATATTGCGGGGTTGCGGAGATGTACAACGCATCGTAACCAGAATAGCGCTACAAACCGCTAGGCCGCGCGACTTAGTTAAGCTTAGGTCCGCACTCCAAAGCTTGCCAGCAATAAGCAATTTACTCAAACGGTGCGATAGTGACTTAATTAGTGACAGTAAAACCAAGTTAGGTCCATTTCTTGTTGAGCAACAGTTACTTGAAACAGCCATCTTAGACGAGCCTGCAGCCGTGATTCGGGAAGGCGGTGTCATTCGCCCTGATTTTGACAATGAGTTTCTTGAACTCCACACTTTAAGCAAAAATACTGGTGAGTTTCTTATCAAACTCGAACAAAGGGAAAGAGACTCGACAGGCATAAGCACGTTAAAAGTGAAATACAACCGGGTACATGGATTTTACATCGAAGTTAGTAAGGCGCAGAGTGGCTCTGTTCCTGAGCACTACATTAGACGCCAAACTTTAAAGAATGCTGAAAGGTATATCACTGACGAGTTAAAAGACTACGAAGACAAAGTTCTAAGCGCCAGGGAAAAGGCACTCGCAAAAGAAAAGGCACTATACCAATATGTCATCGATGCGCTCTCACCGTCACTGCATCAACTCCAAGAAATGGCGAAAGCCTTGGCCTTTATTGACGTTGTTTGCAATTTAGCAGAGCGAGCTGTGACACTTAAACTTTGCCGTCCAGAAATTTCCGACGAAATCGGAATTGATATCAAAGGCGGCAGACACCCTGTGGTTGAGGCTAATCAGTCCTCACCCTTCATCGCCAATGATTTGACTTTCAACGACTCAACCCGCATGCACGTTATCACTGGCCCCAATATGGGTGGCAAGAGTACGTTCATGCGCCAAAATGCACTGATCACATTACTGACGTATACCGGCAGCTTTGTCCCGGCAGAGAGCGCAAAAATAGGTCCAATAGATCGGATTTTTACTCGCATCGGTGCCGCAGATGATTTGGCTGGAGGTCGCTCGACCTTTATGGTGGAGATGACGGAAATGGCTAATATTCTACGAAATGCAACTGACAAAAGCTTAGTCTTAGTCGATGAGATTGGTCGTGGTACCAGTACTTATGATGGCTTGTCACTCGCTTGGGCCAGCGCTCTCGACCTAGCTACCAGATTAAAAGCGTTTAGCCTATTTGCAACACACTATTTTGAAATAACCGAACTGGCGGAAAAAATGGATGCGGTAAACAACTTACACCTGGATGCAGTGGAGCATGGTCAAAGTATCGTCTTCATGTATGGCGTAAAACCAGGCCCCGCAAATCAAAGCTACGGAATTCAAGTCGCTAAACTCGCCGGCTTACCAAACTCCGTTCTCGAAACCGCAAAAAGTAAGCTTAATGAACTAGAAGACCAACTAACTTTAGAACCTAATACTGTACTTAGCACACAACAGAGCATAGATTTTAGTGATAACACTCAGTCATCAGTTTCAGCTGCGGAAATTCGTTTGAGAGAAATTGACCCTGACGATTTGTCAGCTAGGGAGGCTTTAAGTTTGATTTATGAATTATCTGATATGGTTAAATGAAAAAGGCTTGAGGCTGAAGTCATTGATTTGGAATGAATGAAGAACTAAAATACGCGCGCTTCGCAATTCGTAATATAGGCAATACGATCATTGCAAAGTGAAAGACTGATATATCGGAGACCCGAATGACATACGTTGTAAAAGAAGAGTGCATCAAGTGCAAATACACAGATTGTGTGGAAGTCTGCCCCGTAGATTGCTTCCATGAAGGACCTAATTTTTTGGTTATTGATCCTGAAGAGTGTATTGATTGCAGCTTATGCGAACCTGAGTGTCCGGTTGGGGCCATTGTCGCCGATGACGATCTCGAGGCTAAAGACGAGCATTATCTTGAGCTCAATGCTGAGCTATCTGAAATTTGGCCGGTCATAACCGAGAAAAAGCCAGCTCTAGAGGATGCTGATGAATGGGCGGAGAAAGAAGGTAAGTTTGAACTTCTGGAAAGATAGACCCTAATCGAGTCTAAAATAAAGACAAACATCAAAAAAGGAGCCCTTGGTGGCTCCTTTTTTATGGGCTAACCGTGCAACGGATATATCATTTACTTTAAGTTCCTTGACCGCCCTTTACTCTAGCAATTAGCTGTGGGGAAGGTACATATCCTGGCTGCCTGCTGCCATCATCAAACAATATCATTGGCGTACCTGACACCCCAGCTCTGCGGCCAAATTCAAAAGTCTCATTGATAGGATTCTCACAAGTAGCAGCTGGCACCGCCCTATCCGCTTTTGCATCAGTCATTGCTTTTTGTTGATCTGCATTACACCAAACCGCCAAGTTTTTATTGTATTCGTCCGAGCCAAGGCCTCGACGTGGCCACATCAAATATCTTACTTGGATACCTGCATCGACTAACTGTTGCACCTCAGAGTGCAATTTTTTGCAGTAATAGCAAGTAACGTCAGTAAACACCGTAATTTTATATTTAGCATCATCGGGCCCAAAGACAATCATTTTGTCTTCATAGTTCTTTAGTTCGCCCTTTAAATAATTTGCTTGGGCTACATCCCCTACATTCTCTTTCTTAGCGGTGTTGTATAAATCACCGATCAAAATAAAATCATCTTTTAGAAAGGCAAAGGCGTAGCTGCCTTGGACCTCGATACGATAAACTCCTTCAACCCCAGCCTCAACTATCTCAGCATTGGTGGCAACCGGAAACATTTTTCCAAGCTCAGTACGCACCTTAGCAATTTCCTCTGAACTACTAGCTGGGTACGCCGCGGTCGAAGCGAGTATTAGCGTAAACACGCTAAATATCGTGGTAAAAATCCTATTCATGTTCTTGTTTCTCTTGTATCAGTTTACGTGTAAGACTATGCCGAGTTTCACTGTCTCGGCTCTAGTCAATCTCTAAAATTGTTAAATTGTAAGGGTCTATCGATATCGCTATTTTTCAAAAACGCGATCACTGTTTGAAGGTCATCTCGTTTTTTACCAGTCACCCTGAGTTGTTGACCTTGGATTGCGGCCTGGACTTTCAATTTTTTTTCCTTAATTTGTTTCACCAGTTTTTTAGCAAGTTCAATTCCAATACCCTCTTTTAAATCAATAATCTGTTTAGCCTTGCTCATACCGATTTCTTGTATTTCTTGATAGTCCAAACACTTGAGATTGATACCCCTGGACGCGAGCTTAGTACACAACACGTCGACTGCTTGCTTTACTTGAAATTCATTATCAGCAAAGGCTGTAATGCGATTCTCGTTCAGTTCAAATCGAGCATCAGTACCCTTAAAGTCAAATCGAGTGCTGATCTCTTTATTGGCTTGATGTATCGCATTGTTCAATTCAGTTCTTTCTATCTCTGATACTACGTCAAATGAAGGCATTTTTTTCGGTCTCTTTATTTTTAAGCCCTATTCTACACAAATAACGATTGGAAATAGATTTTGCCAAACCCCAGACCTTAGCATTTGGCTTATTTATTTAATTATTGATCACCCATTTTTCTATAAAAAACTTTAAAAGGTAACTCTAATATATTGAAAATATTGGAACATACTCTAAACTCTAGTGTTAAATCTAAGTCTTTCTTAATATGTATTAATCTTTAACTCGTTATCCGATAACACTGAGAAAATCCCGAAGTGAATTTCATTGGTATTACAATACCTTTCATAGAGCAATGAAACGTCTACTAACAATATTTATTGTTTATTTGTCTCTGCTTGGCTTCACGCCAGCGGGTCGTACCGCTATTTACGTTTTTGAGCGCCCAGACGGATCAACTGTGATTACCGACAGGAAGATTTACAAAAAGGGATACAAATTAAAACGAAGCTATAAGACCAAACCTTATCGCTCCGGCGAGAGCACTAAAGCTCCTTATATGGCAAAGCCTATCAAATCACAGTACGACGCTATTATTGTGAATACAGCATTGAAATATGACCTAGAGCCTTCTTTTATTAAAGCGGTTATACACGTCGAATCTGCTTTTGATCACCTAGCAGTATCCAAAGCGGGTGCAATGGGTCTTATGCAGCTGATGCCGGCGACAGCCGCAAGTTACCAATTGACCACAAACACCTTCAATCCGTCTCAAAATATCGAGGCGGGGGTAAAGCACATGAAAGACCTAATGGTGAGATACGACAGCAACATGACATTGTCTCTCGCCGCATACAACGCTGGTGCAGGAGCTGTTCGAAAATATAATGGAGTGCCGCCTTATACTGAGACTCAAAGCTACGTAAAAAAGGTCTTACACCTATATAAACTCTATAAAAGTCAGATCTAACCCTATAGCTTCAAGTCTTTGTTAATCAGGACTTCAATCAAGTACCAACGCCCTCGGATTCCAATCTAGCCCCGTTCATCAACTGTTTCATAGCGAAGACAGCTTCGTAAAACCCGGTCATAGCAGCTCTTGCTACGATTGAATGACCTATGTTCAAGCAGGTTAGTTCTTCAATTGCTGCGATTTTAGCAACGTTTTGATAATGTAATCCATGGCCTGCATTAACCTGTAGACCAGCATCAAAAGCCATTTTTGCGGCCAACCTAATTCTATTTAGCTCAAACTCTCTCTGTTCCTCACCGCAGTCAGCGTAAGCCCCTGTATGGAGCTCTATTATGTCTGCTCCTAACCTTTTACTGGCCTCTATCTGCTCTTTATCAGGATCAATAAACAGCGAAACCTTTATTCCTGACTCTTGTAAGGACGAGATGTAGTCACTCAAGAAATCAGCGTTACCCGCGACGTTTAAACCGCCTTCAGTGGTGAGTTCTTCTCTACTCTCAGGGACAAGACAACATTCATATGGAATAACTGTCTTTGCGATTTTGAGCATTTCCTGGGTTGCTGCCATCTCCAAATTCATTGGCAAATTCACGTTCCCCTTAATACTAAATACATCATGATCTTGTATGTGGCGCCTATCCTCGCGCAAATGCACCGTTATCCCATCGGCACCAGCCTTTCGGGCTACTTCGGCCGCCTGCATAGGATCGGGATAATTTACTCCCCTTGCTTGTCTGAGCGTTGCTACGTGGTCAACATTTACACCCAATTCAATTATCTTATGAACAGTCATATTCAAAATAAAATTTTTAACGTTAATATTAAATCATTCTAACCCTTGGCGGGTCAGAAAAAGGTGGCGACTTGTAATTTCTTTGTAGCCAACAGACTGTGATAACACTTCTCTCATTAATTGCTTGGCTGGGCCTATCAATTCAAGTTCTGTTGCAAGATAATTTGAACCATGCAGGGACTTTATTACTCTTCCTTGGTACGAGTTCAGCGAGGCTTGGTTAACTTTGACGAAACCTTTGCCTGACTGAAATCTGTAAAATGCATCATCCTCAATAAGTGAGCTTCCATCAGATTCCATAAGAAAATCAACTGCATAGCCCGCCTCTTTAATTAGACTTTGCTCAAAAAATCTCAGCAAATCCGCCAGTGATTTTTTGCTCTTTACGTTGTTTAACTCTAATACAGTCTCATTATAAACATCGAAAAGCCTTGAGTGCGGATCGTAACGGTGAATAGATCGGACCAATAGTTCATTACAATAAAAACCACATACTAGTCGGTCACCTTTTAACTCAAAGTCAAACAAATCGATCCGACTCAAATCAATTTCGGCTGCCGTCAAGGTTGGAACCTCGCCTTTGCCAGTCCAACTTACCAAAAGGGGCTGAAATGGTTGCAAAACACCTTTTATTTTCGATTTCAGTCGTTTAGCACCTTTAGCGATTAAACCTAGTCGGCCGTGATCACGAGTGAAAACCTCTACTATTGATGAAGTTTCACTATAGGGCCTTGCTATGAGTACATAAGCAGGTTGATTAAAAACTCGCATACACTTTGGGTCTAAATGCCTTCGTCGTAGCCCAAACTATAAAGATCTCGTGCGTTGTCAGACCATCCCGATCTAACCTTTACGAATAATTCCAGAAACACCTTTCGCTCAAGCAGACTTTCACAGTTCTTGCGCGCGGACGTCCCAATTGCTTTTAGCGCCTCGCCACGCTTGCCTATCACCATGGCTTTGTGCGAGTCTTTTTCCACCCAAATATCAGCACTTATCTGGGCTTTTCCATCCATTAACTCAAACTGACTAATCTCAACCGCCGTTGCATAAGGTAGCTCGTCTCCCAATCTCCTGAATAGCTGCTCACGCACTAGCTCAGAAACAAGGAATCTGAAACTACGATCAGTAATTTGGTCTTCATCAAATCCTGCTTCGGCAACGGGAAGCCGCGACGTTATCACATCCATCAAAGCTTCAATATTCCCTCCTTTTACTCTTCCCACAGCGCTCACCGGGACAATATCAGCGAAATCAGCAAGTTTATTTGACTCAGCTATTAGAGGAAGGACGTCGTTAATCGATTTAAGTTTATCTATCTTATTGATTATCAGAACAATTGGTAAAGACACGTTCTCAAGTGCTTTTAATACATGTTTATCAGCCTCAGTCCATCCTGATGCGGTGATCATAAAGCAAATAACATCAACACCATCAATACTGGCAATCGCTGTTTTATTGATTACCTTGTTTATCGTCTTGCGATTCGACTTCTTAGCAACTGAATGAATTCCTGGGGTATCTACAAACACAATTTGTTTATCATCGTCTGTATGAATACCTAAAATTCTGTGTCTTGTGGTCTGCGGTCGATGAGATGTTATGCTTATTTTTTGACCAATGAGCTGATTCATCAAAGTAGATTTACCAACATTTGGTTTACCAACGATTGTTACGAAGCCAAATTTATAGGACATGGGGAAAAAAGTATAAAAAAGTGCTCACCGATAAGACCATAAGTCAATTCTGAGCTTTGCGATTTTGATTAAGTTGGTCGTAAAAAATATCAAGAACTGAGGATGCGGCCTCTTGCTCCGCTGCGCGCCGAGATGTGGCGGTTGCTTTTGAAGAAATGGCAACGTCAAGAAGAGAGCACTCTACCGTAAATAATTGACTGTGTTGTTCACCCGAAGTTTCTACTATTTCGTATGAAGGCAGTCGAAACCCTCGCTTCTGCATGGCTTCCTGAAGACGACTTTTGGGATCTTTATAAGTTGATTCAGGTGAAATAGATTCAAAGTGACACTGAAAGTTTACTTGTATGAACTCTAAGGCCTGCTCAAATCCAGAATCAAGGTACAGAGCGCCGATAATACTCTCCACAGCATCAGCTAGAATTGATTCTCTATTGAAGCCGCCACTTTTCAACTCGCCTTCGCCCAAAATTAAAAACTTGGACAAATTGAGGTTCCTCGCGACCTTGGCTAGGGTCTCTCTTCTTACTAACGTAGAGCGCATTCGGCTCAGTTTACCCTCGGCAAGCTCTGGATATTTATTATAAAGCCAATCAGCAACAACAAATCCTAGAACACTATCGCCCAAAAACTCTAATCTCTCGTAGTTTTTCGAACCACGACTGCGATGAGTGAGCGCGAGTTCCAATAGGCTAATGTCTTTAAACTGATAGCCAACTGCCCTCTCTAGTGTATTGAGCTTGTTCAATGTGTGCTTCTATCGAGTCTGAATCATTCAATTTCACAACGACCATTTAGGGTACACGTCGCCTTTGGATTAAATTTTGCAACTAAAACTAAATTAGCTACTAACGGCACCTCTCTTTGGTATTCGGCCTCAACAGTGAATTCATCGCGTGCGCGCGCGACTTTAAATTTATTCTTAAAATCAATTAATCCGCTAGCGCCATCCAAGTACAATTGCTTTTTCATGCCATTGATCACTTTCGATCTGGTGATCCTACTCAAATCCTTATCCTCTAGGCTAACACGCATGGCGTTCTTGATATTTTTGTTGGACGAATAAATCGGTACCAGCTGCATTCCGATGTAAGCTAAAACAAACAATACGCTGAGCACAAACATCATGCTCCACATGGTCCACCCGCCTTGTTTCTTAGAAAGATTATAGTTTTTCGAAAATGTAGATTTTGTAACCATGGCGCCCATAAATGCCCTCGTTAAGATTTGTCTTGGTTGTTGGCGAATTCAGTATAACAACCTTGCGAAAACAGTGTATACCTTAGTTTTCGGCATCCAATTCAATAGCTTGGATATTATCGCCTATTCTTGTCGGTTGAAATCCATCCCCTTCAATTACTAAACCTGTACCCGGCGAGTAATCGAAACCAAAATGCATCCAAATAAAAAAGGCTTTACCGACTAAATTTTGATCAGGGACAAATGTGAAGTCCTTACTCCTACTGTCAGCACTATTGTCGCGATTATCACCCATAACGAAATATTGACCATCGGGAACAAGCCATGTCTTTATGCCGTTACCAGTT
>JAKVBA010000001.1:41570-96252 GCA_022447525.1 Gammaproteobacteria bacterium
AAAACAACTATATCTCCTCGGTCTGGTGAACCGGTATCAATGACTTTGTTTTGTAAAATAGGCAATCGAATGCCATATGAAAACTTGTTCACCAAGATGAAGTCGCCGATTTCTAAATTCGAAAGCATAGAACCCGACGGAATCCGGAACGGTTCGGCAATAAAACTCCTCAATACAAAAACTAGCAAAAGTACAGGAAAAAAAGAACGAGCGTAGTCAAGTGGCACTGGCTCAGGAACTTTTTTTGCGGCTTCTGGCTTAACGAACTTGTAGTAAGCAAGTACCACACCGCAAAGGCAAATTATTGAGAACAGCCCTATTTCAAAAATTTTCATGTCTTGTTTAGTCTTCCGATGTTTTTAAGACAGCTAAGAACGCTTCTTGTGGTATTTCAACCGATCCAATTTGTTTCATACGCTTTTTGCCCTCTTTTTGTTTTTCTAAAAGCTTTCTCTTTCTGGACGCATCACCGCCATAGCACTTAGCTGTTACATTTTTTCTTAGCGCTTTCACGGTTTCACGTGCGATCACCTTAGAGCCAATTGCCGCCTGGATAGCAACATCGAACATTTGTCGAGGTATTAATTCTCGCATTCTTTTTACGAGCTCTCTACCGCGATAGATAGATTGCTCACGATGCACAAGAATCGCAAGAGGATCTACCGGATCACCGTTGATTAAAACATCAACTTTCACCATGTCAGAAGCTCTGTATTCCTTAATTTCATAGTCCAACGAAGCATAACCACGGCTGACGGATTTCAGTCGATCAAAGAAATCCATAACGACTTCGTTCAATGGCAGCTCGAATTTAAGCATTACCTGTCGCCCAAGATACTGAATATTTTTCTGAATACCCCGCTTCTCTATACAAAGCGTCATCACTGCACCGATGTACTCTTCCGGCATCAACATATTGGCTTCGATAATAGGCTCGCGGATCTCTTCAATTTTAGACAAATCTGGCAGTGCTGATGGATTATCGACTTCTATCAATTCCCCGTTTTTAAGCAAGACGTCATACACCACTGTAGGAGCAGTGGTGATCAAATCCATATTATATTCCCGCTCTAATCGCTCTTGGATAATCTCCATATGCAACATTCCCAGAAAGCCACAACGGAATCCTAATCCAAGTGCGTCTGAAACCTCCGGATCATAGATTAACGAAGCATCATTAAGACTCAATTTACCTAGAGCATCCCTGAATGAATCATAGTCGGCTGAATTAATTGGGTACAATCCAGCAAAAACTCGTGGTTGCACCTCTTTGAATCCTGGTAACGGTTCTGTAACGCCATGTTTAGCATGAGTTATGGTATCACCAACCTTAGCTCCCGAGATGTCCTTTACACCCGATATAAGGTAGCCAACTTCACCAATTAATAATTGGTCTTTTTGCACCCGCTTTGGCGTAAAAATTCCAAGATCCTCTACCTGATATTCTATACCAGACGACATCATTTTGATCCGGTCTCGTTTCTTAATAGAGCCAGAAATAATACGAATTAGCGCCACTGTACCCAGATAATTGTCAAACCAAGAATCCATGATCAAGGCAGACATTGGCGCATCTGCATCGCCTGCTGGGGCTGGGAGCTCTTCAACTATCTGCTCGAGCAATTCTTCTATACCAATGCCATTTTTCGCACTGACGTGTAAGGCACCGGAACAATCAATACCTACTACGTCTTCAATCTCATCGCTTACTCTGTCAACATCCGCGGCAGGCAAATCAATTTTGTTTAAAACAGGCAACACTTCCAGCCCAAGATCAACCGCCGTGTAACAATTTGCCACGGTCTGGGCTTCTACGCCTTGCGAAGCATCAACAACAAGCAAAGCACCCTCACAGGCCGTTAGCGATCGTGAGACCTCGTAGGAAAAATCCACGTGACCAGGTGTGTCAATCATATTCAAGTGATAAGTCTGACCATCTTTTTTACTTTTGTAATTAAGAGCAACACTTTGAGCTTTAATGGTAATACCACGCTCTTTTTCGATATCCATCGAATCAAGTACCTGTTCCTCCATTTCTCTATCACTTAGACCACCACAATGAGAAATGAATCGATCAGCGATCGTCGACTTACCATGATCAATGTGAGCGATAATTGAAAAGTTTCTTATCTTACTAATGTCGTGCGACATAGCGATTTAACACCTAATTTTGCAATAAAGTATAGCGATTTAGATAAGTTTTAAGCTCATCTAAAATGCCCATAAAATAAAACGAGGCCAACAATAACTTCTTGAGAATCTACGGTCGGCACTCGTTTTCGAACATTTTATCAAACCACTGGTATAAACACACTCATATTCTTAATAACATATGGTCATAAACCTCTCTCTTTGCCAATACTTTACTGGCTTGAGATATACTCTCGAAGCATTATTTTCAAACGATATACAAAGATGAATAACAATCAATGTGATGTTTTGATTATTGGCGGTGGGGCTGCCGGATTGAGTCTCGCTCTAAGGCTAGCTGATCAAGACATTGCCATCACAATCTTATCTAAGTGTGAGTTGACCGAAGGCTCCAGCCTCTACGCACAAGGTGGCATTGCTGCAGTGTTGGATAATGACGATAATTTTGAAAATCACATCAAGGATACACACGTCGCCGGCGCTGGCCTTTGTAAAGAAGACGCGGTGAGAAAGGTAGTTGAGGGTGCGCCGGATGCGATTGATTGGTTGATCAAAAAAGGCGTTAAGTTCACTGTTGAAGATGGGCCCGAGTTTGATGGGGTGGATGGCAACTATCATCTAACACGTGAAGGGGGACATTCACATCGACGAGTCATACACGCCAAAGATGCTACCGGCAAAGAAGTCGAAACAACACTCGAATCTCACGTCAGAGCACAAGCCAATGTAACGATTCTAGAAAACCACATAGCGATCGACCTGATTACCTCTCAAAAACTGAAAAAGCGCAACGGCGCCCGGTGTTATGGGGCCTACGCCCTAGATACCGATAATAATAAAATCGAAACATTCGCAGCGCGAGCCGTTATTTTGTCTACTGGTGGCGCGTCTAAAGCGTACCTTTATACCACCAATCCAGATACTTCGACTGGTGACGGCATTGCTATGGCGTGGCGCGCGGGCTGTCGTATTGCCAATATGGAATTCGTTCAGTTTCATCCAACCTGCCTTTACCATCCTTATGCGAAAGGTTCACTGATATCAGAGGCCGTGCGTGGCGAGGGTGGTTTGCTGCGTCTGCCAAATGGTGATCGATTCATGCAGAATCATCATCTACTGGAAGAACTCGCGCCGAGAGATATAGTGGCACGAGCTATTGACTATGAAATGAAAAAAGGCGGACACGACTCAGTATTTCTAGACATCAGTCATAAAGATAAAGACTTTATTCTCGATCATTTTCCAAATATCGCCGAGAGCTGTGAGCAGTATGGTTATGACATGACTAACGAACCTGTGCCTGTTGTACCTGCCGCTCATTATACCTGTGGTGGGGTACTAACTGACCTCAATGGTAGAACTGATCTAAAACGTCTCTACGCGGTTGGCGAGAGTAGTTGCACGGGACTGCATGGTGCGAACAGGCTTGCCAGCAACTCTTTGCTCGAGTGTCTTGTGATTGCCAAAGCTGCGGCTGACGATATTGCAGAAAGGCTTAAAAGAAAGGAAACTGAAGACTTGCCAAGTCTTCCAGACTGGGACGAAAGTAAAGTAGTTGACCCAGATGAACAAATTGTCGTTTCTCACAATTGGGACGAAACAAGACGATTCATGTGGGATTATGTTGGTATTGTGAGAACTCGTAAAAGACTCGAACGAGCCAGAAATAGAGTCGAGCTCTTGCAAGAGGAAATAGTAGAGTACTACGGAAATTTTAGGGTTAATTCAGATCTGATCGAGCTCAGAAATTTGGCCACCGTCGCGGAGCTTACGATTGAATGCGCTCTCACCCGAAAAGAAAGTCGAGGACTTCATTACACACTTGACTACCCAGACACGAACCCTTACGCAATCGACACAATTCTAACGCCGAATAACTTTGTTGGACATGCTCCCATTCGAGATTGGAGCAGCAGCTAGATAGTAAATGCAACACTGATAAAAAGTATATTCGCGAAACCTATTTATTTTTAGTGAGCCATAACCTAAACTCATAAGTATATTGTAATCAATCAAACTAGAATCTGGTATGCAAGACCCTCTCTCTCGAGTAGACCTCAACTTATTGGTCGCTTATCAAGTATTGATGCAAGAAAAAAATGTCACTAGAGCTGCTGAACGCTTGTTCGTGACACAGCCAGCCATGAGTAAAACTCTGAATCGCTTGAGAAATTTGCTGGAGGATGAGTTGTTTGTGCGCTCCTCACATGGCTTGACTCCTACCCCTAAAACTCTAGAGTTAGAGGGCCCGGTTAATCATATACTCAATCAACTTACCGAGCTTATGGTGACTAACCAAGAGTTTGATCCGGCGAGTACCGCGGCTACTATCTCTTTGGCGACATTGGGTACTTCAGCAAGTGTTGGTATGCCTATTTTCATTGATAAAGTGCGCCAGCAAGCACCCAAGGTGATGCTGATAAGTCAAAACATTGATGATAAATGGGAAGATCGACTTCGTAGCGGCAACTTAGATTTTGCGATTGTTGCTAAGAATAAATTTAGCCAGGATTTTGTCACACACAAGCTTATGAGCATCAAGCCTGTGCTTTACATGCGAAAAGACCACCCTCTAGCTGAGGTAGACCATATTACTTTGGAGCAGCGTAGAAAGTTTCAACATATGGCGGTTTACTTCCCGAATTTCGAAACCACACGCGAGGAAGTTCAAAAGTTATTTGCGTCTTTCGGCATTTTGTCAAACGTGCCATTTTTAACAACGAATCTTTTGGTTTGCCTTGAAACGCTTCGAAAGACGGATATGCTCATGATAGCGTCAGATCGATTGATTGATTCTTCGATAGTGTCTGATCATTTTATATCAAAACCTCTCGATGATTTGATCAATCTGAAAATTGATGCTCTAAGTCTTGTTCAACATGTCCGCACCAAGAATTCCCCGCTACACAAGTACCTCACGACTATGATCGTTCAGAGTTTTAACGAAGCAGATTCGGCGAGTTCGGTATCGAGTTAAACCATAGATAAGCAACGCGTCATTAAAAAAGCCGCGCCTCTATCGAGGGCGGCTTTTTGTTAACGACATATATCATCTTGATATTTAGGTTACCAAGTCATCGAAAAAGGATTTAATTTTATCTGACCATGAACTATTTTCGGGATTATGTTTGCTACCGCCTTCACGAATAGAGTCGTCAAGTTCCTGTAACAGTTCTTTTTGTCGCTTAGTTAAATTAATAGGCGTTTCAACATTGACTTCACAATAAAGATCACCAACAAATCCAGCATTGCGGACATTTTTGACGCCCTTGCCGCGTAATCGAAACATTTTACCAGACTGCGTTCCAGCGGGTATTTTGAGTTTCGCGCGGCCTGCAAGCGTGGGCACTTCCAGCTCACCACCCAACGCCAAAATCGAATAGCCAATCGGTACTTTACAATGAAGGTCAACACCGTCTCGAGTGAATATCGGATGCTCTTTTAATGATACCGAAACATATAAGTCACCATTGACGCCGCCATTACCTGCACTTTCGCCTTCACCAGACAATCGAATTTGATCACCCTCGTCTACTCCGGCCGGTATCTTGACTGATAATTTTTTATTTTCTCGAATACGACCCTGACCATTACAATCGCCACAAGGATCGGTGATGATGGTGCCACTACCATGACACTGTGGACAAGTTTGTTGTACCGAGAAAAAGCCTTGTTGAATTCTCACTTGACCCTGACCGTTACAAGTGGGGCATTGAGTGGGTGAACTTCCGGGCTTTGCGCCTGATCCATTACAAGTGCCGCAATTTGACATACGCGGAACAGTGATATTTACCTCTGTCCCTTGAACAGCCTCCTCTAAGCTTAGCTCGAGATTGTAGCGAAGGTCAGCCCCGCGTCTTTGTCGCTGTCTGCCTCCGGCGCCGCCGCCGCCAAATATATCTCCGAACATATCACCAAAAATATCGCCAAAACCGCCGGCACCGCCAAAACCACCTGCGCCACCTTGACCGGCACTGCCGCCCTCAAAGGCAGCATGTCCGAATTGATCATATGTTGCTCTTTTTTCAGGATCTGAAAGAACTTCGAATGCTTCTTTGGCTTCTTTAAATTTCAGCTCGGCTTCTTCACTGTCGGGATTTCTGTCAGGGTGATATTTCATTGCTAGACGACGGTACGACTTTTTAAGATCAGCTCCATCGACTGATTTGCTAACACCCAGAACTTCGTAATAATCACGCTTTGCCATTATTTTTGACCTCTCTCACAAAAAAGCCTGCACTCAAAAAACAAGCACAGGCTTTTTGCTGCTTTACTAAGATGTTAATTACGATTTGTTATCTTCGTCTTTAACTTCCTCAAACTCAGCATCAACCACATTGTCATCTTGCGCTTGCTCAGCACCACCCATATCAGCAGAAGCTTCAGCTCCGCCTGCTTGACCGTACATTTGCTCGGCTAGCTTATGGCTGGCTTGCATCAAAGCTTCAACTTTTGCTGTAATAGCCTCAGCATCATCGCCTTTTGCTGCTTCTTCAACCTCAGAAATTGCTGTTTCAATGCTGGTCTTCTCGGCTGCATCTAAAGAGTCACCGGCTTCTTCCATTGACTTCTTAACGCCAATAATCATTGCTTCTGCTTGATTCTTAGCATCCACCAGAGCCTTGGCTTTTGCGTCCTCTTCAGCGTGTGCCTCGGCATCGGCAACCATTGCTTCAATCTCTTCTTCGCTTAGGCCCGAACTTGACTTGATAACAATCTTATTCTCTTTACCAGTCGCCTTATCTTTTGCTGATACATTCATAATGCCGTTGGCATCAATGTCAAATGTCACTTCAATTTGTGGTACGCCACGAGCTGCTGGAGGGATGTCTGTTAAGTCAAAACGGCCCAAAGATTTATTGCCAGCCGCCATCTCGCGCTCACCTTGAAGCACATGGATGGTCACTGCATTTTGGTTGTCCTCTGCAGTAGAGAAAACCTGACTAGCTTTCGTAGGGATTGTCGTGTTTTTCTCGATCAATGGAGTACGGATACCACCCATTGTCTCGATACCCAAAGTCAAAGGTGTTACGTCTAAGAGTAATACGTCTTTTACGTCACCACCAAGCACACCACCTTGGATCGCTGCTCCCATAGCCACAGCCTCATCCGGATTCACATCACGTCGAGCTTCTTTACCAAAAAACTCTTGTACTGCTTCTTGGACCTTTGGCATTCTAGTTTGACCACCGACTAAAATTACGTCGTCAATTTCACTCGCTGATAGCCCCGCATCTTTTAGCGCGATTCTGCATGGCTCTATAGTTCTCTTAACCAAATCTTCCACTAGCGACTCTAATTTTGCTCTCGATAGCTTTAGTACCAAGTGCTTCGGACCAGTTGCATCGGCCGTGATATAAGGCAAATTGATCTCGGTTTGTGAGCTCGAGGACAACTCAATTTTTGCTTTCTCTGCTGCTTCTTTAAGACGCTGCATCGCAAGTGGATCACCTTTGAGGTCGATATTTTGATCTTTACTGAACTCTTCAGCTAGGTAGTCTATGATTCGGTTATCGAAGTCTTCGCCACCTAAGAAGGTATCACCATTGGTCGACAAGACCTCAAACTGGTGCTCTCCATCAATTTCAGCGATTTCGATAATAGAGACATCAAACGTACCGCCGCCTAAGTCGTATACGGCAATTTTACGATCGCCGGTTTTTTGATCCATGCCGTAAGCCAGCGCCGCAGCCGTGGGCTCGTTGATGATACGCTTTACTTCAAGACCGGCTATTTTTCCAGCATCTTTAGTAGCTTGGCGTTGAGAATCATTAAAGTAAGCTGGAACCGTAACAACTGCTTCGGTTACTTCCTCACCGAGAAATTCTTCAGCGGTTTTTTTCATCTTTTGTAGAACTCTAGCTGAGATCTCTGGAGCCGCCATTTGCTTATCATTCACTTCAACCCATGCGTCGCCGTTCTTGGCTTTGACGATTTTATACGGCATTAAATCAACGTCACGTTGCACCACCTCTTCGTCGAATTTACGACCAATAAGGCGCTTAACCGCGTAAAGGGTATTAGTTGGATTTGTTACAGATTGACGCTTAGCTGGCTGACCTACCAGTACTTCGTTGTCATCAACAAAAGCGACGTATGAGGGCGTTGTACGATCGCCTTCACTATTCTCGATTACACGAGCTTTATCACCGTCCATGACGGCAACGCAAGAGTTGGTAGTACCTAGGTCAATTCCAATAATTTTGCCCATTGTTGTTTACCTCAATTAAAAACTTTGTATCTGCCCTTGTTTGTAAGGGCCGGTATTTATAATTCAATACACAGACGCTATTTTTGTGCCCTTTTGGGGTGTTTTTAGCGATCTAAACTTCTTTATTTCGCAACCACCACCATCGCCGGTCGCAATAATCTGTCATGTAATTCAAACCCTGATTGAATAACAGTGATTATGTGTCCAGATTCCACATCTTCGGACTCAACCATACTCATGGCCTGATGTAGGTTTGGATCCAGCTTATCACCCGCTTCAGGGGTGATTTCTTTGACGGAGAATTTGATGAATGCCGAGGACAACTGATTCAATGTGATGGTTGACCCTTCATATATACTTTTTATCGTCTCGTCTGCGTCTTCCGCCGGTTTATTTTGAGTGGCCAACTTCAAGCTATCAAACACGTTCAACATTTCTTTCGCAAATCCCTCAATAGCGAACTTTCTCGAATTTGCTACTTCTTTTTCAGCTCTGCGCCTGACATTGTCTTCCTCGGCCTTGGCTCTTAAAAAAGCGTCTTTAAGCTTACTTATCTCAAGCTGCGCTGCTTCCAACTCCGGGTTACTGTTGTTTTCCGTGTTAGTGTCAATATCGGCTGTTTCTGTCGCGGAATCGTCTAGATCCACTGATTCTGCTTTAGCCAATTCAGGTTCGTTAGCGGAAGTTTCTTCTGAATTTATGTTTTGATTTTCTGCGTCGCTCATTGTTCTGTTTCGGGCCACAGCCCCAAATCTCTACGGCAATTATCGAATGCGAGGATTATGGGGATACTCTCAATGAGTTCAAGCCTTTGGAAGTCAAAATTTAAGATAAATCCCAAGATTTTTTCGAGGAATGAATTTAGTGCAAAAATATCTCACCAAAATATGGTGAATCGAAACTAAGGTTTGCAACCTAAAGTTCGATATCGACCATAAGTAAACTTTTTATGAGCTCGGTTTTATCGGTTTTTTGATGATATACAGCGTAAGCAGCTCTGTTAAAAACTGGAGCGCCAATCACTTTGTATAACTGTTTCTTTTTAATGGCCTTTTTAACCATCGGTTTTGCCAAATACGCCGCGCCACCACGAGCTTTTATTTGTTCATAGGCAACTCTTCCTTGCGTTGTTTGTAGTCTGGCGAAACTGGCGTCTGGGAAATGCTTTGCATGTTGAACAGCAAAGTTAGCACCCCAATCGACGAAAGCATAGTTCTCACTCAATGCGTCTTCAAGTGATTGATCGCGTTCCGAACTCACGAGCACCAAAGGTAGCTCAGCAAACACTCTACTATTTAAAAACTTGCCCCTAGGTGCATCGTAAACAAAAGCCAAATCAAGCGTTCTATTCGTTAGCCTAGTAAGAAGGCTGTCCTCACTAAGAACTTCGGCAGAGAATGCTACGTCATCTCTCTCAGCCATTACGTGAGTTAGCCAGGGTTGTAATATCATATCCCAAATTCCTGGAAGCCCAGCTACCGACAATTGCAAATTCAGCCCTTCTGACATTTTAAGGACTTGAGTTGCCTTCTCCCAGTTTCGAACTATGGAATCTGCATATTCGAGGAGAATCTCACCATCTGAGCTCAGATGTATGTTACTCCTCTCTCTGACTAACAATTTTGCCCCGAGGGTATCTTCGAGAGATTTCAAACGAGCACTGACTGCTGATTGCGTTACGCACAGGTTGTCGGCGGCACGACCAAAGTGTTTTACCTTGGCCACCTCCAGAAAAGTTTTTAGCGCGGTAATATCCATGAAAGCTATTTAACGGTGCGGTATAGAAAAATTTTTCATCGTCACAATCAAAATAATTCTTTTTACACGCCGCCTCAAGAGTTGAATAATGAAAAGTAAGCTAACAAGTGTCTAACTTTCATAAAAGCCTACTGTGACCAACATATTAATGGAGTCGTGAAAAAATGCGTAAGAACAGCTCTACATCCTCTCACCTAGATGACGAAATTTTTCTCGGGGATTTGAAAGAGATGTCCGAAGATGACTTTTTTACTTCGCACAATAGGAGTGCGCGTCGAAAAGCAAATGAACGCAAAATTGAAGCACGGCGAAAAATCGAGCGCTATAATGAAGACAAAGAGTTAGCTGGTTGGCTCGACGACTCTCATTTAGAAAAGTAATTAGAGAGACCCAGCACTTACCTGCCGGATCGAGTCGACAAAGCAAATCGGTTTACTTTTTTAAATCGAAAAAGCTGGCCTCTGAGGAGAATAATAGCCGATCTCCTCAGAGGTTTTTTTATAAGTCCCAATAGAGCGCTTCATCTAGCTGCTTATCAGCCTGATCTAAACCACTTTTGGTTTTACTCACGATAACCAAGTTCCCATTCTTTAGAGGTTTTACCCGAGTTGTATAACCCTTGTAGACCGCATCAATAATATCCTCAACCTTATCGCCTTTTATGTAGGCGAAGGTAACATGCCCATGAGGGGTATCTAGACCAGCGTGCAATCCACGATATTCACCCATCGGGCATAGTCTCGAAAACTGTAAGTTCTTGAGAAATTTGAGTTTCATAGCACCATCATAATTTGCGAGATGCATATTAGCTGACTGATTCGCTCTTTGCGGGTTCCAAACGGGGGTAACTAGTACTTCGTCCATGTGCTCCACTACGCCAGCCAGTAAGGCTTGATAATCGTCAGCTATCGGGTGGTTGCTTGTAAAAAAATTATTAAATAAAAAACCTCCAACAAACAGCGCTATGGCTAAACATGCCGCAGTCGAATAACGCCATATAGTTTTTCTTGAATCTCTACCAATCTCCTCATCATCTAATAACTGATTGAGTTGGATTTTGGCCAGCAACGACTCAGGCACACTTACATCCAAACTTTTGCTAAGCTCGTGATCCATGTTTTTAATATCGCGCAATAGCTGTTTGCTCTCAGCGCATTTCTGGCTTTTGCGTATAAAGTCTTCGTTTTCACTGTATGGGTCGGATAACGCTAACCGTTTAAATTCTACACTGTTCATTTTCACACTATCTTTTAACTGCTAACTGAAAACAAATTGGTTATTCCCCAACTAACTCTAATTGCGGCATACTCTCATGCCCCAGTGACTGACGCATCTTTTTTCTTGCTCTAAACAATCGCGTCATTACCGCACTGCTGCTGATATCCAATATTGCGGCTATTTCATCGCAAGAAAAGCCACCCAATACCTGCATTTCTAGGGGCTCTCGATAATCTTTATGTAACTTACTCAAGGCATTTCTCAAAGCAAATGCCTCTGGACTATCGTCGTAACCGAGATGGCTATCATCAGCAATGGTATCCATCTGTTCGACATCTTTATAGTCGAACTGTTTACGCTCAAACTGACGAGCATGCTCCCGACGAAAAATTGTAAATAACCACCCCTTTGCTGCTTTCGCTTCTCTGAGGCTATCCAATGATTTCCATGCGCGTAGGAACGCCTCTTGCATCACGTCTTCGGCCATCGCTTTATCTTTACAAAGCCAGAGCGCGTATTTGTATAGATCTTGCGAGTGCGCCTCAATTAACAGAGCGTATTTTCTTTTTTTATCCATCATGCTCTTATTGACCTGACCAGAATCATTTTTATTGCTGGAGTCGCTCATTTTTTACTTTTTTTTAAAAACAATAAAACCCTCTCTAACACTTCTTGCTGATTATCTATATGTAGCCAGTGCCCGGCATCTGAAACCGTCTCAAGGGTTGATGCTGGGAAGAATCTTTTGATTTCAAGCTCTGCTTGTTCTTCTACATAGTGCGATTTTCCGCCCCTGATAAATAGACTCTCTCCGGTATAGATAAACTGACTAAGTTCATCAGACGGAAAACCTACAATTAGGTCTAGGTTTTCGTAGAGAGCTTGCGTATTCAAGCGCCAAAAATAGCCATTCTCATTTTTTGCCAAACTTAACAGAATAAACATTCGAGTTGCTTTGTCTGGTATCGCCTGACTTAACTCCTGATCTACCTGAGATCTGGAGGAGACACTTTTTAGATCAATCCCCATCATGCCTTGCAAAATTTTAGCGTGAGAGTGATCGTATTCGACAGGAGCAATGTCTAAAACAATGAGTTTATCTAGCAAGCTAGGGAAGTTTAGCGCAAATACCATGGCCGTTTTGCCCCCCATGCTGTGACCACAAACACTTATTCGTTCAAGACCTAACTGAGTAATAAGCTCTTTTAGATCATCAGCAAGGTCGAAATAGGAATTTTCTTTCGAATGCGGCGATAATCCATGATTTCGCTGATCGAGAACAATAACCGGCACTTGTCTTGATAACTCTTTGGCAAAGCCTCGCCAGTTACCGCAAGAACCAAATAAACCAGGAATAATAATGACCGCTGACAAAGCAGAATCGGTTGGAGAGACGTGATCGAAGTAAATTTGATGATGAAGCTTCATAACACCTTTTATAAAAATTATAGCACCTTCACAAAGAACAAAATAAACTCACCAAAAGCCCTTTTTACCAAAAGGCCCGTGTAGCTTGGCGTAGATCAACTAGAGCTCAAGGCTGCTTAAATTGATTCTCAGCGCTCTTTTAAACCTCTGAAAAAGGCAGCCACTGAGTGCCATTCAAAGCTAGTGTCCACGATCTCTAGCTAGAACAACAACCCAGACCCCAACTTCGGGTCTTGCCGTTCGAAGCATGAATAAAAAATCTTAAGCTCTTCGAATAAAGCCAAACTAAAGTTTGACCATTTAGTTACAATGCGCGAATGCTTGATTTATTACTATTATGCGTCACCGGCGTTGCCACTGGCTTTCTAAACGTAATGGCTGGAGGCGGCTCAATGTTATCGGTACCAATCATGATCTTTCTGGGGGTGCCGGGCACCATTGCAAACGGAACAAACCGCATCGCAATTCTGCCACAAAACATATCGGCAGTTTGGGCATTTTACCGGAAAGGGTTTTCCAACTTTAAACTAAGTCTGAGTTTAGGCCTTTGTACAATCCCAGGAACGCTAATTGGCGCTACTTTAGCCGCTCGAGTACCAAGCGATCAATTTAACACATTACTCGCGCTTATCATGGTTTTGGTACTTATCATTATGGCACTACCTCAACCAAAAACTTTGAACCCTGCCGAGTCGCCCTCGAAGAATCGTTTAATTGCTGGTCATATAATTATGATACTCATCGGCTTTTGGGGTGGATTTATACACATTGGAGTCGGATTTTTACTGATGCCGACACTCAACAGAGTAATGCAGTTAGATCTGATCACCACTAATGCACATAAAGTTTTTATAGTGATGTGTTACACAGTGGTGGCTTTAGTAGTTTTTGCTGCAGAATTGGAGCTAATATGGAAGTATGGGATTGCTCTGGGCATCGGAACTTGGATAGGGGCTTGGTTGGCCGCCAATATGCAAGTAAAAAAAGGTATTGGGCCAATTAAAATCACATTAAACATTGTCATCATGGCGTTCATTATCAAATTGCTGTTCTTCTAATTCTCCGCAATTCTGTTTCCATAACAATGACCAAATTAGAACACCTTCTCAAGGCCGATAGAAAATATTTGTGGCATCCATATACTTCCGCCATAAGTCCCTTGCCAACTTATTTGGTGGAGTCAGCCAAAGGCGTCAGGATAACACTTAGCGACGGTCAAGAGTTAATTGACGGGATGGCATCATGGTGGTGCGTCATTCATGGCTACAACCACCCAGAACTAAACGCGGCGGCACATAGTCAAATCGAAAAAATGTCGCATGTTATGTTTGGAGGGTTAACACATGAACCTGCAATAGAGTTAGCCAAAGAGTTAAACGCTATTACTCCCTCAAACTTACAACATATTTTTCTAGCTGATTCTGGTTCTATTGCGGTTGAGGTGGGCATGAAGATGGCTATTCAATATTGGCAGGCACAGGGAAGCCCCAACAAAAGAAAGATGCTTTCTCTCAAAGGTGGTTACCATGGCGATACTTTTGCAGCAATGTCAGTTTGCGACCCGACAACAGGAATGCACCAGATATTTAGCGATAATGTAGTGAAGCAGTTTTTCACTGATCGACCAAGCTGCCGATTTGATCAAGATTTTGACGCATCATCGCTTAAAAATCTCGAATCAAGTTTCGAAAAGCATCATCAGGAGCTTGCAGCAATCACTTTAGAACCCATAGTTCAGGGTGCTGGTGGTATGTGGTTTTATCATCCGTCTTATTTACGAAGAGTTAGAGAATTATGCAATGAATATAACGTGTTGATGATCGCTGACGAAATCGCCACAGGGTTTGGTCGAACCGGCAAACTATTAGCTTGCCATTGGGCGAATATCGAACCTGATATTCTTTGTTTGGGAAAGGCGTTAACTGGTGGCTATCTTAGTCTGGCCGCGACCTTGACCACACGCGATATTGCATACGGGATATCTGAAAATGGTGGAGTGTTTATGCACGGCCCTACTTTTATGGGAAATCCACTGGCGTGTTCAGTAGCCTTGGCCAGCTTGAGATTATTATCGCGCAGTAACTGGCAACAAAGCATTGGCAATATCGAAGCAATTATGCGAGCGTCTTTAGTCGATAGCCAAAACTTAAAATGTGTAAGGGATATGCGAGTTCTCGGTGGTATCGGCGTGATTGAAATGGAGGATGATATCGATGTAGCCGAAAGCCAGCGATTTTTCATTGAAAAGGGAGTTTGGGTAAGACCTTTTGGACGACTCTTGTACATAATGCCGCCCTATGTAATCGGTGATGAAGACCTTAGTAAACTGTGCGAAGCTTTGGTGGATTTTGCAAAAAAAACAGAAATGAAATCCAAGTGATTTTCATCATCTGTGCAAATATTTACGATATATGTTTAGGTTTACGCTTCAACTCGCTGAAATAGTCAATGTCAGTGCTCAATTTCAGTAATTCCCGGCGGACCAAATCCATTGCAATTGAAGCAGCTGTTCGTTGAAAGGCCAGCCTTGGCATCGGCAAAAAGAAACGGCGTGCCTTTAAAGAATCTTTTTCACCCCAAGCCATCCAAACGGTACCTACAGGCTTTTCTGGGGTACCTCCTTCTGGGCCTGCAATACCAGATATTGATATGGCCATATCAGCATCGCTTTTCTCTAGAGCACCCTTGGCCATAGCCAGCACAACTTGCTCACTCACCGCACCGTACTCATCGATAATGGAGCTCGGGACGTCCAAAACGGATTGTTTCATGGCGTTTGAATACACCACAAAGGCTCCATCAAAAACATGAGATGACCCGGCTTCACTGACAATACCCGATGCAATACTGCCTCCTGTGCATGATTCAGCGGTCACGATCTTCTTGTTACTTTTAGCTAAGGCTTTATTAAGTGCCTGCGTAAGTCGGGTGCCATTTGCACCAATCACATAATCGGAGAACAGGTTAGAAAATTTTTCTGTCCAATGATCGTTAAGGTAGTCAAATTGTCCACCTCTAGATGTGAGTTTAACCTCGATAACGGGCATCTGAACCCTAAAACCAAGCTCAATTTCTTTTGGCCAATCAGGAAACTTTTCATTAACGATATCCTGCAAGCCTGACTCAGTAATTCCGAACAATCTCAAACGGGTGATCTTAATGGTTTCCTTGATCCCAGCGTGGGATTTGATCAAAGGCAGAACCTGCCCTTCGACCATTTTTTTAAACTCATTTGGCACTCCCGGAGTGCAAATGATCATGCAGTTTTGCCAAACGCATCTAAAACCAACAGCGGATCCTACTGGGTTATCAACAATCTCGCAAATCTCCGGGAGATCGGCTTGCTTTAAATTGGACTCAGTTACGACAAAGCCTCGAGGTTCTGCCCATGCGCTAAGATGGGCCATCGCAGCTTCATTTCTTGTTAAATTCGACCCTGTTGCTTTTGAAAGCGCAAGCGCCGTCAAATCGTCGACGGTTGGCCCTAAACCACCATTGACAATAAGGACATCCGAAGCAGAAGAAAGTTCGGTGATCGAATCCGTCAATAGCTCTAAATCATCACCCACAACTTTCTTGATTCTCGGTGTCATACCGAGATCTTTAAGAGATTGGGCAATATAAGCCGAGTTTGAATCAACGGTATCGCCGCTCATTAACTCATCACCGGTCAATAAAAGAGCAATTCGCATAACGAACTCCAGCCTAAGAAGTAATGCTTGCTAATAATGAACGAGACGCGTTACGCATTCTGGTTCTCTCCCAAATTAATCGGAATCGACTACCGCCCTTTTGATTCCACAAAACAGCCGAGCGAAAGGCGGCCAAAAGCAAGGTTCGTATCTTTGGCGGAATATCAGGATTTTGCAAATGAACCTCCTCTCCCTGCACTATTACCTGAGGTTGCATGGAAGAGATGTATTTTTGATATAAATCCGAGCACGCTAACATCAATTCGTCGCCGTCAAACGCACTTAATCTGTCGACCTCCTGGCCAAATTGTCCAAATGTGTTTGAGTTCTTCATTAATTGAATTTGCAGTTGCATGACTGTCATGGCGTACCTGAGCAACTCCATGCTCTGTGCCGAAGCCGACTGCATGACACCCTCTTCGATTAAACGTAGACCTCTTCTAACGCCAGCCAACCCCCCAAAAACTGATGGAGTGTTTACCGCATCTAGCACGAGTATGGATTTCACACTACTTTCCATCGTCATCTGGTCGGCGATTCCTCGACGGGCTAGTGATTGCACTTGCTCACAGGCTTGAATAATTCCAGCCATCGCTAATGTTCTCTCAGAAATAATATCCATAAAACTACATTTGGTCGGTAAGGTAAAATTAAGACAATTATTTTAAACGAAAAGACTTTGATAAAAAGCCAGTTCTTTACTCCAAGCATCGATGTTGTTTTCGAGCAATTTGAATCCATGGCCCTCCTCAGGGTATTCCACGTACTCATAATTTACGTTATTTAGCTTTAGGCATTCGACCATCTCATGAGCGACGCTAGGAGGAACGATTTTATCTTCTCCCCCTTGAAAGATAATCATCGAGCTTTTTATTTTGTCTGCGTAAAAGATAGGTGATCGGCTTTTGTATCTACTGGTTTCAAGTGAGGCAGATTGGGAATCATACGGCTCGCCGATAAGTCTGTCAGTATAGTGCTTTTCAAACTTATGTGTTACCTCACATAGCGTCGCTAGGTTTCCAATTCCGTAGTAGCATGCTCCGCCATTGAAGACATCAGGATATTCGGTTAACGCTCTAAGTACCGCATAGCCCCCAGCACTTTTTCCTCGAATAAAAACATTGCGCTTATCAACGAGGCCTTGATCAACGAGATAATTAATCCCGGCAATAATATCTTCGGCATCTCGTACACCCCATTCTCCGTACAAAGAGTCTCTAAACTTTCTACCGTAACCACTACTACCACGATGATTCACATCAAGAATGGCAAAGCCTTTTGCACACCAATACTGTTTTTGAATATCAAAATGTGCATACGCCCTTGCTGTAGGACCACCATGCACCATCACCATCAAGGGTGGCAGAGCGTTATCGTCGGTTACTAAGGGAGAATAGTAAAATCCAAAGGTTTGATGGCCTTCGGTAGTTTGATAAGAAACAGGGACTGCTCTACTAACTCTATGAGAGTAAGGAGGTGAACTAACCAGCGTGTCTCTCGTGGCGCCAGCTGCCGATATCTGAACTTCTGTAATAATCGGCTTATTTTGAGGGCTTGTTTCGATGCAAAGAAGTGAACATGTATCGTCATCGTTACTACAAGACTGTTCATCCGACGACAAAAATTGGATGGTTGATTCACCACCATACACAGGCTCTACAGATTCTGAGTCTGGATCGATAATATATATCGTATCTCCTGCTGGTTGACTACCAATCGCAAGCATTTTATCGACATCCAATGGAACTATCCTTGCATCACCATATTGCCAATGAGGATAGCCAAATTCGACCTCCATGTTTGTCAGTCGATGAGGATCTTTTGCACCATGTTTAAGTACAAAAACGTTCCAGTAATTATCAGCCCCCTGCGAGTTGGAGAAATCTACAGAAAAGAATAGATCTCCCCTTCGATTAAACGCAACTTGGCAGTAAGAAGAGCCAGCAACACCCGTTTTTGCTTCTACTTTTTTTACACTCTTGACAGAATTTTGAGCTAGCTTACCAAGGTATAGACTATTCTCATCCCACGGCATATTTGGGTGATTCCACTCCACCCACGCAAACCCACCGCATTCATCGATGACTAGGTTCGAGTAAAAGTCTGCGCCCTCTACAAGCCTCACAGGAGGGGAATCTGGATCCTCGGCATTAATATGCCCTATAAAGCTCTCATTCAGAGAACCACCTTTTTCAGCATCGTATAGCTCCACAATCGCCAAATAGCCATTCTCAGACACCTCCTTTATATCAGAAAACATATAGGTAAGTCCGGCAGAAGGTACGGGCGTTAAGCGTGTTATTGCGGTGCAGGATAAATTCTCATCACTGTGCTTTATAAGATATAAACACTGATCAGATTGATTGCTAAAAATGATGCCTTCCTCAACAAGCCAAAACGGCTTACCCCCATATTCATTGATCTTAGTTCTCAGTGAATAGCCCTCAGGGGATATACAAACCGACTCGTTACCGATCCTTGCTTTGAGTACTGACTTGCTGGCATCGCTCTCTAGACTAGACAGATATATACACCTGCCTTTATACCAATGAGGATACGATAGGGGTTCCTGAGAGGAAAAGACCTCATCGAGGTCTAAACTATGACTATCTGGTTGCAAACTTAAGGCCTATTGTTCATTTAAAACTAGTTTGACGACACGGGCTTCCACACTATTGTGTCTTGAACTTGTATTTTGTTATCAACATAGAATCCCCTTCTGACCTCTAAAGCCGCTATCACTGGATTTTTTGAAGAATAGTACCGCTTTGTTTTCAAAACCAACGTATAAGGTTTCATGTGTCTGATCACGTCTATCTCCCCCGACGGTTTGATAAACGCAATGTCAATTGGGGCAACTACGTTGTTCATATGAAAGGAGGGTTTTTGAAGTCGCTCAAATTGGAACAAAATCGGCATATCAGCTATGGTTTCCTCACATACTCTCTGAAACCCGGCAGCGCGTGTATACAAATCGTCAGCCAGTTTAGCCTTGATAGAAAAGCTTGACTGATCGGCCCTATGGAAAGTGACCTCCACCAAAGGCATCGACTCCAGAGCTTTGTTGGTAAGCTCGCATTCGGCAGCAAATAGCCTTGATTGCCAACCGAAAAGAACGATCAAAAGACTTAATAAAACTACCTTATTTATCTTTAACATTACCCACCATCAAAAAAGAAAGCATATTACTTAATGCTGGATTAGACACTGTTTGGAGAGTCCAGCAATATAGATTGAATTTGCTCAGCAAGCTGAAGAGCTCTAAGCCCTTGAAGACCCGTTACCATTGGCACAGCCTGTCCGGCCGCAACATCAACAAAATGTGCAAGCTCTACTTGCAATGGCTGCTCTGAATCAAATTTATGATGTTCAGTATTTAGCTCCGCAAACTTGCTTCCTTGTGGCTTGGTCCCTTTGGTAACGATATCAAGTTCTTGGTCCATAAGATTAATACCGTAATAACCCTCTGGACCAAAAATTCTAAATCTTCTAAACCGCTTGTTGGAAACTCGGCTCGCAGTCAAATTAGCCACCGCTCCGCTTGGGAACTGTAACCTAACATTTGCTAGGTCAACATGATCTGTGATGACCTTAGAGCCGATTGCTTGGACATCACAGGGAACTTCATCGACCATAGATAAAACGAGATCTAGATCATGAATCATAAGATCCGTTACTACATCCACATCAGTTGCTCTTTCAACAAACGTTCCAAGCCGATGCACCTCGAGATACCTCGGTTCAGCTATTTTAGAAACGACCGCTCTTACCGCAGGGTTATATCGCTCTAGGTGTCCAATTAAAAACGGAGTGTCATTTTGTGCAGCCAAATCAACTAGCTTTCTAGCTTCGTCGACACTAGCGGCTATTGGCTTTTCTAGCAATGTGGCAATCCCAGCCTCCAAAAAAGGTTGCGCCACGTCATAATGCAAAGACGTTGGCACCACGATACTGACGGCATCCACTTTATCTAAAGTATCCCTAAATTGCGTCGAGTACTCACAACCGTATTCCTTGGCAATATCCTTTACGTTTTCTTCATGAGTATCCGAAAGCATAACCAAATCAACATGGGGCATGGAATGGTAGATTTTTGCGTGTATCTTGCCAAGATAACCAACACCTACGACACCGACTCTTATTCTCTTGCTCATTTATTGCTTCAATGATGAAAAGTTTACCGAGCAGAGTATACGCCAACGAGGCTTTTGGAGCATCATGATTTAGTCGCCGCGTTTACCCTCTGGTTTAGAGCGGATATTACCTTCTTTGTTGTCAAAGAGGAGTGGCCGTCTGGCATCTGAAGCCTCTATCATTGTATTTTACGAATCACTTAATCGAACTAAACTCGAAAGAATTTTAAAACCGATAGATTTTCATGCATCTTATGAAGACAACCTGGGGTAAAATGGGATCCACCATCTCACAACAAACTGTTTACTAATGAGTCAGACAGCAAACAGCGTATTATTGTTAAATATCTTGGGTCAGGATAGGATCGGTCTTTCATCAGAGCTGTTCTCTGTCATCGAATCTCTGGATGTAAAAATTCTTGATATCGGTCAGTCAGTTATCCACGACCAAGTATCTCAGGGCATTATGCTGTCCATTCCGAGCAGCAGTGAGACAATTCAGCAACAACTCGAAGAAAAAGCTGACACAATGGGGTTGTCAATTCGAATGCGGGAAATCAGCCTTGAGGACTACGCTTCTTGGGTTGAGCAACAAGGTCAAGATCGTTACACGCTTACCTTGCTAACTCGAGAAGTCTCCGCCGAGGAAATTGCTAGAGTGACGGCGGTCACCGCCGAGCAAGGATTAAACATACACGACATCGTTAGACTGAGCGGCAGATTGCCTTTAAATACCCCAGTCACCAATGACACTAAGTCAAGCATCGAATTTGCCCTTCAAGGCAAACCCAAAAACGTTGAGGCAATGCGGGCCAATTTTCTTAAAATTGCTTCCGAACTTGATGTGGATATCGCCATTCAGCAAGACGACGCCTATCGCCGAAGTCGAAGGCTTGTATGCTTTGATATGGACTCAACTTTAATCAAGGCTGAGGTGATTGATGAACTAGCGAAAAGAGCTGGTGTTGGTGACCAAGTTGCGCAAATAACCGAGAAAGCAATGCAAGGTGAAATCGACTTTACCGAGAGCTTTACTCAAAGAATGGCATTATTAGAGGGCCTAAGCGAAGAAGTATTGCAAGATATTGCTGAGAACCTACCTATTATGGAAGGAGCGGAAACGCTTATTCGAAATCTAAATGCTTACGGATTCAAAACCGCAATACTCTCAGGTGGATTTAACTACTTTGGCCACTATTTGAAAAAGAAATTAGGCATCGACCATGTGCATGCAAACACACTTGAAATAGTTAACGGCAAATTAACGGGTAGAGTCATTCACCCTGTCGTTGACGGCAACAGAAAAGCATTTTTATTGAAACAGATTGCTGAGAGCGAAGGTTTAAAACCACAACAAGTAATTGCTGTTGGCGACGGAGCCAATGATTTACCTATGCTGAGCGTTGCAGGCCTTGGAATTGCCTTTAGGGCCAAGCCTCTTGTGAGAGAATCAGCTAAGCAATCAATGTCCACACATGGCCTCGATGGGATTCTTTATCTATTGGGCTTCAAAGACAAAGACATTGAAAGAGCGATCTAGGGAAACACAGACGAGTTCTTACCGGCCTATTATTTTAAAACATTCGCGATAGCCGATTTATTTTACGAAGCGAGACTCATCGTTCAAAAAACATAAACACAGAGTGTAATAGAACTAATCGCTAAACTCAGAGAAGTGTTATCCCGGCACTCTAACAAAGCCTTCCATCAAAACGCGAGCACTTCTGCTCATACCCGCTTTTAGCGCCTTCCATTCGCCGTCTTTTAGAATGGCTTCACCACTAACACTCAAAGTCCCTGAAGGGTGACCGAATCGAACTTCAGTTCTACTGCCACCCCCCGCAGCCAAATTGACCAGGGTGCCTGGAATAGAAGCTGCAATTGCGATCGCGACAGCAGCGGTTCCCATCATTGCGTGGTGCAACTGTCCCATCGACAGGGCTCTAACTTGTAAGTCTATTTCTTCGGCGGCGATTATTTTCGAGCTGGATGTTGTAAAAGGCTTCGCAGGTGAGACGAACGCCACTTTAGGTGTGTGCTGTCGTGTTTCCGCCTCAGCCAAATGGGATATTAATCCCATTTTGACCGCGCCATGAGCGCGGATTGTTTCAAACTTACTCAAGAGTTCCGCATTGCCATTTATATCGCCCTGCAATTCTGTACCTATTAGCCCCAATTCATCTGCGTTGAGAAAGATCGTTGGTATGCCTGCGTTTATCAAAGTGACTTTTAAGTCACCAATACCCGGAACCGATAAGGTGTCCACGATACTTCCGGTAGGAAAAATGGCACCATCTCCAGCCGGCTCGATAAATTCGACTTTAACTTCGGCAGCAGGAAAAGTAACACCATCTAACTCAAAATTACCGGTCTCTTGAACTTGGCCACCAACAATAGGAATATGGGCGACAATAGTTTTCTTAATATTGGCTTGCCAGATTTTGACTATCGCCACTCCATTTTGTGGTAATTCTCTATCAATCAAGCCATTACTAATCGCGAAAGCGCCAACGGCTGCAGTCAAGTTGCCACAATTACCACTCCAGTCTACAAATGGCTTGTCTATAGATACCTGACCAAATAGGTAATCAACATCGTGGTCTGCGTTATCACTCTTTGACAAAATTACGGTCTTACTGGTGCTCGACGTCGCGCCTCCCATCCCATCTGTTTGCTTCCCGTATGGGTCGGGGCTGCCTATAACTCTAAGCAAAAACCTATCTCGTTCTTCGCCGACTTTTTGAGCAAACTCTGGTAGGTCAGCCAAATTAAAAAACACACCTTTACTGGTCCCACCACGCATATAGGTGGCAGGAACTCTGATCTGTGGCGCGAACTCTCTATCCGAATGCTTCATATTCAAACCTTATCTTGTTACCAACTCCCTACTTAAGCACCATTTGACTCAAGAAAATCTTGAGCAAAGCGTTGTAATACCCCGCCAGCTTCATAAATAGCGACTTCTTCCGCTGTATCCAATCGACACAACATAGGTACCGAAAGCAACTCGCCACTCTTGCGTTCGATATTGAGAGTTAACTTCGCACCCGGAGTCCGTTCACCAGCTACTCCATAGATTTCGGTTCCATCAAGTTTGAGTGTTTTTCTCGTAGTACCAGCTTCAAACTCAAGAGGAAGGACCCCCATACCGATCAAATTGGTTCTATGGATTCGTTCAAAACCCTCGGCTGCAATAACCTCAACACCAGCCAGTCGAACTCCCTTTGCTGCCCAATCCCGTGATGAGCCTTGCCCATAATCTGCACCTGCAACGATTATAAGGGGCTGACTTCTTTCCATGTAAGTTTCGATTGCTTCCCACATTCGAGTGACTTTTCCTTCGGGCTCCACTCTGGCTAGAGAGCCTTGTTTTATCTCGCCGTTTTCGAGCACCATTTCGTTCAACAGCTTCGGATTGGCAAATGTCGCCCTTTGCGCTGTTAAATGATCTCCCCGATGCGTCGCGTATGAGTTAAAGTCCTCTTCTGGCAGCCCCATTTTAGCCAAATACTCACCAGCGGCACTAGAAGCCAAAATAGCATTAGATGGTGAGAGGTGATCCGTGGTGATGTTATCTCCAAGTATCGCCAAAGGCCTCAGACCTCTAAGGGTGCGCTCACCGGCCAAAGCCCCTTCCCAGTATGGGGGGCGACGAATATAGGTGCTTTTTTCACGCCAGTCATATAGTGGGTTTTTATCCACTCCATTTTCAATCTCATGCTTAAACATAGGTTCATAGACTCGCTTGAACTGCTCTGGCTTTACGCTAGCATTCACTATTTCGTCTATTTCCTCATCACTCGGCCAAATATCTTTGAGCTTGACCTCTTTGCCATCGTGATCATGTCCCAATACTCCGTTTTCAATATCGAATCGAATCGTACCAGCAATTGCATAAGCAACGACCAACGGGGGCGATGCTAAGAATGCTTGTTTAGCATAAGGATGAATTCGACCATCGAAATTTCTATTGCCTGATAAAACAGCAGTGGAGTACAAATCTCTGTCGATTAGCTCCTGTTGAATTTCTGGGTCTAAGGCACCACTCATACCATTACATGTAGTACAGGCAAAAGCCACGATACCGAAACCAAGATTTTCTAACTCTGTGAGCAAGCCGGCTTCTTCTAAATACATTTTCACAGTTTTTGAACCAGGAGCTAAAGAGGATTTAACCCATGGTTGTCGCATCAAACCAAGGCGATTTGCGTTTCTAGCAATTAAACCTGCAGCTATTACATTTCTTGGATTTGACGTATTTGTACAACTGGTAATTGACGCAATTATGACCGCCCCATCTGGCATTAGCCCCTGAGTGTCTTCAACTGGTCCAATAATCCCATGTTTAGCTAGATCAGTAGTAGGCACTTTTCTGTGTGGGTTACTCGGACCAGCAATATTTCTTCCTACTGATGAGAGATCAAAAGTCAGAACTCGTTCATAATTAGCGTTGTCCATTCCATCGGCCCATAACCCTGTTTTCTTGGCATATTGTTCTACCAATGCTACTTGATCTGGCTCTCGACCGGTGAGTGATAGATAATCAAGCGTATTCTGATCAATGTAAAACATCGCCGCGGTGGCCCCAAACTCGGGCGTCATGTTAGAAATAGTAGCCCTATCCCCTAGAGTCAGATCGTTAGCTCCCTCACCAAAAAACTCAAGATAAGTTGATACAACTCGCTGTTCTCGTAAAAACTCAGTCAAAGCAAGGACAATATCGGTCGCGGTAATACCCGCTTGTCGTGCGCCTGTTAGCTCTACGCCCACAATATCAGGCAATCGCATATAAGAAGCCCGGCCAAGCATGACGCTTTCAGCTTCCAGACCCCCGACTCCAATAGCTATTACACCAAGGGCGTCGACATGTGGAGTATGGCTGTCAGTACCCACCAAAGTATCTGGAAAGGCGACGCCGTTAGAGGAGTGAACAACAGGGGACATGCGCTCAAGGTTAATCTGATGCATGATGCCATTACCCGGAGGTATTACATCAACATTCTCGAACGCGGTTTTAGTCCAATTTATAAAGTGAAAGCGATCCTCGTTTCTTCGATCCTCAATAGCTCTGTTTTTCTCGAACGCATCTTTTTCAAAACCTGCGTGCTCTACAGCGAGCGAATGATCCACGATCAATTGCGTTGGAACAACGGGATTTACTTTAGCGGGGTCGCCGCCCTTCTCGGCAATAGCGTCTCTCAATCCAGCAAGATCTACCAGGGCAGTTTGGCCAAGAATATCATGGCAAACAACTCGAGCTGGGTACCAGGGAAAATCTATCTCTCTTTGCCGGTAAATGAGCTGCTCTAACGAAGCTTGAAGATGCTCAGGATCACAGCGGCGAACTAAATTTTCAGCTAACACCTTGGCAGTGTAGGGTAGATTCTTATAAGAATCCTCCTTGATTTCGTTTATTGCTGTTTCGGCATCAAAATAATCGAGATTTGTACCCTCTAAAGGCTTACGGTAGGCGCTATTCATTTAAAAACCCATCTTTAATTAATGTGTAGTCAAACAGATTATTGTCAACAATATCTGCTTAAACGATGGATTTTAGGCCCTGTTTCATTAATGTCAAACTAGATTGTAAACAACTTCACCTATTCCTGATATAAGCTTTTATTGATAATAATCAGACAGCGTTTGAATAAAGTTGTCGATTTGATCTAATGGAAGTGCATTTATACCCGCAGCAGCGGCCCGTCCACCGCCGGTTTGAAACTGGCGACACACTTCATCAGCGCCATACTTATTGTGCAAGGGGGCTCGAACGCTTACAAGCAACTCATCATTGCCCTTTTCAGTTAGTACCGCATGGGCTTTGTTTGGATTGGCATTCGCGAGCTCATTGCCAAATACTCCACTTACTCGTCTGGCCCAAGACTGGTTAGGTAATTGGTAAATGGATACCGAGGAATTGTCATAGATTAAGTCAGATGCGTCAGCCTTTCTCATATCGTCATGGTACCCCTCTTCCAGAACACCAAATGTCTCCTTATCTTCATTTATAAAATCAAACGCCGAGGAGTACTGGACAGTTCGTTGAAATAAGGCATCAGGATGAAAATAGAGATCCTCCAAACTCGCTCCGTAACCATTGTAATTAAGATAAATACCTAATTTCTCTAGCTGCCGCAATTGCTCGGAACTGAGTCCGAGTGGCTTAGCTAAAATCGTAGCGCTTCTCTTTAAGTTGTCACCAAATGTACCTACCACTGCCCAATCTAAAAATGCACCGTCAAGATACTTATTTATCAATAAGGACGTGCAGACGTCAGCGCTACTATTAATAATTGTTTGCAAATTGTTTGAATCGGGAATGTCGCCGGCAAAGTGATGATCACAATAAAAAACCGCCGCACCCGTATGCAACAAACGATTGAGATCTTTTCTGTTCTTATCGAGCGATACATCTAACACGGTAATTTGGTCTTGGGGGCCAGCATCAACTCTAGAGAGTAGATTTATATCTCTTTTAACTCCGCTAATAAGTTGACTCTCAATAGGTTTGTGCAACCTAAGTTGAGTCAAAGCGCAAATGCCGTCTGCATCTCCATTAAAACAATCTATCTGCATATTCAGAAACTAATCAACGCTCTGTGACTTGAAATAGACGCAGCGGCAATAAAACGCCGCTTTGCCATTAATAATTAAAAATTACAAATTCTGGTAATAATCCATCAAAATCTTTGCCACCTCTGGTCTAGAGAACTCCGGCGGGGGCGCAACACCATTGCCGAGCAACTCCCTTACCTTCGTTCCCGAGAGAATAACAAAATCCTCAAACTCATGGTCTGGAACATCTCGCATCATAACTACTTTATTGAGTTTCTTGGAATAGGCTGTGTGATCTGCTTTGAAGATCTCTATTTGCAGCGCGTCGCCGGGTACGTCAGTATCAAAAATAGTCTGCGCATCAAATGCTCCATAGTACTCACCTACACCGGCGTGATCACGACCGATAATAAAGTGTGTAGCTCCCATGTTTTGTCTAAACAGAGCGTGTAACACGGCTTCGCGGGGACCTGCGTACAACATATCAAAACCATAGCCTGTGACCATTACGGAATTCTCCGGGAAATAGTGCTCGACCATCTCACGAATAGAAGCGTCCCTAACGTCCGCAGGAATATCACCTTTCTTTAATTTACCCAAAAGCATATGAATTACACAACCATCGGCCTGTGTAGCTTCCATTGCCATTTTGCATAGCTCTTCATGGGCTCTATGCATTGGATTCCTAGTTTGAAATGCAACGACTTTCTCCCACCCGTTTGCAGCAATTTCCTCTCTAATTTGAACTGCTGTGCGAAAAGTCGCCGAGAAATCAGTCTCAAAATAGCTAAAATTAAGTACTTTAATCGGGCCGGAAACAACGAAACTCCCTTGAGCTAAAAATGCAGCCACACCAGGGTGAGCTGGATCAAGCGTACCGTAGATCGCTTCGACAATTTCATTAATCTCATCACTGCTCAGTTGCTCTATACCTTCAACTCTCTGTACAGCAACAACCGGATTGCCTTCAACATTGGGATCGAGCAATGCTATCTCTTGATCAATCTTAAAGCTTACCTCTTGGAGTAAGTTAAGAACAGGCACTGGGAAAAATAGGTCATCATCAGTTTTCATTTCTCGCGCAACACCAAGCGCATCTGCCTTGGTCATATAGCCTGTTAGTGGCGTAAAGTAGCCGCCACCAAGCATTACCGCGTTAGCTGCCGATGCAGAACTAACCGATACTTGAGGCATGGATTTACTGCGAGTGATGAGTTGCTCTCTCTGATCAACGTCTGAGACGAATAAGGGATTTAGCGCGTCAGCGCCATGTGGTTTGATCACTTTTAATACTCCTATGGCTCTTTTATCTGTATAGAATCAAAAAGCGTTGTTCTTGAAGATAGTCGAGGATCACATCCACCTCTTCTGCTATTGTCATTTCATCTGTATTCAAGACGATTTCGGCGTTCTCTGGAGTTTCGTAGGGGTCATCAATACCCGTGAAATTCTTGATCTCTCCTGCTCTTGCTTTTTTGTACAGGCCTTTCGGGTCTCTGGATTCAGCACATTCCAAAGAGCAATTCACATGAACCTCGATAAAGTTGTACCCACCCTCTTCGTGTATTCTTCTGACCTGTTGACGGTCTTCCCTGTAGGGACTTATGAAGCTATTGAGTGTGATTATTCCAGTATCACAATAAAGTTTGGCTATTTCACCTATGCGGCGAATATTTTCAGCTCTATCCTCGGCAGAAAAACCAAGATTCTTGTTTATACCCAGACGAATATTATCCCCATCGAGTCGATAACTGAGCTTGCCTAGACTATGCAGCGCTTTCTCTAGCGCGACTGCAACGGTGCTTTTGCCACTCCCTGATAAGCCTGTAAACCAAATAGTAACGCCTTTTTGGCCTAGACGATTAAATCTATCTGCTCGAGTTACTTCGCCATCATGCCAAGTGACATTAGTGGATTTCTGTTGTGTAGTCATAGTTATTAAAAGATATAATTTTGAAATTAATTCGGTTTGCGTTTCTTAGAGCTTTGTTGCGAGCTCAAAGTCCCACGAAGAATTAGGGTTGAGCACTGTTCAATAGTCTCCAAAAGGTCTAAATTTTCATCTCTAACCAAATTGGCACCCCAAGAATTGCATATCCCGATAATTGAATATGCAACGAACTGCGTGTCTATATCCGCTCTCAAGCTTTTTTTGCGAATACCTTCCCCTAGGACCCCTTCGAGTAATTCGCGGTAACGAGTACCCAACTGCTTGATTAGCACTCGCTTTTGCTTTGGTAGATACAGCCTTTGCTCGTTATGAACTTTCATTGCGCTGTGATCGGAGCGATAGGTACTAAGATGGGAGGTCACGATTGCCAGTATTTTCGCTTCGATGGATTGTTTTTTTGAGCAGATTTTCTGCATCTTCTGAACGTAGTTTTCAAACCCATACTCACAGACATCTTGTAGTGCCTGTTCTTTCGATTTGAAATAGTAATAGAGGCTGCCTTGCTGAATACCCATTTCGGCAGCAATATCATGAGTGGTAGATCCATGAAAACCTTTGTTCGCAAAAACCTTAGCCGCGGCTTCTATAGCCAGTATTTTTTTACGTGCGTACTTTACAGTCTCGCTGCTTTCAGTGATTGTTTTTGCCCCATTTGCCATGGACTGCATTATATGCATTTTTCTATAGAACTATAGATTTTTGTATATTCTTTTTTTTAATTTTAATAGTTCAATTGGTTATATCTAACGAGTTATAAAACAAAACTGTGCTCAAGGCCTATTCCAGTTGTAACATCGTACTGCTATCCTTGATGCACTACTCAAAGACACACCTTCAATAAACAATGGAATTTATCTACCACTTTTCTGGTTCAGCCGAAGACGTATTTAATCAAGTCACTGACCCACAACTCATCGTTAAACGCTGCATGGATTTAGGCAGCATCGAAGCGAGTTGTGACAGTAACGAAGAAGAATTTCCGCTACTGACCATTACTCGCAAAGAGCAAGCGGATCTCCCTGCTATGATGAAGAAAATATTGGGAGATCAACAGACCATTAAAACGCAACAAGCCTGGAGCGAGACAGACGAAAGCTATGACAATATTTCAACCACGGTAATTGATGGCACGCCGATTAGTATCAAAGCTAATCAATCTCTTTATAATCTTGAGGAAGGAAGCGAAATCTCTGTCGAACTCTCTGTCAAAGCCAGTATACCGTTAGTCGGTAAAAAGGTTGAGGCAATGGTTGCCACCAAAATACGTGAAGAACTTTTTCGCGAATTTGAATACATAAATCAACAGATAGGTTAACTTAGCCCTCAACTCTCGCGGCTTTTGCGTCACAAGCGACAGGAGGCTCTTCCGAAACACAGGACAGTTCTTAAATCAAAAAGCGGGCGAGATGACTTGATTGATTTGAATCACCCGTAAATTCAGCTGAACGGGAATTCATGTGCAAAGCTAATCTCTAATCCGGACATTAACTTTACAGAACTACACTTTTGTTAATGTGGTCTGCTGGGCTTAAAAATTCAACTTAATGAATCACATTGCACGCAGAGCTATTGGAAATTTGGTTTACGTTTTTCTACGAAGGAAGTAACTCCTTCCTTGCCATCAGCGCCATCAGCACACTCCTCGATTGTGTCGCTTTCTAACTCAAGTTGTTGATGTAAACTGTTGAACCCTGATTGACGTAACAGCTTTTTAATTGAGGCATTTGAGTTTAGAGATCCAATAACAAATTTTTGTGCTATTTTTTTTGCTCGTGGCATTAGCTCATTGTCAGCAACAACCTCATTAAGCAAGCCCCACTCTTTTGCTTCTTGGGCACTCAAAACTCTATTGGTATACATAAGCTCCTGCGTTTTTCTTAGCCCTATCAATCTAGGAAGGTAAAAACTCGAGCTTCCATCTGGGCTGAGGCCAATGTTACTGTAGGCCATGGTAAATTTTGCTGATTCACTTGCGATGGCCATATCTCCCATTACCGAAATACTGAAGCCAGCACCGGCAGCCGTGCCATTTACTGCACATATCAACGGCGCTCTCATGTTCGCAAAGAATTCAATGGCTTCATGTAATGCATCAGCTATTTCTCTCACTGTCTTTCCCGCCATCCCCTCTTGCGCGTCATGCATCGCCTTTACATCTCCGCCAGCACAGAAAAATCGTCCACTTGCGGTTAGAATAACAGCCTTAACCGTAGCGTTCTCTGCTAGCTGTTTAGCTACTTTAGCAAGCTCTTGTGCGAGTCCCAGGTTTAATCCATTAGCCGCTTCTGGGCGATCTAGCGTAACCATTGCAATACGGTCACTGACTTCATACTTTAAAAATTCAAAGCTCATGTTTTCACAATTTTTATTTTAAATATGTCTAGCATATTACGTGTTGAGCCTAAAAAGTGAAAGTAGAATTTAAAGCTGGCTGAGCTTTGAGCTCAAACCGGTTGTTTGACTATATCGCTAGATGTTTCTCCATTCACGAAATCTAGCAAGATCGTATAACTTTTTACCCTCAGACAACAATTCGCTTGAGTAATCTTTGTGGGTTGCTTTACTTAAACTCTCATTGGACAAGGACGTATCTAGGGCCAGCAACAACAAGCAGGTGTCGAATTTCATATTGAACTTTTTGGCGAACTCCAAACCTTTTATCCAGTGAGTGTGACTGGCATCCTCATTTTCCAGCATAGACTCATACCATCCAGCTACCAATCGATAGCGAGGAATAGCAATATCGTATATATTTGCATGCTGTTTTAACAAGTAAATCGCACTGTTTAATCGGCGTTGAGTTTCTTTAAAATACGACTCCCTTCCCTCGACTTTTAGCTGATACCAGAGCCGAAGAGTCGCTTCACAATAATGAAAGCAACCAACAATGGATCGCCAATTAGTTGGGCGCCCCCAGATAGCTATCTCTTTCGCCGCCATAGTCAAATATTCAAAAGCTTCTATCGTTTCTTCGTTTCGAAGCGAAAGCAGGGCAAAAGAGCTATTTGCCTCTAACACATTAACTGGGTCAATGGGATCACTCGATCCATCAATCAGCTTTTTTAATCTTTTATCCAGTGAGTTTGCCAGCGTAAACTCGCCCTGCACAATTGCAGACATCAACCACATGCAAAGCCCCCAAAGCTGTGTTTGTGTTACGCCGCGACGGAATCCTGAATCCAGTATCTTGCTGTAATCATTGCTTAGATCACTTGCCTGTTCCAGTTCACCAGATAGAAACCCAGCTATACTTTTTACCGACGTCGCCTCCTCCCAACGACGTCGATCACCGTGCGCTATTGCTGATTGTTGGCACTTTGACATTGCTTGAGTATGTCCTTGCCAATCTCCAAATTGCGCCAAACACATGCCTCCAGCGAGGTGGTACCATGCCCATGCTCCGTCATCATTGAGATTTTCTGCCACCTTTTTAGCGCGCCTTAGATAGGAACTCGAAAGTCTATAGGCGGGTATCCCAGCAAAAACGTTACCTATATTTGCGTAGCTCCTTGATAATGTAACCGTGTCATCTTGTGTCGCCTCAGATAGATTAGTGGAAGCCAACGCTGAATAAAATAGACCCTCCATTTTCTTGAGGTAAAAGTAGACCACAAACTGACGTTCCATGATCATTGCGGCTAAATGTACGTCTTTAACCCTTCTATCCGGCACTCTTTTTCGCAGTGATGGGAGATAGCGATTTCGTAACTGTAAAACAGCTTCTACTAATGTTTTAGTTATATATCCCATTTTTGATCGAGGCTGTCTAAACCCAAGCAAATCCAATGCTCTGTTAAATTCACTTTCAGCTCTCTCGGGGAAACCTAAGGCTAGTTCCGCAGTGCCACCCATGGCCACCCATCTGGCATGTTTTGACTTAGATACGGTAATATTATGTTGCCCTATGATGGATTCAATTTTACTCAAACACTCAATAATTTCTCTATTAGCAAACTTCTTGAAGGCGTTTTGAATGGCTTTGCCGTAAAAGTGCAAGGCTTTACGATAATCCTCGGCCTTATAGCAATGCAAGGCTAATTCCACGTTGTTTTGTGAGGCAATAGTCGAATTAGCTATCATCCACGATGCCACCTTTCGGTGCATTTTCTTTCGTTGTCGAAATAAAAGAAGGTCATAAGCGATTTTTTGAGTAGCCTCGTGAGTAAATAAATAATCGACATGTCTTATTTGGGCTCGAGTTTCCTACGCCGCTTAATCGATCAAGCTCACCATTTAATTCCTCTCTAGATTTATCTACCGGATAAATGTGGTGTAGCGTATCCATATTAAATTTTCGGCCAACGACACTGGCTGTTTTGAGGGCAAGTTGCTGATCGAGATCAAGCCGGTCCATTTGGCTGTTCAAGGCACTTTCAATTGATATGGGCAGTTCGATCTGTTCAAGGTTACGAATTTGATCTGATAACCGACAATGACCTGCATGAACGGTCACTATTTTCCTAGCCAACAGATCACGAACTAATATTTCTGCATAATGTGGGTTACCCTCAGTTCGTTTATAAATTAGATTCAACAACCGTTCGGGTACCAACTCCGCACTCAACTCGTGTTGCACAACGTTATCATGATCTTTGCGCGTTAGAGGTCTTAACTTAATTTCATCGACCGAGCTCATGGTCGCTAGCCTTGTATAACTGTTTGGAGGCTTACCTACAAAATTTTGCAGAGCCATGATGAAAATTACCTCAGCTACACTCCTTGCTATAGAATCCAATAATAGCCAAGACGCAGAATCCATCCAGTGAGCGTCGTCAATAATAATTACCAAAGTCCGACCATCTGCTATTTCTCTTAGAATATAAGCCATAAGGGTATGAATATTCTCCGCTCGAATCTCATTTTGCATTTGCAACAATTGATCGGACTCTTCTAAATCAAGACCAAAAATTTCATTCAAAAGCGGCAACATCCCAACTTTGACTCTGGAATTTCTCTCTATAAGCTTGTCTAAGAAATCTTTTTTTTGCTCAGAACTTGTCAGTTCATCGAAACCCACTGCTTCGTATACTAACTCTCGCCAAACGCCAAAAAATGAGGTTTGGGTAGTGCTTGCACTCGCTATTAATACTCTCGTATCAGCTTCCTCAGACCTCCGTCTTACGACCTCTGACAAAACCGCAGATTTGCCAATACCGGCCTCAGCAACTATTAAGACTCCTCTTCCAATACCTCTTTGGCTAGGTTGATCTATCAACTGCTCTATAATAGCGAGTTCTGTATTTCGGCCTACAAAGTATGTATTTTCGTTTTTTTGAACACTGATTACAGATAAGGGATTATAGGTTGGCAATGGATTAGATTTACCTTTAAGCTCGAGGAGCCCAGCACTCTTAAAATTAATTTTCTCAGAGCTCTGCTCGAAGGTAGCAGAATCACATAATATACCCCCTTTGGCCTTGCTCATTAGACGAGCTGCCGTATTAACTCCATCCCCCATAAGAGTATATTCACAACGCCTTTTATCCCCGAGTGTGCCACAGTAAACAGGGCCGGATGCGACGCCTATTGATACCTGCACATCTATAGCTTCTAAGGCGGTTTTAACATTTAGAGCGGCTTTAACCGCTCGCTCAGCATCGTCTTCTGCCGACATCGGTGGCACTCCAAAACCAGCGATCAACGACACGCCTTTGTCATCACTACTAATTTTGTCCAAACTACCACGCTGGCCATAGCATACCTGTTGAATACACGTCACAATCCGTTGAGCGGCCTCAAGATCAATGTCCGGTTTAAAATCGGGCAGATTAATAAAGAGAACCGTGATATGTCTGAGTTCACTAATAAGTGCCACATCTACCTGCCCCGCTGAAATACGGTTTGCCACAGCCGCTGGCACAAAGCTCTTAATCATTGGCATATGATCCTCGGTGAGCCCAATACTGTCCGTTGATGATTGGTATTGCCACTCTTTGATACTGCCAATGCTGTAGCAATCTTCATCCCTTTGATCAAACTCGCCGCAAAAATCACCCAATAAGCTCAGTGACTCTCTCGAGATGATAACATCACCAGGTAAAGCTACTTTACCGAGAGTCTCTAGGTTTATAATGGCGTCACTTACGACAGCATATTCCCATCGATCTAAGACGCCTCCGAGAATCATACCCCTGATACTTCCATAGCTAATAGCAATCTTTAAGCTAAGACATAGATCCTTTTCATTTTTGATTTTTTGCGAAAGACGTTTTGCTACCTCTTGCATTTTTAGAGCACAGGTAACCGCGACTCTGACGGCGAAATCATTATCTTCAACTGGAAACAAAATAAGCACAGCGTCACCAGCGAATTTAACAACATCACCACCATAAGATTCAGCGACCTCTATTAGCTTATCAAAGTATTCAGATATCAGAAGCGTTAAATGCTCAGCTCCAACCGCCTGCTCTGATCCGTACTTAGCTACCAAATCCTCGGTCAATGACGTAAAACCACTTATGTCTGCAAATAGTATCGCTGCGTTAAAATAATCTTCCTCGCATTGGAGCTTTGTTTTGTTATCTGCAATCCTTGCTAGCAAACCATCGCTTATAAACTTAGATAGGGCATCTACGGCACTCAAGGAGTCGAGACCCCCATCACCGCTTTCCTCATCTGCGACAGTCAAGGATGATGCCCGAGTTACCTGATCTAGTCGTTCCATACCCTATTGAAATATCAAAAAGTTTTTCCAGTTGCGTACAATGTACACATAATTTCACCAACACCGCAAAAGGTTAATTAGGCTCTTCTTTGTTTTCTTTCTCCAGTCTTCTGGCCAACCTTTGGTTAAGATGATTAGCATAGTTACCACAACCATCTTTGCCAATCAAACTCTGTTGCGACTCGATACGAGCTCGGAGCTTAGCTGCCGATGGGTGTGGTGCAATTAAAATATCGCACTCTAAAGTCGAGATTTTTTCTATCGAAGTCCGATAGGCTGAAAGATAGTTTTTGAAGTCACTAAATCGATACACCTCGCTGCTGACCGGACTGAGACTATCAGCATAAACAAATACCGCACATTTATTCAATTCACAAGAACGCCATTGCCAACTGAGGGCGCCCGGCGTGTGCCCAGGGGTGACTAATGGATTCAACTCAAGCATCCCCAATTTAACGTGCTGACCTTCCTCAATAATGCCATCAACCTCAACAGGTTCCATCACTTTTAACATGCCATATTGAGGGTCTTGTTGAGATGGTGTACCGGAGCTAATCGCACCCAATGCACCTTGGGAAGTGAAAAGTCTCGCGCCTGTCGACGTCTTAATATAGTCTAGCCCACCAACGTGATCATGGTGCTCATGACTGTGAAGCAAAACTTTAATGTCTAAGGGATCAAAACCAAGTTTCTTAATATTTTCTATCACAACCCTAGCTCCTAGTCTGGTACCAGAATCTATCAAAACATGTCCTGCTGAACTGGTTATCAGTATCGACGAAATTCCGCAGGTTCCGACATAATAGGTATTCCCGAATAGCTTAAAAGGTGGGCCAGGCTTATCCCATAAATCCCAGTCCTCACAGGTCTGCGCCCAGTTTTCAGCTGAAAAATCGCGGTCGCGAAGATTGTCTTCCGTCGCAACTGCAAGAGAGAAGCTAAGGTAGCAAAAAAAAATAAAACTGATTGGCTTCATGATGATTTAGGCTCAAATAAAAAAGCCCCTAGTCAAAATCTAGGGGCCTTTTGGTCAAATTCGAAATTGCGATAAAACGTTAAAAGTCTAGAAAGATAAAGTATACCTAGGAACCAACCTGAAATTATTTTTTCTTTTATTCAGGCGTTTATTAGCTCAAAGCACTCAAAAAGTTAAAAGTATGTCAATTTTTCAGGCTATTTATGACTATATCTTTACAAGTCCATTTAGAAATCCTGTCAATTTTCTTCGCCTATATCTTTGATATTTTGACCTTTTTACTTGTGTCGCGTTTTTTCAATCAAGTCCATATTTTTGCTTACTCAGTGAACAGTAAGATGGCCGATAATGATGCAAGCTTATGGGCGCCTTTGAACGGTTACATAACTTCCTAAGCTGGGTCACTCCCTATATTCATTTTTGGGAGTGTTATAGTCTACTTCCTCTATTTTTATGTTTTTTGGGCATCAGCGGGGAGTTTGTTCTTTTGTTTTCTGTCAGAATTAAAGGCTGATAGATATTGGTGGTCTGGTTTGTTCCCAATTTTTTTGCTCGGGCTAGGCTGCGATAATTGGCAGCGAATCTACGTCTTAGATCGTATACCAATGGTTATCGATGACTGGTTTAAAAAATTTATTCAGCAAGCCCGGTAGTCCTTGGGAAAACGGCTACAACGAAAGCTACAATGGTAAGCATAGAGATAAACTTCTAGATAACGAATATTTTTATACCCTTAAAAAAGCTCAAATACTGATTGAGCATTGGCGGGTGCATTACAACACCACCGGGCCACATAACGCATTGAACTATCGCTCTCCGGCCCCTAAAACCAAACAGTCGAATTATCAACAAAATCCTAACTAACGAACTGGAATCGATCGTGGTGGCAAGTCAGATTACAAGCTAACCTCCAAATGGCGTTGCTAAAATAAAAAACACCATTGCAACAAAAGCAATACCAGAAGTAGTAATACCTGCCCTGCTTGAGCGCAACCAACCCGACAAGCCAATACTGACCAATAAGCTCAAAAAACCGAGCCCATAGCCCAAAAGCATCGAGCGCCACAGTATACCTACCATTGAATTATTTAATTCTAGCGGGAATTCAGGGTGCAAAAGAATGAGTAACCGCCAAGAGGCAATAACGGCTATAAGCAAACTGCATGCCGCTATCGCCGAAGAAACCACAATCCAACTGACCGACTTTTTTGGTGATGAAAAAACCAATATTGTGAATAGGATGGTCGCCGAAAAACCACCTAGAAAAGCACTAACGAACGACAATTGTTCTGCTACGGCTATCATAAAACTCGGGTTAGCATCGCTCATTTTTCTATTTCGCTTTCGTGTTCGGGTATCACGTCCATACCAATAAAGTCATTTTTCTTTAGCTATGTTGTCGATTACTTTTCTAGCTACTGAGGAAAGCACATTTTCTTATGTTAGTCGAAAAAATTTACTTGTTATACTGTACCGAGTTCAGTAAACAAACTCCAAAAAAATGAAAAACGCGCTGTCATTATCTCTCATTATCGCTTTGGTAGCCAGTTCATCGCTAGCTGAGCAAAAAATCCCCAGCAAGCAAACGAAAATCACGTCAAATGCATTACGCGTAATAATAAATGAAGCGAATGTTCTTGGTGCAATCTTAATTTACGATTTATCACAAGACATTTACTATTCTAACAACTTTGAATGGTCGGCTATGGGGCAATTGCCAGCGTCTACATTTAAAATACCAAATACCATCATTGGTCTTGAAACTGGCGTTATCAAAGACGAAACGACTGTATTTGAATGGGACGGTACATCCAAGAGATTTAAGAGTTGGGAGCAAGATATGGTGCTGCAAGATGCTTTCCATAATTCTTGTGTGCCTTGCTATCGTCAAGTCGCAAGACAAATTGGCACAAAACAAATGAACGCGCATTTACGTGAGTTAGGTTTTGGCAAGATGGATGTTAGCGACAGCAGTTTAGATATGTTTTGGTTAATGGGCGAATCTACTATCAGCCCGTTTGAACAACTCCACTTTTTGGTGAATTTTTACAACAAGGCACTTCCCATCAGTGATAGAACGCATGCTATTGTAAAAAACATGATGGTAATGGAACAAACAGCAACACATCAAATTAGCGGTAAAACTGGCTGGTCTGTCAACGGCGATATAAATAACGGGTGGTTTGTTGGCTATTTAGTCAAAGACGGAAACGCCTATTTTTTTGCGAGCAACATTGAACCCTCTGCCAGCTTCGACATACGTAATTTTTCTTTTATACGAACGCAAATAACCTACGATGCACTGCGGGCACTCGACATGTTATGAACGTGTGCGCTACTTGGAAATGCTTAATTAGCAACTTGGAAAAATAGAAAAATGACGCGTCTTCTTAAAATAGTAATCTTGTTTTTTATTTTTCAGTATAGCTCTGTGCATGCCGCTGATCACGATAAGCTTAAAGTGACAGCAGATCGTATCTTAGCCAGTAACAGTTTCAATGGCATCGTGCAGATAAGTCAAAATGGAGAACTGATCTCCTCAAAAACGAAGGGGTTTTCCAACTTTGAGAAGAAGCTTGCTGTGCGCCCCGATACTCAGTTCGTATTTGGCTCTACTAGCAAACAAATTACCGCAATACTAGTATTAACGCAGGTCGAAAAAGGCAACTTAAGATTAAAGGATGTCTAAAGCCAACATCTACCACACTAAACATAGACTTAGACAAAAGAGGTAACAATTCACCAGCTGCTTACTCACAGTGATGGCATCCTCGATCTTAATAATGACGTGATAATATCACTTCTAATTAGGCGGCCAGATTTACTATGCCACTACATACCGACTAGAACTCTTTCATGGAGAGGCGATGACAAGTTTAGTGAACTAACGAAGATATCGAAATACCAAGATAAATAAGGCCAAATGGTTGTAAGCCTCTGATTAAAAGTAGAAGGAGCAACTGTTATTTTTTTAACCTTTCTATCGTCATAGTCCTTACCTAGATATTAGAATATGCTTCCTATAATCTCAGCCTCACTAAATTAATTATTGCAACGGGTACGCAAGATCTATTCTCTGTTCTTCTATCTACTTACTAGAGAACCATTAGCTCTCGTAGATTGCGAGTCAATGTATTTACGCTCAAATACCTCCGACTAACACTAAATTCGTTTGTGCCGGAATCGGTAAATCACGGCGATCAAATAATATTGGCAGCAAATCTCCCGAATCATGACTGACTATTTCTGTTCTCAAAGTTCGTTCATTGATAATTTGAATATCGTTCAATTTAACAAGTAAAAAATTATATAACTTTCTAACATACATCCTAAGAAGGCATAAAAAAACCTCTTATAACTTTACAGCTGGAAGAGGTTCTTAAATCAAGCTATCTGCTTAATATTTATTGAAAAAAGATCAACAAGCAAAAACTTTTAGTTAACAATAAGAGTTATATACAAATATATACAAATCAGAAAGGAATATCGTCGTCAAAATCGTTAGCTGGTTGCGGCGCCGATGGCGTCTGCTGCTGAGGTGCTTGGTTTTGACCGCCACCAAACTGATTTTGCGGGGCCTGTTGGTAGCTTCCTCCAGCTCCCGCACCCATCCCTCCGGACTGCCCGGCACCTCGTGCATCTAGCATTTGCATTTGGTCTGCGACAATCTCAGTTGTGTATCGATCTTGGCCCTGTTGATCTTGCCATTTTCTGGTCTGCAATTTACCTTCGATATAGACCTTAGATCCTTTTTTAAGGTACTCGCCTGCGATTTCACCCAAGCGGTTAAACATCACGATTCTGTGCCATTCAGTGCGCTCTTGTCGCTCACCGGTGTTTTTATCCTTCCATGAATCAGATGTGGCAACGCTGATGTTGGCTATCGCTGCACCATTATTGGAATAACGAACCTCTGGATCGTTTCCTAGGTTACCTACGATAATTACTTTATTGACACCTGCCATTTGTTTACTCCAAATTTAAAATTTTATCTTTATGCTCGCAATTTGATCGAGCAGTTAATTATTTTTTGTTCAGCAGGCTGAGTTTAACGGTTCATAATGATTTGGTCGAGAGCGACCTGATCAAGTTTAGACTTATCTACTTTTAAATAAGCTACCGACTCACCATCTATGATGATTACTTCCTCCACACCATCAACCTTCTCAAGTGCTGTTTTACAGCAATAGTTTGCGTTTGGGTTGACCCGTATTACGATGCTGTCAAGCAAAACCATACGAGGTGAGGTGTGGAGAACTGTTGCCCAAAGCAGTAACAAGAGCCCCGAAAGAGCAAAGACTGCATTGACGCCAAAACTACCGTAGAGTAAGCCTCCGAACAACCCTCCAAAAAAGATTCCTAAGAACTGGAATGTATTATAGACACCCATCGCAGAGCCTTTGCAGGCCGCTGGCGCCACTCGAGACACCAGCGAGGGCAACATAGCCTCTAATAGGTTAAATCCCCAAAAGAAAACAACCAAACAGATTGTCAAACCTAATGAACCCAAAGGGCGAATCAGAAACATAAACTGCGATAGCAAAAGAAGGCAAACGGCTGCAAAGAAGATACCTTCAACTCTCTCTTTTTTACCACTGATAACAATCAAAGGTACCATCAGCACTATTGAGACTAATAAGGCAGGAAGGTAAACCGACCAATGTGCTTTCGTCTCGAGATTGAGCTCTTGAAGCAAAATAATGGGTACAGCGACGAACATGGCCGTCAACACAAAGTGCAATACAAAAATGCCAAGATCGAGGCGGATTAGTTGCCGGTGCCTCAAGAGCTGTAACATCCGGATCGGAATCGGACGAACGTCTAGATTCACAGTTTGCACCGGTGTCGGAACAACTTTAACAATCACTCCCATAGACAACGCTGCGAGAATGGCCGTCATTACAAATAAGCCTGGTACAGAGATAAAGAATTCCAGCCATGGTGCCGTAATTAAGGCAAGCATAAAAGAGAAACCGATGGTCATACCAATCATTGCCATCGCTTTCGTTCTTTGATTCTCCCTGGTCAAATCGCTGGTCAAAGCCAAAACCACAGCGGCTATAGCACCGGCTCCTTGCAATGCTCTGCCAAGAATTACGCCTGTTATGGTTGTGGACGCTGCCGCGACAAGACTGCCAATTACAAAAATCGCGAGCCCTATTAAAATGATGGGCTTACGACCAAATCTGTCTGACATGATGCCAAAAGGTATTTGAAATAAAGCTTGGGAAATTCCGTATACCCCAAGAGCGACTCCCATGAGAAGAGGTGTCGCACCTTCCAAATTTTCGGCATAAATAGCAAGCACTGGGAGTATCAAAAACAAGCCATACATGCGTAGGCCATATACTGAAGCCAGCGCAAAGATGGAGCGCTTCTCTAATTTATTTAAGCTGTCTGAGCTCACTTTCAATTTTATTTGATGCTTAGATTTACAGAAAAATCCCTATATCGATCTCTACTAATTGGTAAAAGCGGCAGCGATCATTACATGAGCTTTTAAGACGAATAGGATAAAAAAATCATACCGATTTGACGGCAAGGCACGTATATTAGCAGGTTGTTCGTTTCGCTCAATAAAAAGAGCTGTTATTAACCGATCTTTATGAGTTAGACCTCTTCTGGATTACACCCAAAACAGAAGTTTACGTCGGCAATCCCTAAATTTTATAAATCTCAGTATCTCAGCAGTGTTAGAAAAAATTACCATCCGCGGTGCAAGAACGCACAATCTAAAAGGAATTGATCTGGAACTTCCAAGGGATAAACTTATCGTTATCACTGGTTTGTCCGGTTCTGGAAAGTCATCTCTTGCTTTCGACACAATATACGCCGAGGGCCAACGTAGATACGTGGAATCGTTGTCTGCATACGCACGTCAGTTCCTTAGCTTGATGGAGAAACCAGATGTAGACGTTATTGAGGGCTTAAGCCCAGCAATATCGATAGAACAGAAAGCAACTTCTCATAATCCACGCTCAACCGTCGGCACGATCACAGAAATTTACGATTATTTGCGTCTCTTGTTTGCCCGCGTTGGTGACCCTCGATGCCCAGATCACGATGTGACGTTACAAGCTCAAACCGTCAGTCAAATGGTTGATCAAACCATGGAACTGCCGGCAGGAAGCAAGATTATGTTAATGGCTCCAGTCGTTAAAAATCGTAAGGGAGAATTCTTAAACCTTCTTGAGAGTCTTCACGCTCAAGGTTTTGTTAGAGCTAGAGTAGATGGACAAGTAATTGATCTATCTGAGCCGCCCACATTAAAGAAAAATTTCAAACACGATATCGATGTAATTGTTGATCGTTTGGTAATAAAGGAAGGCAATGAGCAGAGAATGGCCGAATCGTTTGAGACAGCGCTCGAATTGGCCGAAGGCGTGGCTGAAGTGTATGTCATGCCCTCCGAACAACAGGAAGAAAAAACACTGGTTTTTTCCAGTCGCTACGCCTGCCCACATTGTGGGTATAGTCTGAGCGAACTTGAGCCAAGACTGTTTTCTTTCAATAATCCAGTAGGTGCCTGCACGACCTGTGACGGACTTGGTACTAAGCAGTATTTCGACCCAGAACAAATAATTTTCGACGAAAGTATCAGTCTTTCTCAAGGTGCAATCAAGGGTTGGGATAGACGCAGTCTGTTCTACTTTAGGATGCTGCAAAATGTAGCCGATCATTACGGTTTCAGCGTTGATGAGCCGCTAGACTCCCTTACGGATTTACAACGCGAAAAACTTTTATTCGGCAGCGACGACGAAACCATAGAATTTAGCTACCTACGTCACAAAGGGCAAGGAGTCACGCGTCATCATTCATGGGAGGGGATCATTCCCAATATGGAACGGCGCTATCGAGAAACCGAGTCTAATAGCGTACGTGAGGAGCTGGCAAAATACATTAACTCTCAGACCTGCCCTGATTGCAACGGCAGCCGACTGCGGTTAGAGGCTCGACATGTATTTATTGAGAATACCAACATCAATGATATTGTCACGCGGTCTATTGGCGATGCACTAAACTTCTTTGAAAATCTTACCCTTACAGGAAACAAGGCTGAGATTGCTGAGAAAATTATTAAAGAAGTTCACGATAGGTTAGGCTTTCTCGTTAACGTTGGACTAAATTATCTGAGCATGGATAGATCCGCTGAAACTCTTTCTGGAGGAGAGGCTCAACGCATTCGGCTCGCATCGCAAATTGGTTCAGGGTTAGTTGGTGTAATGTACGTTCTAGACGAGCCATCGATTGGTCTGCATCAGCGCGATAATGATAGATTAATATCAACTCTCACGCACCTGAGAGACTTAGGGAACACTGTTATCGTCGTTGAGCATGATGAGGACGCTATGCGTCATGCTGACTACATTGTTGATATCGGACCCGGCGCAGGGGTTCACGGCGGTTTCGTTGTCGCGGAAGGAACGATCGACGAAATTAAACAAAACCCCAAATCGCTTACCGGTAAATATTTATCGGGCGTTGATGGGATAGCACTGCCCTCACATCGTCACCAAGCAACCAAAGGCAAGACTATTTCGATAGTAGAGGCATCCGGCAATAACTTAAAAGATGTTTGCGTAGATATTCCCATTGGATTATTGACTTGTGTCACGGGTGTTTCAGGTTCAGGGAAATCTACCTTGATAAACTCAACCTTATACCCTGCTGCCGCTCGCCTGATTAACAAAAGTCGGATTGAGTGTGCACCCCATAAAGAGATCATCGGTCTGGACAATGTCGATAAAATAGTTGATATAAATCAAAGCCCAATTGGTAGGACGCCTCGATCGAATCCAGCGACTTACACTCAATTATTCACGCCGATACGGGAACTATTTGCCGGGACCCCCGAAGCCAGAGCTCGTGGATATAAACCTGGTCGATTTTCCTTTAATGTCAAAGGCGGTCGATGTGAGGCTTGTCAGGGGGATGGCATGATTAAAGTGGAAATGCACTTTCTACCGGACATTTACGTGGCTTGCGACGTGTGTAAGGGACAGCGCTACAATCGCGAAACCCTAGACATCCGCTACAAAGGTAAAAATATTCATGACGTTTTAGAAATGACAATCGAAGATGCAGTAGATTTCTTTAGCGCTGTGCCAAATATTCATAAAAAGCTTGAGACGCTTATGGCAGTCGGACTGGGCTACATTAAACTTGGCCAAAGTGCGATCACTCTGTCTGGAGGTGAAGCACAACGAATAAAACTAGCACGTGAATTATCGAAACGGGACACCGGCAAAACACTTTACATTCTCGACGAGCCAACAACTGGCTTACATTTTCACGATATCAAACAACTTTTGGATGTTTTACACAGATTAAGAGACGCTGGCAATACGGTGGTTGTTATCGAACACAATCTTGACGTGATCAAAACCGCAGACTGGATCATCGATCTTGGTCCTGAAGGCGGTAACGGCGGCGGCATGATAGTGGCCGAGGGCACACCTGAAGAGGTTTCAAACGTATCAGGATCTTACACTGGAAAATATCTAAGTCCCTTTTTATTGGAAAAAGCAGGTTAGTCTGCAAAAAACCGAAAAATTGAACTTGAATCTAGACGAATAAAAATAGAGAATCCAGTCGCGCGTCGATTAGCACGATTTGATCTTAGTCGATACTATAAGCCGAAATATTTCTGTATACGATGAAGCCGTTTAATAAACATAGCCGATCACACAAGCCAATAGTATTGTTGGTATTGGCCGTGATGATATTGAATATGGCTTTGTCGATAACAGCTTCGGCTCAAAGCGCCGGTGGTCTTGGAAGTGGTCTGACCTTGATGTGTACCTCCAACGGCTGGATTCAGGTCTCGCTTTTGACCGGAGAGCCTGTACAAAGCAGTACTGAATTCTCACAGGGAACTGAATTAAACGTACCCGACATGGCTTCGACGGCTCACTGCCCGTACTGTCAGGCTTTTGAGTTTAGCCCAAACCTGCCAGAACTCGACCTTGTCCACCCGTCCCCAATATCTGCTCCGGCGCCTCAATTGCCCGAGCAACAAATAATCTTAAGCCAACGGGCTGTCCCGCAACCAAATCCTCATCGCGGCCCCCCAACAATCTCCATTTAGTTTTTCTTTTTCCAGGACATTTCTGTCGCCTCTGATATAGCGTAAGGGCACGACGTTTATATGTCCGCACCTGCGTAAATCGCAGCAACTCGGTCGGGACCAACGGTTCAAACCCACAAAACTATTTTAGAGAATCATGTTAAATCAACTTCAAAAGAGCCATATTGCTTTGGCTGTTTTATGTCTTTCGTCGTCTATTTCATTTGGCTCTGTTCAAGCAAAAGGCCTGGGCCAATCAAATACTGAAGAAATTTTAGTCGTTGGTCAAAAGCAAAATGGCTCACTCACATCTGTTTCTGTCCAAGAAGCACGAGAACTTTTGTCACAAGTGCCGGGTGGAATCGGCTTCGTTGACGCTACGGATTATCAAGACGACTTCACACAAAGCCTAGGGGATACTCTGGTGTTTACACCGGGAGTATTCGCGGACACCTCAGCTCAAAGAGAAAATAAAATTTCGATAAGGGGGTCCGGTTTAAATGCAGGTTTTGAAAGACGCGGCATCAATGTCTATCGTGATGGCGTGCCAATAACACGCGCAAGCGGTATTACAGAATTTCAAGAAATTGATCCGCTTTCGGTTAAATACATCGAAGTGTTTAAGGGCGGAAACGGTGTTCGCTATGGTAGTAACGCGCTGGGCGGAGCCGTCAATATTGTGACGCCAACCGGTAGTAACACAGAGGCAGGCAGCAATTTCAGATATGAAGCCGGTAGTTTTAACTCTCAAAGACTTAATATCTCAAGCGCTGGTCGCACAGAAAATTTAGACTATTACCTTGCCCTTACCGATTTACGAAGTGACGGCTTTCGAGCTCATAGCGATGTCGATAGTCAATACGGATTCGCGAATCTTGGCATAAGCCTAACCGAGCGACTGGAGACGCGCTTCTATCTCACTTCTTTACAAGACAGATTCGAGCTGGCTGGAAGCGTTAGCTTAGATAATGCAATAAACCAACCGGGATCCGCTTTGGGATCAGCGTTTGTTCCAGCAAGCCTAGGGTTTCTTGGTGGACCAGGCATCTTTGATGCGCGCACAGACGATTGGGATCGAAACCTGACCGTTAATCGCGTTTCAAACATAACCACGATCGCACTCGACGAATGGTCGCTAGAGATTGGCGGATGGTACGCAGAAAGGGAGCTAGATCATGCCATTACGAGATTTGCAGGCATTATTGTGCAAGACGAACAAGAAAGTGGCTTCGGTATCAGAGCGACTAACGAGAGAGGAGCGACTGATGGATTAATTTGGTCTATCGGTATTAGATACAATGAGAGCGAAAACAATGCAAAACGCTTTTTCAACAACTTTGGCGAACGAGGCAATTTACGTTCACAAGACTTTCAAAATGCCAGCAACACCGTAGTTTTTGGAACACTTGCCGTTCCTATCAACGATTCAGTCTCGATTATTGGTGGAGCTCAACATGTAAAATCTGTTCGAGAAAACGAACACTCTCCGATAAACCAATTTGACACAGAGGATGACTCAGGCAGTCTGAGTTTCAGTGAGTTTGCACCAAAACTTGGGGTATTGTGGCAAATTGACGAACAACGACAAGCCTATGTGAATCTGAGCAGCTCTTATGAGGCTCCAGGGATAAGCGACTTAACAGCCGCCGGCACACTACCATTTGATCCACTTGAAATCCAAGCTGCGACTACTCTTGAAATCGGTTCTAGAGGACAAACCGACAATTGGGCATGGGACGTCTCTGCCTACCATAGCGAGATTGATGATGAATTTATTGATATAACCGATGGGAGAATAACCGTTACGAAAAACTCAATCAGCCAAACAACACATCGAGGGCTTGAAGCAGGTGTGGACTGGTTACCAAACTTCGCCCCTCTAAACTCTAGAGGAATTCAGTTTGTTTGGAGAAATGTAGTAACACTGAACGACTTTAAGTTTAATAACCATCCGATTTACGGCAATAACTCATTGGCTGGTATTCCAGACTTCAATTTATTAACTGATTTATCTCTGAACTCAGAGGCCTGGAAAATCTCGGCTAACATACGTTACGTGGCTGATGGCCCCTACGTGGATTTTAGTAACACTATCCAAACTGAGGGCTACACTCTCTTGGGTCTGTCGGCTTCATGGGATCTACATGATTCATTCCGGATCTTCGCATCTGCAGAAAATCTAAGTGATAAAACCTACATTTCCAACGTGGGTACGCTTGGTCTTGCAAGCTCCAGAAGCGCTGTTTTTACACCTGGTCAGGGTCGCGCTTTTTACGCTGGCTTCAATCTTGATTTCTAGGAGTCGGGAATGAGAGCAGCTATGTTAAAAAAATATGCTTTTATTGGTCATAAGCAGTTGATGTGGCTCGCTGGTGCGATGCTGTTGACATTTTTGGTGTCGGCAGCAACACACCCCATCCTTTCTTGGACTGGCCCCAAAGCAGGCAAACATCGACCACCGAGCGCAGTAATCAAAGGCGATCATGTAGGAAACATGGCTTCGGTTTTACGTAAGCATCAAATAGATCAGGCTTTGATAGTAAAAATAGTACCTACCGAGTTAGGCAACTTGCTACAAGTTACCGAGGATAAGAATGTTGCTCGACGGTACTTTGATCTCAAAACTGGTGAAGAAATTATCGACTTTGATCAGCATCAGGCAGTTTGGCTGGCCAGATATTACCTAAGCAAAACAAGCAGTGATGAGATCCGTAAAGTTGATTTCATTACAGAGTTCAACTCAGCTTATCCATGGGTTAATCGACTCTTACCGGTATACAAAGTTCAATTCGCAGACCAAGGGAACACAAGTGCATTTATCTATACTGAGCTTAACGCATTAGCAAGTGTCGGCAATGACTACAAGACACGCATGCAAGCGGTGTTTCGAACATTGCATACCTGGAGTTGGTTGAGTAATTTTGAATCTGCTCGATTGATAATTATGGTCTTGTTGATGAGTACTATCACGCTCATGACGCTAAGCGGAATCGCTTTGCTAATAATGATTCGAGGGCGCAAAACGATGCCCAGAAGAGTAAAATTTCATAGAGGAATTGCTTATGTTGTTGCTATTCCGATTCTAGGCTTCTGCGTATCTGGTTTTTACCATCTTCTAATCTACGGCTTTGTTGACCTTGGCCTACTTGATAAAGAAAGAGGTATGTCATCACCTAAACCAATAAACCTATTGCCAATAGTAAATACGCGTGGTGAGTTTGAGCTTGGACAGAACGCTTTGAATCATATTTCCCTGATCGATCATGATGGGCAAATTTATTTACGAGCGAGTGAAGCCGTAGCTAAAAACAGAAATTCTTCAAAATTGTCATCAGCTGAAAATGACGAACATGCACATCATGCAAAGCCAAGACAGGCGCGGGAACGACGGTACGAGGGTCAATCCTTTGAGCGCCATGCGATTTACAAAAACCTCTCGACTACCAAATCACATTCAAACCTGAATGATAAAGAAGTGGTCGAGCGTATCGCGACGAATCACACAGGATTCAAAAGAGAGGAGCTAAGCAGTTCTGAGCTGATAACACGCTTTGGTATGCACTATGACTTTAGAAACAAAAGGCTTCCTGTTTGGCAAATAAATTTCGACCAGAACGGCGTTAAGCTATTTGTAGACCCCGTTTCTGGTCTGGTAGTCGACAAATTAGTCAATCGAGATCGATATGAGGGTTACTCTTTTTCGCTACTGCACAAATGGAACTTTTTGACACCGATTACTGGGCGTTTCTGGCGTGATGTACTTGTGGTTATAGTTCTTACGCTTAGCCTGATAATGATGATTTTTGGTTTGGCAACCAGCATGAAACGCATAAAGCTTGGGTCGAGCAGTATCAAGGAATGAAGGCTGACCTCACTAAATGCTGTGGATTAGCGCTTTAATCAAGCGGGTCTTACAAGAATGTGATACACAAAACCTAAAGATGTCCCCTTTGACTCACGGAAGAGTTTTCGGGGCCGCGATACTAGCGTAGAGGTGAACTTGTCTATAGGGTCTTTAGGTAAAGCTCACAAACTGCCTCAAGTAGCTCAACCTCTTCGCAAGTAAATCGATTGAGAACTGGGCTATCAATATCGAATACTCCGCTCACACTTTTACTTTTAAAGGGCACCACAACTTCAGATTCACTCGCCGCGTCACAAGCTATGTGACCCGGAAACTGATGTACATCAGCAACTAGTTGCGTCTTTTGCTCTGCAAACGCCGTGCCACAAACCCCTTTACCTATCGGAATTCGAGTACAGGCCGGCTGACCTGAAAATGGCCCTAAAACCAGCTCGTCGCCGCGCAAAAAATAGAACCCAACCCAATTAACATTGTCTAGATTGTTATACACAAGTGATGCAAGATTAGCCGCATTTGCTATAGGGTCTGATTCGCCGCTAATAAGAGCTTGGGCTTGTTTTAGCAGTAACTGATAGGATGAATTCATTGAATTTTTAATACAGATCAAATTGAAAGTGTTTCTATGCGTCTTAATTCGTAGTTTTTCAAGTTTCCGATCAATCCTCGTTCGCCTATTTCTTCGGTAAAAACCGCTAAATTACTTTGTAGATGCTGCTCCTCTGAAAATGAAGTAGGCAGATAATCGTCATGCGTGGAGGACACAGGCGAAGCATAAGAACTAAATAGGGACTCTACTCTCTTTGCTATCGCATCAGCTGAATCAATCAGCATTATTGACTTCGCGTGCCTACTCAGTACCGCTTCGATTTCGTTTTTAAGCAATGGAAAATGAGTACAGGCCAAGACCAGTGTATCCAGTGATTCATGTAGCAAAAAAGGAGTCAAAATCGTCTCTAGTTCATTCAAGTTGACTGATAAACCTTTGAGTTTTTTTTCTGCCAAATCAACTAGGTCGCTTGAGCCGACTTTAATGACAACACAGTCGTGTGCAAACTCTTCAATTAAACCCTCTGTATAACTTCGTGAAATAGTAGCGGGTGTGGCCAACAATCCAATCACTTTCGACTTTGAGGTTGCTGCCGCAGGTTTAATCGCTGGTACGACTCCGACTATCGGCAGTTGGTGATTTGACCTTAGAACTGGCAAGCAAACGGTGCTCGCTGTGTTACAAGCGATGATAAGCACATCCGGTTGGTATTTTGTAACGATACTGTAAGCCACCTTCTGACAACGATTCAAGAGCTCGTCCTCGGACTTTGTACCATATGGATAACCAGCGTTATCGCTTACAAATATGTATTGAGACTGCGGCATCCTATCAGCGAGCGCTCGCAGAATACTTAAGCCGCCTACACCGGAGTCGTATATTGCTACCTTCATCAGTAGACCGTCAATAGCGCTAGAGTTAGAGTCGTTTATCTCTCAGCTTCAAGCTGCTCTACATAGGCTTTAACACCCTCTTCAACTTTAGCGAAGCTTTTGGTGTACTCGCCAGCAACGGTCAAATTGTTTAAGTCAGCCTTTGTATAACTTTGATACTTACCGATTAGTGCTTGGGGAAACTCTATATACTGTATTTTGCCCTCAGAGACCCAGTCTGATGTGGTCTTTTGAACTCCTTCAAGGGTATTCAATACAGCAGTCGCTACATCATTAAAGCTCTGAGCTCTACCTGTACCTACGTTAAATACTCCATTGACTTCAGGATGCTCTAGAAAATGAAGATTAACGTCGACCACATCCTCTACCCACACAAAATCTCTCAACTGCTCGCCATCGGCATAACCTCCGCTCCCCGCGAACAACTTTACAAAGCCTTGATCGTGATACTGATTGAAAAAGTGATATGCCACAGAAGCCATCCGACCTTTGTGTTCTTCACCTTTGCCGTAGACGTTAAAGTATCTCAATCCAACAACTTGCGAGTTTGCGCCAGCATTATTCTTTCTTAGATAGCGATCAAAGAGTAACTTGGAATAAGCGTAAGCATTTAAAGCTTGTTCGTGCTCAGGCTTCTCTATAAAAGTCTCGCCACCCCCGTAAACTGAGGCAGAAGATGCGTAAATGTAAGGAATTTCATGTTCCCTGCAGTAATTAAACAGAGACTTTGAGTATTCATAGTTCGTTTGCATTATAAAACGACCATCCGACTCCATCGTGTCAGAGCAAGCTCCTTGATGAAATATAGCTTTAAGTCCGCCAAATTCCATGCCACGCTGAATCAGGCTAATGAACTCGTCCTTGTCCATATAATCTTCGATATCGCAATGCTCAATATTTCGAACCTTATTACCGTCGCTAAGATCATCAACAACTAAGATGTTGTTTAAACCTCGCTTATTGAGCCCTTTTACAATATTAGAGCCGATGAATCCGGCACCGCCAGTCACAATAATCATAAAAAACCTTTCAAATATTTAGTCTAAGATCTTTGTGTTAGAGTACGTTTATTGCATAACAAGCGTACTTTATACACGTGATCTCATTCTTCCAGCAAAATCGTATTGTAATTTAAGATTCAGCTAATTTTTCAATTACTTCGTCAATTGTAGCGGTTGCTGTACCCAATTTTCCGACCACGATTCCGGCCACTGCATTGGCCAGGGTAAGCTTTTGCTGCTCTGAGTAACCTCCCACCGAGGTTAGAGCCATCATCGAAATAACAGTATCTCCGGCGCCACTCACATCGTAAACTTCAAGAGCTGTAGCAGGTGAGTTTAATTGCTCTTGTTGACCAAAAAACAAACTCATACCTTTCTCACTGCGTGTCACAAGTAGAAACTCTAGATCTAAATCCTCGCGCAATTTATGTGCCTTGGTAACAAACTCCTGTTCTGATTGGCTCGTCCCAACAACCGCTTCGAACTCTTTCATATTTGGGGTAATAAGCGTGGCGCCTCGATATTTAGAATAATCATCGCCCTTTGGATCAATAATAACTGGAACACCACTATCCTTAGCAATCTGAATCATTTTAGCCACATGTCTCAAACCGCCCTTGCCATAATCTGATAACACGGCTACATCGGCTCGTTGAATAGATCTTTCAAATCCATCCAAACACTGTGCCAACACTTCGTCGCTGGGGGACTGATCAAAATCTGCTCTTAAAAGTTGTTGGTTTTGCGCCACCATTCTAAGTTTAACAATGGTTTTGAGACTTGGGTCTATTGTCAGCGAGCTCACAGCACCATACCGATCTAAAATCGCCTTGACCTCTCTGCCAGCCTCATCATCACCAACAACTGATAAAAGCTCACACTCGGCGCCAAGCGACAGTAAATTGTTTGCCACATTAGCTGCTCCGCCAGCACGAGTTTCCTCTTTTTTAACAGATAAAACAGGAACTGGCGCTTCAGGCGAGATTCGATCTACTGCGCCAAACCAGTAGCGATCTAACATCACGTCACCCACTACCAAGGCTTTTACATTACTAAACTGTGATTGCTGAAGTTTCATATGGTTTCTTGATTAGAATCACTCTGAGTGCTTGAGCATACTCTGCTCATTTGAGCGCCCGATACCAAGGTATTCAATGCCTATCTCCTTGAGCGCCGCGGGATCGTAGATATTTCTTCCATCGAAGATAACTTTTTCATTTAACTGGTTTTTCAAACGCTCAAAGTTCGGGCTACGAAAAGTTTTCCACTCGGTAACAATAATTAATGCGTCAGACGACTCCGAGGCTGCGTACATATCATCGGCAAATTCTATTTTTTCAATGCAATCAGCGAGCATATGTCTTGCTTCTTCTTTGGCAACAGGGTCATAGGCTTTTATTTTGGCGCCCAATTCAACAAGGCCCTTAATAATTACCACGCTGGGAGCCTCTCTCATATCGTCTGTGTTAGGTTTGAAAGCAAGCCCCCATACCGAAAACGTTTTACCCTCTAAATCGTGACCAAAACGCTTTTTGATTTTATCTAAAAGGACATACTTTTGATCTTGATTGACATCCTCGACCGCTTGCAAAATTCGTGCGTCGTAACCATGTTCCTTGGCGGTACGATGAAGTGCTTGGACGTCTTTTGGAAAACAGGAACCTCCGTAGCCGCAGCCAGGGTAAATAAAGTGATAGCCAATTCTTGGATCGGAGCCTATACCTTGGCGCACTAACTCAACGTCTGCACCCAAACGCTCAGCTAGATTTGAAAGCTCATTCATAAACGAAATTTTAGTTGCCAACATAGCGTTCGCGGCATACTTAGTTAACTCGGCAGAGGGTATATCCATCACGATCAATCGTTCATGATTTCTATTAAAGGGCGCATATAGTTGACGCATCAAGCCCACTGCTCTCTCATCGTCAGCACCAACCACTACTCGATCGGGCTTCATAAAATCGTCAATCGCTGCGCCTTCCTTCAAGAACTCAGGATTCGAGGCAACGCTAAAATCGACCTCAATTTGTCTGCTATCAAGCTCTTTTTTGATGGCTGCTTTAACCTTGGCCGCTGTTCCAACTGGAACAGTCGACTTAGTCACAACAAGACGATAATCGCTCAACTCTCTACCTATTGCGCTTGCCACCGCCAAGACATGAGATAGATCAGCCGACCCATCTTCATCAGGCGGAGTTCCAACAGCGATAAAAATAACTTCTGCGTGATCAACCGCTGCTTGAATATCAGTGGTAAATTTAAGGCGATTTTGCTCAACGTTTTGAGATACAAGCTTCTTTAAGCCAGGCTCATAAATTGGTATCTCACCACCAAGCAACATATCTATTTTTCGTTGATCTTTATCAACACAGAGCACTTCGTTACCGACATCTGCAAAACATGTGCCAGTCACCAATCCGACGTAACCTGTTCCTACAATTGATATTTTCATGTTGATTTATAGGTGTTTGATCGATTCGTTGTAAAACTTTGAACCTGAAGCTAAATTTTAGAGCGCAATAATAGTCTATTGATGCCGCTTAGTCACAAAAAATGGATGTAAAAGGCCGCC
>JAKVBA010000010.1 GCA_022447525.1 Gammaproteobacteria bacterium
CACGAGACTCAAACTCACGGACTAACATCTTGTCTGAGAAATACTGATTACCAACAACGTTAATTTTCTTAATTTTGGCCGTGGGGCCTTCTTTTACATGCAACTTTACCTTTACTCGATTTCTAGGTAGATCGGTAACTTCTGTACCAACTTGCGCATTGTATTTACCCTGATTGAGATACTGACGTTTAAGCTCCTGTTTAACCTGTTCTAGAACGTTGGGTTGATAAACACGGCCCTCGATAAAATCATTACTTGAAAGTGCCTCTCTCAGTGACTCTTCTTTAATTAGTTTATTACCGGCAAATTCTATCTGAGCAATAGATGGATATTCGATAACAGTCAACACAATGTCATCGCCTTCTGTGGTCATTTCAATATTCTTGAAGAAACCCGTTCGGTAGAGTTCACGAATAATATTTGATGATTCTGTTGTGGAAAAATTATCTCCAACTTTGACTGGCATCAAATTAAAAAGTGCTCCTGCCGAAATTCTCTGTAAGCCCTTAATCCGGATATCTTTAACAACAAACGATCTCTGCTCGAAGCTTGTTTGTGCCTTTACCATAGTAATCTGTGTACTTGCAATAGATACAAATACCAGCATTGCTAAGATTGGAGTTCTTATCATTATTTTTTCCTCTGATTTGGCCAACGAGAATTAAATCTTAATTTCTAATACTAGTGCTTTCCTGACTTTAAACAACGAGGAACGCTTATGTTCACGGCAATAAGTTGATAAACAACGCACCATGCGCTTCTCAGTTTGAGAGTTTAATTCAATAGTCTAAAAATATCATTATAAAAAGCCAGCAGCATAAATCCCAACAAGAGAACCACACCAATCCTTTGGCCAACTGCGAAAAAAGATTCTGCTACCCGCTTGCCAGCTATACCTTCCACCAGATGAACTAATAGGTGACCACCATCTAAAACGGGTATTGGTAATAGATTCATAACACCCAAGCTGATACTTATAACCGCTAACACATGGATATAGTAGTCCAGACCAATCTGTATCGCTTGACCAGCCACGTTTGCGATTGTTATCGGACCATTGATATTTTCATGCGATACTTGCAGAGTAATCATCTTACCCAACATACGCAAAGTAACAGTAGACATTTGCCAGGTCTGATCTAAGCCGTGTATTAAAGCTTGCCAAAAAGATCTATTTATTTTAACTATTTGATCAAGATCATAGGGCGTGGCGACAGGCCCAACACCAATAACTGCACGAGACTCACCGTTGAATTCCCTGACTTCCGGTGTCACCTTCAGCTGAATTAGCGCTCCCTGCCGATCTATTTCGAGTAAAAGCTCACCAGCCCGACTCGGCGCAATTTGTTCCGACATTGCTTGCCAAGAATTAACCTTAACGCCGTTAATTCCAAGTATTTTATCGCCCTTTTTTATACCCGCTTTTTCCGCTGGAGAACCGTCACCAACCACATCGATTTCACTTGAGATTTTAGGTAATTGTGGCACCAAACCTAATTGCAACATCATACTTCTGGGATTGATGTTATAGATTGGGATCTTATCTGTTTGGATGTTTAATGTTCTTTTGCTGCTACCGGACAGCACCTCTAGAACCAAGGGTTCACTCTTAAGAACCTGATTCATGATGTATAACTGCTGATGTGACATAAATGCTATCTCACGCCCATTCACTGTCAATAGTCGATCACCAGATTGCCCCCCAGCTTGTACAAGTGCTGAATTTGGCCGTGGATCCCCCAGAACTGGGTCTAGGCGCTCTTCACTTTGCAGCCCAAGAAATGTCAAGAGTACAATAGCAAATAAAAAATTGATGCCTGGACCAGCGAGGATTATGAGACTCCTTTTCCAAATGGGCTGATTATCAAAGGCTCTATGTTTTTCATTTTCGGTGACTTTTACATCAGGATCGTTTTCCCCAAGCATTCGAACGTAACCGCCAAGAGGAATAGCCGCTATCACGTATTCAGTTTGATCTGGTCCTGCAACCTTGCTCCAAAGCGGCTTGCCAAAACCAACCGAAAACTTAAGCACTTTAACACCGAGTTTCTTCGCCACCCAGTAATGTCCAAATTCATGAACCGCAACCAGAACTCCGATAGCAATAATGAAACCGATGACGCTATATAAAAAACCCATTAACTTCTTCTACCCATCTTCCCAATTAAACCAAAATCAACATTGACGTTAGCTGATCGACGGTCAGTGTATCGCTCGCTTGGCAATGATTCTTGCTTCATTATCAATGTTTAATATCGCTGATAAATCAGTGGGTGCCTCATCTTTAAGATAAATCATCGCAGACTCAATAATAGTTGGGATTGAAGTAAAAGAAATTTTCTGATTCAAAAAGGCTTCGACAGCAATTTCATTAGCCGCATTTAGTGCGATCGGCAACGCTCCCCCCTCTTGCGCGGCTTGCCTTGCTAAAAATAAACATGGCATATTGTTGTAGTCTGGTTTTTGAAAATCCAGCCGGGCTATTTCAGTAATATCAAGCGCTGCTGCTCCAGAGTTTACTCGACTTGGCCAGGCCAAGGCATGAGCGATAGGGATTTTCATATCTGGAGAACCCAGCTGTGCTATGAATGAACCATCTATGTATTCAACCATTGAATGAATAATGCTTTGTGGATGAACTACCACTTCTACCCTATCCGCATCAATTGAGAACAAAGCGGTTGCCTCAATAAGCTCCAAGCCTTTATTCATCATAGTCGCAGAATCCACCGAAATCTTACGACCCATTTGCCAATTGGGGTGAGCGCATGCCTCTTCAGGTCTAATATTATCCAGTGATGACCATTCCCTACCCAAAAATGGCCCGCCAGATGCAGTCAAATGAAGTTTCTTGACTCCATCATAAACCTGTTTATCCGGCAAACACTGAAAAATAGCATTGTGCTCACTGTCTATCGGTAACACCAAGGCACCATGTTCTCGAGCTTCATTTATAAAGAGATCGCCAGTCATGACGAGAGGTTCTTTGTTCGCTATCATCGTGCGTTTTCCTGCCCTTACCGCAGCCAAGGTAGGCCTTAGTCCTGCAGCTCCGACAATAGCAGCCATGACGGCATCACATCGATCACTTGTCACGCAATTAACAACCTCCTCCTCACCCGATCGCACCTCTATATCGCTAAGGTCAGCTTTAGCAAGTTCGGCTAGCAACTCCTCAGCAGCCTTCTCACACAGCATGACCGCCACTTTTGGGTTATGAACTAGGCACTGAGCCAACATTTCTGTGGTATTTGTGTTTGCGGTAAGAGCATAAACATCGTATTTTTCGGGATGCCGTGCTATTACATCTAAGGTGCTTTTGCCTACAGAACCAGTTGAGCCCAATATAGTTATCGATTGCATATCTACTAAAAGCGAAATCCAATTCCAATAAAATCAGCGTACTAGGTCCATATTCCTAGTAAAAGTAAGCCCAAAGCAAAAACAGGTAGGCCAGCCATCAAACTATCTACACGATCTAAGATGCCTCCATGCCCTGGTAAAATTTGACTGCTGTCTTTTAAGCCAACGTGTCTCTTGAGTTTACTTTCAAACAAGTCTCCCCCAACTGAGGATACAGCAGTAAGAATAGCAGTAATAAGTAATCCTGCCGCCCCACCAGCTGGGAATAAAAAAAAGAGCAAAGGTATGTATATAGTTACTACTAACAGTAGGCCTCCGACAAAGCCTTCCACCGTTTTACCTGGGCTCACAGATGGCGCCAGTTTGCGTTTACCAAATCGTTTTCCACAAAAATAGGCGCCCACGTCGGCGGCGACTACTATCAAGAAAAAACCCAACACCCAAAAGGGACCGTTAGTAAGAGTTCTAATCTCAATAATTGCCCAACCAGCGGTTGCAAGGGTACTTATGCCAACCATCAACTTGACCCATCTGATATTAATAAAAGCAAACCAACCTCGGGTCGTGAAAGCGAATAATGCCATCCAGATTGCACAAACGCTCCCAATGACGATAACAGGTGGCACACTATTCTGGCCTAAACCATAGGCCGCCGATATAAAGAGCAAATAAGATAGCGCCTGAGCTATTGGATTATCGATCTGACAAAATCTTAGCCACTCGTAGAAACCTGCCAACAGCATGACACTAATCATTATGGTCCAATAAACCGGGTTTTTGGCAAACAAGGCCGCGAGTAAAACAGCCACAAGAATAACTGCGGTTATGATTCTCTGTTTAAGCATGTGAATCCTCGGAGTTAAAATTTTTGTTGCTATCGATTTTCGGTATCTTATCTACGGCATTTCCAAATCTTCGGTCGCGATGGGTATACAAAAGTAGGGCCTCGGTGAATGCGTCCTCATCAAAGTCAGGCCACAATAGATCGGTGAAGTAAAACTCCGAGTAAGCAGCCTGCCAAAGCATGAAATTGCTAATACGATACTCCCCACTAGTGCGTATGAAAAGATCAGGGTCCGGCTGACCAGCAGTGCACAGACATTGGCTTATCATGTTCTCATCGATCTGATCGGGCTGTAAATCACCTTGAGCTACCTTAGTAGCAAGCGCTCTTGCTGATTGAACGATATCCCAGCGGCCACCATAATTTATCGCAACATTAAGAACCAGAGCGGCGTTATCAGCAGTGGCTTCTGTCGCATGCTTCGCTAATCTTTGAATTTTTGGCTCGAATCTAGTCAAGTCACCAACAAGATTTAGCTTTACACTATTTTCATCAAGCTTGGCAGTCTGATTTTCCAATGCTCCCATTAACAACTCCATAAGAGCATTAACCTCATTGGCTGGTCTATTCCAGTTTTCGCTACTAAAAGCGTATATAGACAGATAAGGTATCTCATGTTTCAAGCAGCTTTTGATCAACTGCTTCACAGCATCTACACCCCGTCGATGGCCAGCCACCCTGGTCAAACCCTTAGAGTTTGCCCAACGACCATTGCCGTCCATGATAACGGCAACGTGTCTAGGCTTAGGCGTGATGATATCTGGTACCACTTTACCCCTTCTCGACAGCTTTCCTCTTAGGAGAATAAAAACTGCTTTCAAACGTGAAAACATAACAAAGAACTGAGACCGGGAGCTAGACGGTTAAAATTTCAGCTTCTTTCTCTTTGACAACCTCATCTACCTGGCTCACATATTTATCAGTCAGCTTTTGCACTAGATCTTGAGCTCTTTTATCATCATCCTCAGTGATGTCTTTGTCTTTCAACAACGACTTAAAATCATTGTTTGCATCTCTGCGAATATTCCTAATCGCTACTTTACCGCTCTCTCCCTCCGCTGCAGCAACTTTGACCATTTCTCTACGACGTTCCTCGGTTAGAGGAGGCAGAGGAATTCTTATCAACTCCCCTGCGGTCATAGGATTCAAACCAAGGTTGGCTTCCATAATTGCTTTTTCAACGACTGGCACCATTGGCTTTTCCCATGGTTGAACACCAAGTGTTCGTGCGTCTTGAACGGTAATATTAGCCACCTGATTAATGGGCGTGGGACTGCCGTAATAGTCGACCATTACGTGCTCGATCAAGGCTGGAGAAGCTCTTCCTGTACGAATTTTTGCCATTTCTCCTCGCATTGATTCAATACTTTTTTGCATACGTTGTTCGGCGTCTTTTAGAATGTCGTCAATCATGATTTTTCGAGCTTGGTTTGTACCAAAAATATCATCGTTAATTGGAGTTACGATTCCATTTTTGTTTGTTTAAAGTGTTAAAGTCGAGGTGCTAGAAACTTTGAGCATTGCGGGATGGTAACAGCAAGACACAGCCAACACCATCATCTCTAATCTAGTCTTACTTGTCGGTCAGCAGTATCTTGGTACCCGGCAATAAAATTAGAAACTTCGATTATGAGCTGGTTATAACTGTCCCAATTTCTATACCTTGACTCATTTTAGTAAGCGCACCCTGATCGCTTATAGACAGCACCCTCATGGCCATCTCATTATCACGACAAAGAGCGATCGCAGTAGCATCCATCACTCCGAGTCTTTTTTGTAATACTTCATCATAAGTAATTTTATCGTAGCGTTTGGCGTCAGGATTTTTGGCGGGATCAGAATCATATACGCCATCAACCTTTGTGGCTTTTACCAAAACGTCGGCATTGATCTCAGCAGCACGCAAACTCGCCGCCGTATCAGTTGTAAAATAGGGATTTCCTGTTCCCGCCGCGAATATAACCACTCGTCCGAGATTCAGGTGCTTTAACGCACGCAATCGAACATATGGCTCAGATACAGGAGAGATTGGAATAGCCGATTGAACTCGGGCGCCAACACCGATCTGCTTTAGGCCCTGTTGAATAGCCAAGGCGTTCATAACCGTGGCTAGCATACCAATATAGTCCGCGGTGGCTCTTTCGATCCCTGACTCTGAGGCAGAAATGCCTCTGAAAAAATTGCCACCTCCGACGACAATCGCGACCTGTGTTCCTAGCTCAACGACGTCTGCAATTTCTTTGCAAACGCCGTTAAGTGTCTGCGCATCTATACCGAATTTACTGTCACCCTCACTTCCAGCGAGCGCTTCACCACTTAGCTTTAGAAGAATTCTTCTATACCCTCTCGTTGACTCTTTAGCACCATGTTCGTTGCTCAATGAATCGTTTGGCATTGAATGAATCTCCTAATTTTTAGTCTTATTTATCGATATTCTGCGCGGTATAATACTTGTATTTGCGAAAGAATGTTACGCTTTTCCTGCTTGTGCCATTACTTCGCTTACAAAGTCGTCTTCTTTCTTCTCGATCCCTTCGCCTACTTCATAGCGAACGAATTGAGTCACTTCAGCACCCGCTGATTTAAGTAATTTCTCAACAGTCTGATCTGGATCTTTTACGAATGCTTGCCCTAGCAGGGTTACTTCATTCAAATACTTACGAATACGACCCTCGACCATTTTTTCCATAATCTCCGCTGGCTTACCGCTTTCTGCAGCTTGCGCAGAAAATATCTCACGCTCCTTGTCAAGCAACTCGGCAGGAACTTGGTCAGCTGAAACACAAACTGGTTTACTTGCTGCAACGTGCATTGCAATATCTTTGGCCAGCTCTTCACTTCCGCCCTTGACGCGAGTGAGCACAGAAATTTTGTTGCCGTGCTGATAAGCACCAACAACTTCACCATCACCAGCTTCAACGATTTCAAAACGACGCACAGTGATGTTCTCACCAATCTCTTGAATTAGAGCTTGGCGTGCGGCTTCAACAGTTTGGCCGCCTTCAACGTCTATATCCGCCAATGCTTCAACGCTGGCAGGTTTTGACGCCATCACCGCGCTAGCAACTTGCTTTGCAAATGCAACAAAACCTTCGTTTTTAGCAGAGAAGTCAGTCTCTGAATTAATTTCAACAGCAACACCAGTTGAACCGTCGACTAGAGTTACGATTGTGCCTTCTGCAGCCACTCGGCCAGCTTTTTTGTCAGCCTGAGCTGCGCCACGCTTGCGAAGCTCTTCGATTGCAGCTTCGATATCGCCGTTCGTTTCGGTCAACATCTTCTTGCATTCCATCATGCCAGCGCCGGTGCGCTCGCGTAATTCTTTTACTAAAGAGGCAGTAATTGCCATGGGATCACCTATCAGATAAAAAAGGTTGTAACTAAATTGGAATCGAGTGATAAAGCAAAGAAGCCGGAGTAAAAACACCTCCAGCCTCTTGTGTTGCTGGCTTAGCCTAGTTTGGCCTTAGCTTGAGAAATCCACTCTTCACGTTCGATGCGGCCTTTGAAATTCAATTGCGCATCGATTCGCTCAACATCTTCAGCTGAGAGCTCAGCGATTTGTTTGAATGTTGTAACACCAAGAGCTTTAAGCTTACCTTCGATTACTGGGCCGATACCATTAATCTCGGTCAGCGCATCACCACCCTCAGTCGCTGCAGATACTTCCTCTACAACCGCTTCCTCAGCAACTTCTTCTACAGCTGCCTCGGCTTCTTCGACTACTTCAACATATTCGTTTGCATCGCCTTCGCTAACAGCTGGTCTAATCTGAGCAGCACCACGGGCTTCGATGATTGTGTCAGCTACAGCGTTGGTGTAGAGCTCGATAGCTCTGATTGCATCGTCGTTTCCTGGGATAACATAATCTACGCCATCAGGCACGCAGTTAGTGTCAACTACTGCAATTACAGGAATACCTAGTTTGTTTGCTTCAGACACTGCGATGTATTCAGATTTAACGTCAATTACAAACAATGCATCAGGAAGACCAGGCATGTTTTTGATGCCGCCAAGACTGCGCTCAAGCTTCACTCGCTCACGCTCTTGCATGAGCGCTTCTTTTTTACCCAACCGCGCATTCGTACCTTCAACCATAGCGGTATCAAGTTCCTTTAAACGGCGAATAGAATTTTTAACTGTCTTAAAGTTGGTGAGCATGCCACCCAACCAACGGTGATTTACGTAAGGAGTGCCAGCACGTTCCGCTGCTTCCTTTACTAACTTACTTGCTGAGCGTTTTGTTCCTACCAACATGACAGACCCACCATTCCCAACAACATTGCCGATGTAATTCATCGCGTCGTTGAACATCGGAAGTGTCTTTTCTAAATTGATAATATGGATTTTATTTCGATCCCCAAAGATAAATGGGCGCATTTTTGGTGACCAGTAACGAGTTTGATGGCCGAAGTGAACGCCTGCTTCTAGCATTTGGCGCATAGTAACGTTTGACATGTGTACTCCAAATTGTACGGGTTATTACAAATCCGATGTATCTAGCCCACTAACCTTTTACCACGCTGTCATCTGCAAATCGCAGTCGATTTTAAAACCACGTGTTCTGGTTATTAACTACCAAAATCACGCAACTAAACCCACCACTCAACAACCCCTAAAAAAGATTGCTTATTTGATTTAAAAACAACAACTTAAATAGATAAAAAGCACCCAGCAAACAATAATGACCAACGGATGATTTAAGTTGAGGCGCGTTTATACCATAGCCCTTTAGCATCAACAAGAATAATTCTTTAAATATAGGTTAATTTACTCGTTTTCCTGCTCATTTGATATCGATGTGAACCACTTGAATTTTCAATGTATCATGTCCTCAAAATTATAAATGAATAGCGAGGAACGCACAGTGCAGCAATTAACGGGCTTAGATGCTTCATTTCTATATTTGGAAACCCAAAACTCTCCCATGCATATAGGTGGACTGGCGATATATGATCCAAGTACCGCGCCAGGTGGAGCCGTTGGCTTCAAACAAATCATGCAAAATGTTCTGAAGCGAGCATGCAAAGTTCCTGCTCTGAACAATGTCCTTCTTGAAGTGCCCATGAGACTAGATCATCCATATTGGAGATCAAATGGTGAATTCGATCCCGAATTTCATATTCGCCATATCGCTCTCCCTAAACCGGGTGACTGGCGACAACTCTGCATACAAGCATCAAGGCTACACGCAAGACCACTTGATCGAGCCAGACCTTTGTGGGAAATGTACATCATTGAAGGCTTAGATAATGTTCAAGGTTACCCAAAAGGGTGTTTTGCGGTTCTCAGTAAAATGCATCACGCAGCAATTGATGGGGCATCTGGAATAGAGATAGCTTCGGCCATCCACGATTTAAGTCCAGAATATGACAAACCATCAACTCCAAACAACATCCCCAAAGACCGTACTCCAGGCTATCTTGAACTAATTTGGCGCTCCCAACTTAATACTATCAAGACCCCCGCCAGAGTTTTCGAGGTAGCGAAAAATACGGTACCCGGTCTCGCTAAAACCGTTGCCGGTCTTGCTCGAGGTAAACTGAAACGAGTCACCGATATACCTCGAACTAGGTTTAATACCAATGTTTCAGCTCATAGAGTTTTTGAAGCCGTTGAATTCCCGCTAGATACAATAAAGCAAATAAAAGACACACTGCCGGGCGTGACCGTAAATGATGTGGCCATCGCAATATGTGGGGGCGCGCTTCGATTATATTTAGATAGCAAAGGAGAACTACCAAATCGATCACTGGCAGCAATGGCCCCAATTAATATCCGCACTGTTGATCAACACGGTACCGCTGGCAATCAAGTTTCTCAAATGACGGTACGTATTAGAAGCGATGTTAAGGACCCGCTTGAGAGACTCATTGCTGTAAATGAGGGCACCTCCTCGGCAAAAGAACTCACCAACGCCGTTGGAGCAAAAACCATGACTGATTATACTCAGTTTATACCCAGCACACTCACTGCATCGGCCGCTAGACTGTATAGTAAGCTTGGGATCTCGAACAGAATAAAACCGTCATATAACTGTGTAATCACCAATGTTCCGGGACCACAAATCCCTCTGTATTTCACCGGCGCAAAGATGCTGAGTAATTTTTCACTTGGACCTCCGATTGATGGCATGGGTCTCTTTCATGGTTTAGGAAGCTATTGCGGAAAATTTACTATTTCAGTATCAGCTTGTAGAGAAATGATGCCTGACCCTGCTTTCTATGCTGATTGCTTGAATACCTCATTCTTAGAATTGAGAGAGGCTGCTACGACACACGCTAACAAGACCACAAAGAAAACTTCTAAAATAAAAGCAAAAGTCAGCAAAAAGAAGGCCAAGAAAAAAACCAAGAAAGTGACTAAAAAGAACGCCTCTACTTAAAACAACTCTACAGGTTCAACAAACTACAATGTCTGAAAAATATTTGATGGCAAATGGCCTGCGACTTTGTTACGAAGAATTTGGCTCACCATGCGATCCGACAATTATCCTAATAATGGGCTTGGGGACTCAAATGACGTCATGGCCCGATACTTTTTGCGAGACGCTTGCGACTAACTCTTATCGAGTTATTCGATTCGATAATAGAGATATTGGCCTGTCGGAAAAAATCGACACCGATAAGGCGCCAAATTTACTCAGTTTGATGATCAGGAGTCGTCTTGGTCTACAAGTATCTGTACCTTATACGCTAAGGGATATGGCGAGGGATACTATAGGACTTCTGGATGCATTGAGCATTGAACGAGCGCATTGGGTTGGGGCCTCGATGGGAGGTATGATTGCTCAGCTCCTAGCCGCTGAATACCCAAAGAGGACCTTGAGTTTGACGTCAATCATGTCAACCACTGGACGCCATGGTTTGCCACAAGCTCCACTTAGAGTTCTCCGTCAAATGTCGTCAAGGCCAAGCGCGCAAAATAAAGACGCCTACGTCAAACATGCGATGCAGACTTGGGCACTGATAGGTAGTCCGGACTACCCACCAGAACCTGATGAGTTGAGAGCTAGAATTTTAAAATCATTGAGTCGTTGTTATTATCCATCAGGCTACCGCAACCAGGCCGCAGCCATTATCGAATGCGGTGACCGTCGCGGTGTATTGCATCGCATTACATGCCCAACGCTGGTTATACACGGCAAGGCTGACATACTTGTGCCGGTCGAGGGCGGCATCGAAACAGCGCAGAATATCAAAAATGCAAAATTGGAATTGATTCAAGGTATGGGGCACGATTTTCCAAAACAACTGGTACCGAAAATAGTCAAAATGATTATTAACCACATCGACCAGTGAGCTCGGCACAAGGGCATAATCGCGTAAAGTTAAGCAAGACCAAGATAAGTAACTGGTTGGAGATTGATTTTCGACTCTGTGTCAAATTCAATCCAACGGTGATATTGAGGGCACTACATCTTCGAAGAGCTTACGATGTACCTTTTTGCTTGGCTTTTTATATACCAGACTCTTGAAACCATGATTATTGAATCGTCTCCAGTTGTTTTCAGGCTGCGCCAACCTATCCGCAACAGCATACAGAGCAAGCGGATTCACTCCCATTCCTAGATGACTCGCCGGAACTTCAATATTCTCCGTGAACTCGCCTCGAGCTTGTACAGAACCTTCCCAAGCAACGATTCCGTCTGACTTCGAATAAATAGATGTAGTTGGCACATCTGGCGGAGTATTCAAACTTTGGTACCGGGTAATATCAATTTTAGAAGGCTCTCCGTTTAGTACTTTAAAAAGAGCATGCGCATGTGAGTGTCCCGTATTCCCGGATATTGGACTACCTAAGGTCACAACACTTCTGATCTTGCCCTTACAGGCCTTTGCCACCTCTCTAGCGTAAATACCACCTAAACTCCAACCAACTAATGAGACCTTTTTACCTGTTGATTCATAAACTTCGTTTACTAACGCTATCATTTCTGATTCTAAAGCATTACTAAAGAGCAGGTTTGTCCCCAACCCCCAACCATGGGTATCGTAACCCAACTCTTGCAACAGACCTCTTATAGGCCGAGTAGCTCGGTCACTCGAGACAAAACCAGGAAAGACAACTACAGAATGCCCGTCCCCCTTAGGAAACTTACTCAACAACGGGCGCAATGCAAAAAAGCTTTGCCATTCGAATATCGCGCGCGGCTCCAACAATCTAAACAGACGAAACTGCGCCTGACGAAGCGTGCCTAAAGCCATTTTTAACCCCTACAATCTAAAATAACTGCCGATACTCTAACCTGAGCAAAAAAAAATTTGAATGAAAAGTTAGTTATGTCACCGAAATCATGATCATTTGTTACAATACTTCGCTGAAAGAAGATCAAATTTGCATATTCTAATGACTGTTTCAATTAAGACACCCGAAGAAATCGAAAAAATGCGTATCGCGGGGCGGCTTGCTTCACAGGTTCTGGATATGATTGAAGAGCACGTTGTCGCTGGTGTCACCACAGACGAACTAAATACCATATGCCATGACTATATAGTCAATGTGCAAGGAGGGATTCCTGCTCCGCTCAATTATCGCGGATTTCCGAAATCCATATGCACCTCCGTTAATCATGTAATTTGCCACGGTATACCTGGGCAAAAGAAGCTTAAAAAAGGCGACATTATCAATATCGACGTCACCGTAATTAAAGATGGCTATCATGGAGACAACAGCCGCATGTACTACGTTGGAAAACCGAGTATATTGGCTAAGCGACTCTCTGAGGTTGCCAAGGCAGCAATGTTGATTGGCATAGATATGGTCAAGCCCGGTATACGCCTCGGAGATATTGGCCATGCCATCCAGAAACACACTGAAAGTAATAATTTTTCAGTGGTGAGAGAATATTGCGGGCATGGAATTGGTAAAGTTTTTCACGAGGAACCGCAAGTGCTGCATTACGGTCGCCCAAACACAGGCATGGAACTGCTGGAGGGAATGACTTTCACGATCGAACCAATGATTAATGCGGGACGCAAAGAAACAAGGCTGCTATCAGACAATTGGACGGTAGTGACTCGGGATCATTCGCTATCTGCGCAATGGGAGCATACGATATTAGTCACCGCTGAAGGCTACGAAATTCTGACCAATTCAGAGGGTGCGGTTCACCCTTAATCATTCGCTTAAATAACATTTCTTCTGGGCATTTGATCAGCTATGCATTTTGCCAAAAGCAAACTACTAAACCCTTCAATATTTAAAAAAGAGGTCTTAAGGGACTCAGATAAGGCACTACCTATAGCGCCTTTCAAGAACAAGATTAAAAGCGCCCTAGAACTGCTACAAACGCATCAAAACGAAGGCGTGTCATCCGCCGAGCTAGTTAAGAAATACACCTGGATGATTGATGAGCTAATCACTATTATCTGGGATCACTTTAGTCCACTTGCTGAGGGCCTAGAATTAGAGCTGGTCGCTGTTGGCGGATATGGACGTCGAGAACTACATCCCAAGTCTGATGTTGATCTGCTAATACTCTTAGCCAATACAGACTATGATCATGCTAAGGAGTTCGCAGAGCACTTTATTCGCTTCCTGTGGGATATTGGCCTTGAGATCGGTCACAGTGTCAGATCAGTAAAAGACTGCATCAAGGAAGCTCGCGGCGATATTACAATTATGACCAACCTGATCGAGGCAAGGCATCTGTGCGGCTCGAAAAGTAATTTTTCAACGCTAGATGCAAAAATTCGTAGTGCTAGAACCTGGGCTCCAACAGTATTTTTCAATGGTAAGGTTGATGAGCAGCGAGCACGTCATAGACAGTATCAAGATACAGCATATTCACTCGAGCCGAATTTGAAGGAAAGCCCTGGAGGTCTTCGCGACTTACAAACCATACTCTGGGTCTACAATCGTCATTACGGTGTTAGATCTTTTAAAGAGATGAGTCAACAAGGTCTAATCAACGAAGCAGAATACAGAATACTCATTAGGGCACGCAACATTCTTTGGAAAATGCGGGTAGGCCTTCATCTGATCACTAATAGACATGAAGATCGCCTATTGTTCGACACACAAAGACAACTCGCAACTGAATTCGGCTATCAAGATACTAAAGCTCATCTTGCAGTAGAGCAGTTAATGAAACGTTTTTATCGCACCGCAAAAGACGTGATTTATTTGAACGAGTTATTGATCGCTAATTATCGTATTTCGAATAGCAAACGTTTTAAACTCGCGGTTGGTCGCAATATCGATCAAAATTTTGTTCTTAGAAATAAACTGATCGAACAGCGAGATCCACAGCTTTTTAAAAAGCATCCTGAGCAAATGATCATGCTTTTTACCCTAATGCAAGATCATAAGATCACAGGAATTCATCCCGATACTATACGAGCCATAAGAGCAAATCTTGATCAGATCAACACCAGCTTTAGGAATTCAGAGGAGCCTAAACGCCTGTTTTTAAAAATGTTTAAGCACGAAGGTATCGGTCTGACTAATGCCTTGGTAAGAATGAATGCATATGGCCTATTGGGTGCTTACTTACCCACCTTTGGAGCTATTGTTGGACAGATGCAACATGACTTGTTCCATGTATATACTGTCGATGGCCACACCCTCAAGGTAATGGAAAATTTAACGAGGCTACGCAAATACCCTGATGAGTTCCCGGTAGCAAGCAAATTATTGGCCGGCCTTTACAAACCAGAACGTTTATTTCTGGGGGCCTTATTTCATGATATTGCCAAAGGTCGCGGTGGGGATCACTCTGAGTTGGGTGAGCCAGATGCATACAATTTCTGCATAGATCATGGCATGAGCAATTATGATGCTCAACTGGTCGGATGGTTAGTTTTAAACCATTTGCGTATGTCGCACTTTTCTCAGCGACGGGACACATCGGATCCCGAAGTCATTAAAGAGTTTGCTGAAATAGTTGGGGATCAAGAGCATCTAGATAATCTTTATTTGCTTACTCTAGCCGATATACGAGGCACAAGCCCTAAAGTATGGAATGCCTGGAAGGGACAATTATTGCTGGATTTGTACACCGCGACAAGAACTGTGTTGCGACAAGGAGTTGCTGAGCCAATCAACGCGGCAGAACACGTGCAGGAAGACAAGACCGCAGCAATTGAGCTCCTGCGCGAACAAATAAGTGAACAGCATATACAAGAAAAGCAACTACAACAATTTTGGGGGACGTTACCCAAAGACTATTTCATTCGTAACGAACCCTATTACATTGCGTGGCATGCTGGTAGTTTATTAAAAACACCCGCGATCAATACTCCTCTTGTGTCAGTTAGATTTAGTGAGCGTTTACAAGCCAATATGTTTTTCATATTCGCGCCAGAAACTAATGATCTTCTTACCCAAGTAACTGGCGCATTTGATTCTCTTGAGTTGAATATTATCGAGGCACGACTACAACTTACCAACAATGGATTTGCACTATACACGTTCAATGCTGTTGCGCCTGAAAACGAGGTTGCTACTCAAAAAGAGTACATGAAACATCTTGAAAGAAAACTGCAAGAGTTAATTCTTATACGCCATACTCTCAAACCTATATCCCGGAGTAATACATCAAGAGCCCTGAAGCATTTCCCTATTAAACCCCGAGTTAATTTTTTATTTCACCATGTTAGCTACACTACCATGGAGGTCATCGCACAAGATCAACCTGGACTATTGCATAATGTAGCGCTCATATTGAGAGAACACAACATGATCTTGCTCAGCGCTCGAATCGCTACGTTTGGGGAGCGGGCGGAGGATATATTTTACATAAGGCATGGGGATCACACACCGGTTACTGACGAGAAATTATTAGAAAAGCTTGAACGTCAAATAGTTTCCTCGCTAGACAAGCGACCAGCCAAACAAAAATCGGCTTAAAGGCGTTAATTTGGAAGATATCTCGACAATTTCATGGCGCTCAACAACACATTATTGGATAATCTCGGACGCCAATAACAGGGTCATCAGGCCCAGTATTGGAATTAACAGTCAATCAAATTTGCCCCAAGATTTTTAGGAGCCACAATGTCTGCGGAACTACAAGCTATCATCGAGGAAGCGTTCGAAAATCGCTCCCGTATCTCACCCTCAACGGTTGCACCCGAATTAAAAACATCGGTGGAGACAGCAATTGATTTACTAGATCGAGGAGCAGCAAGAGTAGCAGAAAAGATTGATGGAGAGTGGGTAGTAAACCAGTGGTTAAAGAAGGCTGTACTATTGTCTTTTGCTATGCGTGACAATGAATTAATGGCGGGCGGCGAAACAAATTACTTCGATAAAGTGCCATCCAAATTCGCATCCTATGATAACGAGCGCTTCAAACAAGACGCTTTCAGAGTAGTTCCACCAGCGGCAGTTCGACAAGGCTCATTTATTGCGCCGGGAGTTGTATTAATGCCAAGTTATGTGAATATCGGTGCTTATGTCGATTCAGGCTCTATGGTGGATACCTGGGCAACTGTAGGTTCATGTGCTCAAATTGGTAAAAACGTGCATTTATCGGGTGGCGTAGGGATTGGTGGAGTTTTAGAACCTCTGCAAGCTGGTCCTGTAATAATCGAAGATAACTGTTTTATCGGTGCCCGATCAGAAATTGTTGAAGGTGTAGTTGTAGAGGAAGGCTCCGTTATTTCAATGGGTGTATATATAGGTCAGAGCACCAAGATCTTAGATCGAGAGACGGGTGAAATTAGCTACGGACGAATTCCAGCAAGATCTGTTGTCGTATCTGGCTCTCTGCCAAGCAAATGCGGCACGCACAGTTTGTACTGTGCAGTTATTGTTAAAAAGGTTGATGAAAAGACCCGCAGCAAAACCGGCTTAAACGAACTACTAAGGGTCGACTAATTTCTGTATGTTAACTCTTTGACGAAAATGTTTTTATAAAACTAATTTTTCTTTGTTACAGCAAATATTATGTCAGACCTTACCTTAGAATTGACGAAACAGCTCATATCAGCACAATCGGTTACACCTGAAGACGCAGGCTGCCAGGAACTGATTGCCGAGCGTCTTCGAAAATACGGGTTTTCGATTGAGGAAATGAATTTCTCGGATGAGAACGGCAAGGTCAAAAACATTTGGGCGCGCCGCGGCACAACATCGCCTTGCTTTGCCTTTGCTGGTCATACTGATGTGGTTCCATCGGGTAAGCTAACCCATTGGGATACGAACCCATTCGAGCCAGTGATTAAAGATGGCATGCTTTATGGGCGCGGTGCAGCGGACATGAAGACGTCGTTAGCGGCCTTTGTCACCAGTATTGAGAGGTTTATTGAAAAGCATCCAGATCACAAAGGCTCAATTGCGCTGTTAATTACCTCTGATGAAGAGGGACCAGCCACTTGTGGAACAGTAAAAGTTGTTGAAACGCTTGAAAAGCGTGGCGAAAAAATTGATTACTGTCTAGTTGGCGAGCCCAGCTCAACTAATCAAATGGGAGACATTATCAAAAACGGTCGCAGAGGCTCCGTAGGATGCGTTATGACGCTTTATGGAGTTCAAGGTCATGTTGCCTACCCCCATCTCGCTGATAACCCCATACATCACGCGAGCGATGTAATAACCGCGCTAAAAACAATAGAATGGGATCAGGGCAACGATTACTTCCCGCCAACAACCTTTCAGATATCCAACATTAATGGTGGAACTGGCGCAACCAACGTCATTCCAGGAGACGTACAAATAGTATTTAACCTAAGACACTCAACAGAGATTGATTACGACAGTATCGTCGCGAAGGTAAACTCGACTGTTGAAGCATTAGATATCAAATTCGACTGCAAATGGACTTTAAACGGCCTACCATTTTTAACCGAAAAGGGACAATTAGTCGATGCATGCATAAAGGCAATCGAATCAGAACTTACAATTACGCCTGAACTCTCAACAAGCGGCGGGACATCAGACGGGCGATTTATCGCTCCTACCGGTGCACAAGTCGTGGAACTAGGACCGGTAAACGCAACCATCCACAAGGTAAACGAGTGCGTAGATGCAAGTGTGCCCAACTTGCTCTCAAAAGTTTACCAAAGCGTCTTAGAGAATCTGTTACGGCCTTAGGCTATTTAGTCGTCACATCGCGCAACCTTAGATCGAACGATCAGTAATCCGTTTTTTTGAAGCGATAAATAACAAACAAATTAAAAGAGTTGGATGACTTTGTTGTTTAGATTAACAACTGCTTCCTTTACACATGCCTTAATATCAGAACCAGCATAGGTAAATAAATTGGCCGATCAAGTTCACCTGCATCATCGGCTGCTTTAATACGCTCTCCTTAAAATACACAATCTGCCCGAGAAGTTGGTTATAGATGAACCATATTGACAAACCACGGAGTCAATACTATTTTCTGACAAGTTGAGTTTTGACTCTAAACTAAAACATCTCTGATGTTGCTGAGGCGGCACTGACAAGGCATCTACACTCTAGAGCGGGAAGAATCCACACCTGTTAATTATGTTACTTTAGCCTGCTTAGCTGTCCTGCTCACGCTTAAATCTGACCACAATATTCCGAAAAATTACTAATTTTGGCTCGTGCTTGACCTGCTTTTGCTACAGCACTATCCATAAACATAAAACACACTAAGATCCAAACATGTTAAGACTGCTTTGTTTTCTAACGATTGTCTCGATACCCCTTATCGCCACACCGAATGATAAGCTTGTTTTGCTGGAAGAAAGTGTTGCCAAAGGCGAATCAAAATATACCGACATCGTAGCAAGTACCGAAAAATACATACGTTGGCATGGTAACACTATTAGAAAATCAGACTATGTAATCATATACATCCACGGCTTCTCTGCATCCAGAATGGAACTCAGCCCTACTACCGAGTTACTCGCTGATAAGATTGGTGCCAATGTATTCTATACCCGTTTAACCGGTCACGGTCGCTCCGACGACGCGATGGCTGACGCAACCGTTGATGCCTGGAAACAAGACGCGTTGGAGTCATATAGCATCGCCAAACAAATGGGTAAAAAGATTATTTTGATCAGCGTATCAACCGGTGGCACCCTCGCAACTTGGCTACAGGGCGAATCCGTTATCAAAAATGTAGTAGCAAATATTATGATTTCACCAAACTTCGGTGTAAAAAGTAGCTCTGCTTCTATCTTATTATGGCCCGGTGGTATTACGCTAGCAAAATGGATCAGTGGTGACTATCGAAGCTTCACACCTCTAAATGAGAAACACGCTCGCTATTGGACTGAGCGGTATCCAATTGAAGCTGTGATTCCAATGTTGAGGTTAGTCAAAGAAGTCGGTGATATAGAGAAATCAAAAATTAAGATACCTCAGCTTTTTGTTTACTCGCCTAGAGATCAGGTCATCGATGTAGAAAAAATAGAAAGCACAATGGGGCAATATAGTCCAGATATCGTTTCCGCCTATCGATTTGAAACCTCTGAAGATCCAGCTCAGCACGTATTGGCTGGTGACGCATGTGCTCCTAAATCAACCGAAAAAATGGTTAAGCTATTAGAGCAATATATCCTTGGTGGTTTCTCCTTGTAATCAACGATACTAGGCAATCAAAACCCACTGAATTTTATCAAGCACTCGTTTTGACTCATAGAAAAAGAGTCTAGGTTAGAGAATAAATTCAATCTTCGAAAAAGTAACTTTATCTACTTTACCAACGACATCTAAAATATCAAAAGGCCATAAACAAAGGAAATTATGAACAAATTCATTCTAGCGCATTGATCGCATCAGGTAGCTCAAGAATATAAAAGCCCCCTTTATTTTTAAGGGCTTATCAATAATTGAATCGAAAATACCGTTATTCCAAATCATAGACTAATAGCCTAGTCGAATTTATGATGCCTATATGATGCTTTTCCTATCGACTACTCCATAACTTAGCCACTGCTCTATCGCTACCAACACTGCCCACAACTAGACTCACTAATCCTACTGCTGCAAAAATAACGCAAGGGATCAATGCGCCAAATTGTTCAAAATAGATGCCTACGGCACCTACACCCGTCGCAAGTGAGAAAAACAGGGCCCCAATGATAAGCAAAATAATTCTATGCGACCTTTTATATAAAAACTCGCCGTCGCCAGACTCCAAGTTGGCAAGTAAGGGAGCGAACAACTTTCTTATTATGGATTTCATAAAACTAACTGTGACACAACAAATATTTTTTATAAGCTTTTAAAGGCCTTGTTTGTTCCTAGCCTTTAAATGGTAGATCGACTCTCAATCAACACTCAATTTAACGCAGAGACGAAGAAAGCATCTTGTCACCGATCACTATGTATGAGTACTAGCCTATCGAGACATCATCGCAGTCGACTAAATCTCAAGTGCATTTTATCATCTAACTAGCCAGCCGCTTACACTTAAGCTACGGATTTGACACCTACTAGATGCTTTACTACACCGCTCAGCAGGACTCAAAGTCAACTTTATTAGGATAATATATACAGCGCTCTTTCACTATTAACCAAACCACTTCCAGCTCGCATTTGAGCACCCTTGATATTTTCGAAATACTGATCCGCTTAATCCTCAGATAAACGTGTGATCTCATTCAACAACTGCTTTTAAAGGGCTTTTTTAGAACTTAGAAGCGCTTAGATCGATACTAATCCCTGTGATTTTTGATAGTTAATGATTTTTTTTAGCCCAATTCACGTACTTAGCCAAATCTTCGTTGGCAAGCAGTTTTTGTAAAGTGTTAAGCTCTCGCCCCAAATACTTTTCTGAAAACTTTTTGTGAATGAAAGAATGACACTTTCGACACACGAAAATACCCCTCTTGCGCATATCATCGAGAGAAAAATTTTTTTTGAACCACTTATTTTTGTGACAAGTCTTTGGGATAAGATGGTGGAATGTTATGTTGAACGGACTTCCACACATCTCACAGCATTTATGTTTGGATCCAGATTTCAAGGGTATATGGCAAATTTGTTTAGCGAGGAGACTATTGTAAACAATGTGTAATCCAGAAAATGAATTTACCTTGGGGAAGAAATATAAGAATGATACAAAACCCAAATCAGAGACGGAGTTAAATACAGACAAGTTTGGCTTCGGGTAACGAATTGAACCCAATTTTCCTTGCAGCTGTAATCTAGAGCCAAATTGGATTTTAGCAATAGAAAGACCTTGGCTTTGTGAGATCAAAAACAGAGAAATATTTTGTTCTCAATCGCTAGGTTTTAGAGACCTGAAATCTCTTTAAGGAAAGCGATTAAATCTCGCATGCTAGGTTCCTCGGGCTCGTATTTTCCAAATAACCAATCCATTATTACTGGATCTTGAACCTCCAATAGTTCTTGAAAAGTAGCTTGGGTATCTAGCGATAAGCCATGATAGTGGTCCTGCACGAATCTAGTGAAAAGAACATCTAATTCTCTAACACCTCTTCGGCAACGCCAATGAAGCTGGCTTTCAGACAACATTGGCGTATCCTCCCTAAAATCAGTCTACCGAGTCTGGATCTATAGCGAACGTTCAGCGATCATCTTTTTAATCTCGCCAATCGCTTTACCTGGATTCAAACCTTTTGGGCAGGTGTTGGTGCAGTTCATAATGGTATGACAACGATATAACTTGAATGGGTCTTCCAGTGCATCTAATCGTTCGCCCTTGGCTTCATCACGACTATCCGCCAACCAACGATAAGACTGAAGCAAGATCGCTGGACCTAAATATTTATCACTATTCCACCAGTAGCTAGGGCATGAAGTTGAACAACACGCACACAATATGCACTCGTAAAGTCCGTCGAGTTTTTCTCGGTCTTCTTTTGACTGGAGACGTTCAGCCGATTGTGATACCGGTGTTTTTGTCTTTAGCCAAGGCTCAACTGAAGCATATTGAGCGTAGAAATGAGTCATATCGGGGACTAAGTCTTTGACTACCGACATGTGAGGCAAAGGATAGATCTTTACATCTTTCTTACCGCCAGCGCATTCTTCAATCGATTTTGTACACGCCAGTGTGTTGGTGCCATCAATATTCATTGCGCATGAGCCACATATACCCTCACGGCAAGAACGACGGAAGGTTAAGGTCGGATCAATCTCATTTTTTATTTTGATTAAAGCGTCAAGAACCATTGGACCGCAATTGTCCATGTCCACATCGTATGTATCAACGTGGGGGTTCTGATCATCATCAGGGGACCAACGATAAACACTGAATGTGCGAACATTCTTAGCACCATCTGGTGCCGCGAAATGTTTTCCTTTTTTTACCTTGGAATTCTTTGGTAAGCTAAATTCTGCCATATCTATTCTCCCAAACCTTAATAAACGCGGGGTTTTGGTTTTACGTATTCAACGTCATCAGTCATCGTGTAGTCATGAACTGGGCGATAATCAATATTGGTATTGTGCTTGTCATCACACCAAGTCAGGGTATGCTTCATCCAGTTCTCGTCATCACGATCTTCGATATCATCTCGAGCATGGGCGCCACGACTTTCGTCACGATTTGCCGCCGAATTCATTGTTACAACGGCTTGACTCAATAAATTTTCAAGTTCAAGCGTCTCGATTAGATCGGTATTCCAAATCAAACCTCGATCGCTTGTTTTAACGTCGCCAAAGGAAGCTGCTGTGGCTGCTAGTTTTCCTACACCCTCGTTCATCGACTCGCCAGTACGGAATACAGCACAATGAGCTTGCATCGAGCGTTGCATTTCAAGTCTGATCTCAGCGGTAGTCCTTGAACCGTCCGCATAGCGTAGTTGATCTAGACGTTCCAGCGTTTCTTCACCGGCATTATCAGATATACTTGGGATCGGGTCGCTTGGATCAACGGTGTCTTTCGCTCTTAGGGCTGCTGCACGACCAAACACGATCAGATCTAACAAAGAATTTGAGCCAAGTCGGTTAGCACCGTGTACCGATACACAAGCAGCTTCGCCAATCGCCATCAAACCCGGCACTACACTGTCAGGATTACCGTCTTTTAAAGTAACCACTTCACCATGGTAATTGGTCGGAATACCACCCATGTTGTAGTGAACAGTTGGAAGCACTGGGATAGGTTCCTTGGTGACGTCTACGCCAGCAAATATTTTTGCCGACTCAGAAATACCAGGCAAACGCTCTTCTAGTAATTCTGCACCAAGGTGCTCCAAATGAAGGTGAATGTGATCACCATCTTCGCCTACACCACGACCCTCATTTATTTCGATGGTCATTGAGCGAGAAACAACATCTCTGGATGCCAAATCTTTAGCATTTGGAGCATAACGCTCCATGAATCTCTCGCCTTCAGAGTTAGTAAGGTATCCACCCTCGCCTCGGGCACCCTCGGTGATTAAACACCCAGACCCGTAAATACCAGTCGGGTGGAATTGTACAAATTCCATATCCTGAAGCGGCAAGCCAGCACGCAAGACCATCGCATTACCGTCGCCAGTGCAGGTGTGTGCTGAAGTCGCAGAAAAATAAGCACGTCCATAACCACCCGTGGCGAGAACTACCTGCTTAGCACGATAGCGATGGATGATACCAGTAGCCATATCGATCGCGATAACGCCACGACATTCGCCTTCTTCCATTATCAAATCTAATGCAAAAAATTCGATAAAGAATTGAGCATCGTGCTTCAAAGCCTGCTGATATAGAGTATGCAAAATGGCGTGACCGGTTCTATCTGCCGCAGCGCAGGTACGCATCGCCTGACCTTCACCATAATGGGTGGTCATACCGCCAAAGGCACGCTGATAGATCTTGCCCTCTTCCGTCCGCGAAAATGGTACTCCATAATGCTCTAGTTCATAGACTGCAGCAGGTGCGTTGCGGCACATGTACTCAATAGCATCTTGGTCACCGAGCCAATCAGAACCCTTCACAGTGTCGTACATGTGAAAACGCCAGTCATCTTCACCCATATTGCCGAGTGCTGCGGACATTCCGCCCTGCGCAGCTACTGTATGAGATCGAGTAGGAAATACTTTGGTAAGACAAGCCGTTGATAAACCAGCTGCAGCCATACCAAAGGTGGCCCTGAGACCGGCGCCACCGGCGCCTACCACTACAACATCAAATGAGTGGTCAATTATTTTGTAATCGCCTTTCACTGCATTAGCCTCCTAAAGCAACTTGTAAGACAGAAATCGTCGCTAAAACAGCCATGATAACGGCAGCAAATTTAACAACGAGCAATAAAGTTAGATTGATCCATTTGGTGTGGATATAGTCTTCAATGACGACTTGAAGGCCAGTTTGCGCGTGAAAAAGCACCGCGAAAACAAAAACCAGCATCAGAGTTGCGTTCACTGGCGAAGCTAACCACGTGGTTGCTTGATCGTAGTCATTGTTCATCAAGAGAACGATTGAGTATACGAACCATAGAGTCAGAGGTATCAGCGCAACCGCGGTCACCCTTTGCCACCACCAGTGAGAAAAACCGTGTTTAGCCGAACCTAAACCCACAGCGACTGATCGAGGACTTCTGAGGTTCATGATGCACCTCCATTGAGTGCAAAAAACACCGTTATCGTAGTTAAAACAACCGCCGTGGTGAGGACCATGTAGCCCGAGCGATGTAAATCTTCCAATTCAAATCCTTTACCAATATCCCAAAACAAGTGACGAATACCGTTTGCTAAGTGATAGAAAAGTGCGAAGGACCAGCCAACTAATATCAGCTGTGGGAACCAGTGCGACAAGCTCTGTTGCAGTTCAGCGTAAGCCAGTGGGCCCGCAGCCAACTTGACCAGCCAATAAACTAATAGGGGTGTACCAAAGGCTAAAAACACACCGGTGCCTCGATGCATAATCGACAGCATCGATGTCATTTGCGGTCTGTAAACCTGCAGGTGCGGGGATAAAGGTCTCTCTTTTTGCATACCCTAAATACTCAATGTGTGAATCGTGGATAGAATTTATCTGCAAGCGAGAGCTCTTGAAATCGTCGAGCTCAAGCTGGCGGCATTTTACCCTAAACAAGGTCAGCTAGTTGCATGTTCTGGGGAAAAAATACTGTTTATTTACATGATTTATTGCTCTTCTCTACTCCAGTTAAGAACTGTTCTCATATAGAGTCAAAGAAGGCTAAAATCCTCATGTCAACACTGGGATTTGCTAACCCTAAAAATCATAACAGCGCCCCTTCGACTCCCAATCTCCATATCGAGTTGGCTCGGGACCTTTCGGCCCTCCGATTTCTTTGGTTTCCTTACCAATTGGAATTTGCGTTGCTTTCCCATGATCGTCTGCAAGCTTGCTATTGTCAGTCTCTCTACTCTTGTTATCGAGATTGGCGTTAGCCATTTTGTCTGCTTCGTGGGATGTATTTCTGCTCATAATCTTTATTACTCTCTTTACTTCTTTTTGGTGAATTAACCGATAGATAAGGCTTCGTGTTTTTCCATCGGAATGATAGCATGCGCGATGAAACCCATAATTGACATCGATGATCATGAACCCAGAGTCTGCGTCACATTTACAACTAGTCAAAATCACTGGAGAGGATGCAAAGCCCTTTTTACAAGGCCAGTTGACAAATGACATCAACCTTTTAGAAAACTCATGGCAGTATTCTGCTTATTGCAATCCGAAAGGACGAGCGATGGCAGTATTTACTATTTGGGCAGACGCTGATGTGATATATCTGCTGATTGAGTCTGCCATAGCTCAGGCTGTTCTGAAGCGTCTAAAAATGTATGTATTGAGGAGCAAAGTAATTATTGAGGAGATAAACTCAAATATATCAGCGAAGTTTGAACTTACGGTAGCAAACCCGCTTTATCACCAATCCAATGCACAGAATACATACAGATTAGGATTTGGAAACAGGGAATTACTCATAACTCCAGAAGAGGCTCAAACTCCTTTTGACCTCACTCGCTGGCTGCAAGCGGATATTAGTGAAGGCTTACCCAGAGTAACTGAGGAAACTTATGAGGCCTTTATACCCCAAATGATTAATTTGGATATTTTAAACGGTATAAATTTCAAAAAAGGATGTTATACAGGCCAAGAAATCATTGCGCGAATGAAGTATCTTGGAAAGCTCAAACAGCGCGGTTTCGTTTGCACCAAACAAGGAGACCGGCCAAGGGCAAGTTTAATCAGGATCGGTGAAAAAGTAATAGACAATGATGGAAAAAACGTTGGCTCAATTATTAATGCGTCTGAAGATTATAAATATGCCCTAGCATCGTTGCGATTTGATAATCTATCTAACGGTTTAAAAACTGAATCGGGTGTGGACTTGGAAGTAAATAAAGAGCAGCCATATAACTTGGGATTAGAAAATTAATGCTTCGACGCACTTAAGTTGTACCCGCACGCGTGTGGGAAATATCCGCCTGAGACAAAAGCCCTTCAACTAAATGTTTGGCAGGCGCTAATTGATCCAGACTCCATGCCCTGTTTAAACCAGTACATCCGCTCCCTTGAGCTACCATGCGTAAAATTTTCTCGGCGCGGTGCCATGCCAGCTCGTTTCATAATGGTGTCATCACCCACGGCGGCGGCAGCGAAGCCCTCTTCAATATCACCACGTTCTAAAATAGCACCGCGTTTTTCAGTATGATTAATCCAGATACCCCCTAAGCAGTCGGCTTGTAGTTCCATGTTTACTGAGAGTGCATTTGCGACTGCTTTATTAGAGCGCGACTGTTTTTGTCTTACATCTTTTGCAATACCGATAATATTTTGCACGTGGTGACCCACTTCATGAGCGATCACGTAGGCAAAAGCAAAATCACCTGGCGCTCCCATGCGTTTTAACTCACCCATAAAACTCAAATCTATATAGATCTTATAATCGCCCGGACAATAAAACGGTCCTGAAGCCGCTTGCCCCATGCCACACGCTGTCGGTGTTCTACCATCATAGAGTACTAACACCGGAGCTTGATATGTTGAACCTGATTGAGCAAAGATCTGACTCCAGGTATCTTCAGTTTCCGCCAATATAGTCTTAACAAAAGCGACATTTTGATCATTGACTGATTTCGAGCGTGTCGGCACTTGCTGAACCTGTTCGTTAGTATCGATGACCAATGATAGAGCCCGCTGTACGTCTTCTCCAAAAAACAAACCTACAAGAATTAGCACCAACATAACTCCACCGCTGGCTTTGCGCTTACCGCGCATCATTCGCTGTCCCCTTCGATCCTCTACGTTTGTGCTCTGTCTACGACCTCTCCAACGCATGGCAAAACCTCATGAAAATATAATATGTTTTAAATTTTTGAGTCTAGTTGCTTGATCACTGCATCGATAGCCTCGAGCGAACTCAGCGAATCTCTGGTATCTAACTTTTCCATGGCACTTCTGCAATTGGCCGCCAACTCACTATACCCATACATACCAGAGGAACCGGCTAGCTTGTGAAGCTCTTCCCTAGCAAATGTAATGTTGTTCTCTTGTAAAAGCTCAGAGCGGGCCTTCCGAATAATTGCGAGCTTTTCTGGAAAGCTCTGTCTGTATCGTACCTTTAACTGTTGTATCTGTGGCGAATCTTCAGTCATCTCAAACTCCTTACTCATTATTTATTGCGAAAGCAATATGTCAGCCGTTTCAATGATCTCTTGGACATCAACTGGCTTTGTTAAGTAAGCAGAGCAACCTAGCTCAGCCGCCCGCTTTTGGTCGGCTTCAACCGCAGATGCACTCATTACAATTACCGGAATAGTCGAGCCAATTCTATTCAACTCTAAAACAGCTTCGTAACCCGACATTACTGGCATGTGAATATCCATTATTATGAGATCGAAGTTATGGCTTTGGACGGCTTCTACAGCGAGCGCTCCGTTGACAACATGAGTGACATCAATATTCCAATCTTTAAGCATCAAAATCATAAGATCTGCGATAAATGGGTCATCTTCTGCTAACAAAATATCGAGGGATTTAGTTTTAATCAACTCCCTAGTGGCCGAGTCTAAATCCAATGATCCAAGATCAGAGGCGTGCACATTAAATTTAACTAGCGTTCCCTCACCTAGCTCGGAAAAAATATCCAACGCTCCTCCCATCATGTTAATGATGCGTTCGGTAATAGTGAGACCAAGCCCAGTCCCTATTTTGCCAGTACCCGAAGCCTGATAAAACGGTAGCCTTATTTTATTCATATCCTCTTCACTTATACCAATGCCGGTATCTAAAATCGAAACCTGCAAAGTGTCATTCGCGTAGTTAAAATCCACAGTAACAGACCCCTGATCTGTAAACTTTATCGCGTTGCCTATTAGGTTAATCAGGCACTGACGTAAACGACTATCGTCTACCATTACTGTCGCCGTTTCGTTGTAAGGAGGAATGACGTTGAATTCAATTCCCTTTGTTTCACTCAAGGGTCGTAGAACTAATTCCACATCATCTATAAGCTGTTTGAGAGAGTTGGGCTTGGGTTTAAGTACTATCTCATCAGAGTCTAACTTGCCGTGATCAAGCAAATTTTCTACCAGCGACATAAGATGCTTGCTCGAACGCTGAACAGCACTTAGATAATCATTGTTACAATCGGCGAGTCCTTTTTGTTCATCTCCTGTCTTTTGAAGATTGTTTAGCACTAAGTTGGTGTAACCTATTATTGAGGTTAGAGGTGTTCTAAATTCATGTGACACGCCTGATAAAAAGCTGGTTTGCAACCGAGAGGCTTCTTCAAGCTGCCTGTTTTTTTGCTCAAGCTTCCGTGATGCTCTCTCTAATTCAGCCATCAGCTTTTTCTGCCGCTCAACCAATAACTCATTCTCATTGGCGGCTTGCTGTAACTTCCTTCTTTGCTCGGTTGTATCCGAAACATCTGATATCAAAACTGTAAGATTGTCTCCACAAGGAACCAAACTAACTGAAATTGACATACCATTTGGGCTGGCTACGAATGGAAGATCTAGTTTCGTATTAACGTCCATGCCAATCATGAAATCAATCGCGTCATCTATGACCTGCCCCGGTTGCAATTCAGGAAAGCCATAATCCTTGATATTACTTGAGGATTCACATACCCGCATATGCTGATCGACAGAGAAGTATGCCAAATGTAATTTATCAGCCAGTTGCCGACTAATAATCTTTTGAATTGTGCTGTTTGATGTAAGCAATTTATTTTTTTGCAGTAATTCAACTCAGCATGAGTCGAAAAGCCTTTACTGTTACCCTTTATTCTTTAGTTTTCTCCACTATTTTATGGAATAAAGATTCTACCATTACCCCATCCTTTGCGCTGGTTTCAAACACATCCCAGCCGCGATCTCGAAGGCTCTCAATCGTTGTATTGTCAACGCACCAGTCTTCAAGATCGGCTTTATTCAGGGCGACTACACAAGGGACCTCACCAATCTTCTCCCGCACGGTAGACCAAATTTCCGAGATACTTTCCACTGTTTGGAGTCTCGTGCCATCAGCAACCAATACAACTCCTGCCGCACCCACTAGGTAACTGGCGTTAATGGGAGAAAGAGAATCCCTGCCAGCGATATCCCAGATAACTAATTTGGTGTCTTCAATTTGAACCGTGTCGATCTTAACGCCGATTGTGGTCAGATATGTTTCTGAGAATACATTGTTTACAAATTTTTGCGTTAGGCTGGTTTTCCCTACCGAAAACTCTCCGACCATACACACTTTTTTCTTTATCATGTTTATTTTAATGATTAAAGTAGACAAAACGCCTATTTGATATTTGCTTCGATTTTCACCCACGGTATGCCCGAAAAAGATGACACCAAAGAAGCGAACTCCTTAGAAGAAACTTCGAGTTCAATATTAACAACACCCATTTTGGAGTGCTCAGTTTTTATCGATGAAGTCATAGAGTTTATCCTGACAGAATCATATCTCGCATTTATAGCTGCTCTTACTGACTGCTCGTCGGCAGCTAGCCGGCTAATATTTAATCTTTTATCGCTTGCCAAATTCAGAATTCTGGTCTGATTACTCTTTAACCACTCATACGGAGCATCACCTTCTAAATAAATCTTACCGTCTTTTTTATAGAGAGATACGCCAGTTGGTAAAGAAAATTCGTTTGTGAACCTAGCTAACTCCATTTCTGGCTCAAGTGAGCGTACAGGTACAGTGGCAAACCTTATATCTGACTCGGCTATGCCATATGAGTTCAAAGTCTGATAAGGGATAATCGCATCAGGATCCTTTAAACCTTGAACGACGATTTTACCATCGTCATGAATGACATGATTTGCCGTGATACCTGGTGTCTGGTCAAGGAAATGCTTGACCGTCGATAATCGCGAGTAACTATCGTACCAATGAACCACTAACCAAGTTAGTGCAGCCAAAACTCCAAGTGAAAAAAGTATCGGCCCCACAGGCTTATCTTTTTTCTTATTTTCAGTGGCTGAATCTTCTTGCTTGAGCTCCGACCGAAGGAGTGGCTGCAAAATTGATCGAGCGCCCATAAACTTTGCAGCATCTCCATCATATTCCGCTATTTCGTTAGCGAAATCTGTACGAACCATATCGAGCGCATCATATAGTTCCTGTCTTAACGAGACAGGCGCTTCACCTCGGATTACACAAGCTAGCATCGCACTGGCACCATGAACAACCCAAACATTTTGATCACCTACCTTTAAGTCCGTAAGACGGCTTCCCTCATCTACAGAAAACGAATCATGTATAAAACTTTGAATTGCTGAAAACATGGCACTAACAGCATCACTATCCAGAGACTGAGCATTATCAGCATGAAGTGTGGTCATCGCCATACCAGTGTTTTGATCAATCAAATAGAGGTGTTCGACTCGGTAGAGTAAAGTCTGGCGCAATGCCAGTTCAGCATAGGGAATGCCTGTTCTTAGTGATTCATAACGTAGACTCAACCCTTGTGCAGTAGTGGCCGACTCAATGGTTCTGTTTATTGTTACCATCATTGAACTGATGGCTTGTGAAATCGCTCGCCTGATCGAGGGGGCCATAACAGGATACAGAATTTCAGCGTATTCTTGCGGCTCAGATCTAATCGCCTTTTTTAAACCAAGGGTAACTGGTTTTTGGAGTGAGTCGACAATGCCACTTTGTTGCGAGGAGAGCTCTTTTTCGATGGCAGACGATAGAACTTCAGCTACGTCTTTTGTGCGTTGTTCGACATTCTCTATTCGCTGCTTTAACTCGGTGAGCTGTGCTGAATTATCACCGATGATAATTTGCCTTAGTTCGTCTAACTGACTCACCTAACCCCCCCATCAAATTCAGGGCTATGGCACTGAGAGCAAGACGGGGAAACCATCTTAGTTTTTAACTTCCACGTAGTTTTACTGCAACTTCATCAAGCATCAAGGCTAAAGCATCACGACTCACTTTATCGCCTTTTAATTCTTCTTTTTGGCTTTCTAGCTGACCAACAAGCTCAGCCTGTACCGATAAAGTTTGATCAAGTAATTCTTGATGACTCTCCTCTAATGAAGCTCGAACTGACGCCAAATCTTGATTGGCTTGATCTTCCATTAAAGAAATAGAGTGCTGCAAAGCGGTCTCCGCCTCAGCAAGCGTATTTTGAATAGATTTTAATTCGCTGTTTCTACTTTCTTGCTCCTTCTCAATTTGATTGTCAAGTTTCAGTAGTGAGTCGTTAACCGCTTGATCCATTTGTTCTAGTTTTTCAGTTAAGCGATCTTTGAGCGTTTCAACGTCGGCTTCAAGTCTACTTTCAAGCTGAGCAAAGCGGTCCTCGAAACTGGCTACGTATTTGCCAAATAAGATATCTCGTACCTTCTCTATATCGCCCAATCCTGGGTTAATAATTTCAGCACTATTTTTACTATTAGTTGTTTCGGCCATAATAATTTGTCAAAGAAAATTCGAGCAACTAAACCTGCTCAAGTCTATATCCGTGTCTATACACAGAATTTAACCGCCAGTTTTCCTGGTGCTCGATCATAAGCTTCGAGCGCAACCTGCTTATATGTGTATCAACGGTTCTAGTATTTAGATTAGAGGTCGTACCCCACACCATTTCTAAAAGATGTCCTCTAGAGATAACCCTACCAAGATTTTTGAACAAGAACAGGGTCACCTCATACTCTTTTTGAGTCATCTCAACGATTCGCCCATTCAATTTTACCTGACGAGACTTTGAATCTAACTGATACGGAGGCAAGTCGAAATTATCAGGAGTATACTCGTCACTAAACCCCATACGACGCGCGATAGCATTGACCCTAGCCATAGTCTCTAGTTGCCTAACGGGTTTGGTCATATAGTCATCGGCACCAGCCTCAAGAGCTTGGACAACATCTTCCTCTGAATCCTTTTGAGTAATAAACACAACCGGCACCACATTATCTAAATGTGAGCGCATGTGTTTAAGCACCTCTAGCCCACTCAGGCTTGGGACCATCCAGTCTAAAAGCACAATGTCATAGGAGTCCTTATTATAGCCCCGTATAAAGGCATTTCCATCTCTATGAACAGTGCATTGGTGACCAGCTTCTTCTAGCCAAGCTACCAGTAAGTCTGCTTGATCCTTATCATCCTCAAGAATTACTACTCTCATTTTGCCTCTTTATTGGTATCTTATTGAAAGCAAGGAATATAATCTCACGCAAATAATTTAGCCTTGACTTGGATGTGCGGAGCTAACCAACACTGTCCCATTTTGAATTGTGAAGAAAGTTTAGAGTTTTCTATAATCGAAATAGACAAACTATTGTTTTAATTATGACAAATCCCATGCTTACGACGTCCGAGCTTTGTCTAATCATAAGCTTTAACAACAAAAAAGCAAACAAAATGTTAAATGAAACGTTACTATGAGACACTTTGATTGTTTAGGGTCTCATAAGCACTTAAAATCAAAAACATACACACGCCAATTTAGCAGCAAACTAACCCAACATTCGCTTAAATAATTATGTCTGACGAAAATCATCTACTAATCGGTGGCAATGGAGAGCAAACCGTCTTTATGGACGCGAGTATGGCCAATCGCCATGGCATGGTAGCTGGAGCAACTGGAACTGGAAAAACGGTAACCTTACAAGTTCTCGCCGAGAACTTTTCTAAAGCTGGCGTGCCGGTGTTTTTAGCTGACGTTAAAGGCGACGTCTCAGGTATAGGTAAGAAAGCTAAACCTCACCCCAAAATCGATGAGAGAATCGAGACCATCGGCATTACAGACTACAGTGCCAGCCCTAGCCCGGTGGTATTTTGGGATATGTTTGGAGAAAAAGGGCATCCTATTCGCACTACCGTCAGTGAAATCGGGCCTCTACTACTCGCTAACTTACTGGAATTGAATGACACACAAACAGGGATACTATACTCGTGCTTTAAGATTGCAGACGATCAAGGAATGCTAATTTTGGATCTCAAGGACCTTAGGTCCATGCTGATCTGGATGGGGGATAACAGAGCCGATCTAAAATCAGAATACGGTAATATTTCCACATCGAGTATTGGCGCTATTCAACGCGGATTGATCGTACTCGAAGAGCAAGGAGCCGAGTTTTTCTTGGGTGAACCCGCCATTGAACTAAAAGATTTAATGAGTCGAGATTTTTCAGGGCGCGGCGTAATCAACATTTTAGATGCGAATACCCTTCTGCAGAAATCCCCCAAACTATATTCGACATTTTTGCTTTGGCTCTTATCAGAACTGTTCGAATCTCTGCCTGAAGTAGGCGATGCTGATAGACCTAAATTCGTTATTTTCTTCGACGAGGCACACCTCCTTTTTGATGACGCACCTAAAGTATTGGTGGAAAAGATTGAACAGGTCGTCAGACTTATACGCTCGAAAGGGGTTGGTATTTATTTTATTTCCCAAAGCCCGCTGGACGTGCCTGAAGAAATACTTGGACAACTTGGGTTAAAGATACAACATGCACTTCGAGCATTTACGCCAAAAGACCAAAAGGCGGTGCGAACTGTTGCCGAAACTTTTCGGCCTAACCCAAAATTAGAAACAGGCAAGGTCATCACTCAGTTAGGCGTTGGTGAGGCGTTAGTAAGCGTTTTAGATGCTGAAGGTATTCCCACTCAAGTTGAGAGAGTGTTGGTTCGCCCGCCAGAATCGCGCATTGGCCCAATGACCGCAAGCGAGCGAGCTGAACAGATAGATCGCTCACCATACAGAGGTAGATACGAACAGACTCTCGATCGAGAGTCTGCCTATGAGATGCTACTGCAACGTGCTAAAAAACTCGCCGCCCAAGAAGATAAAGACGCGCAAGAAAGTGCACTAAGAGCAGAGCGCGAGAGACTTGAAAAAGGGACATCGAGACCCAGAAGACAATCGAGTAGACAGATACCCACAGAGGAATTAGTAAAAAGTGCGGCCAGAGTAATCGGCTCCCCACTTGGAAGAAGGCTTATTAGAGGTGTGCTTGGTTCCTTATTCAGAGGCTGAATTTTAGAGATTATTGCTTCAATACAACATCAAAAGGGGCTTAAAACAGTTTTTAGGCATCGAGAGATGGGCTATAATTTGGCCGCTTAAAACGACCGCAAGCTCACCTTTGCCGGTCAACCAATTTATTATTGATTGATAAGATCAAAAAACCTACAACAAGGGTGTCTCAATGAGTGAAGAGCAAATGAATGACTCGACGTTTAATCGTCTATTTATTATCATGATCCTAGCAATGACTGTGCTAACGGTAATCATCATGGTGCTGGCTTCATTCGCATCAAGCGATGTCAACGCCAAATTAAAAGAACAATCAGAGCAAGAAAACACTCAAAAGGTTGCCGAGCGTCTAGCTCCGATCGGAGTTTTTTCTGCAACAACCGTAGCAGCTGTCGAACCGGTGGTTGCAGCAGATCTCACTGGTGCGGCTGCTTATGAGCCATGCGCAGCGTGCCATATCAGTGGAGCTGCTGGTGCCCCAATTGTTGGAGATACAGCAGTCTGGGCAGAACGTCTTAAAAAAGGCACCGAGACCCTTTACAGCAATGCAATCAACGGCATAAATGCGATGCCTGCTAAAGGTGGTTTTGCAAATTTAAGCGACAATACAGTCAAGGCCGCCGTAGATTACATGCTAGAACAATCGAAATAAAATTCTACTAGACTCCCAATTATGTAAAGAGGCCGCGCAATGTCGTGGCCTTTTTTGTAGATAAACAATTGACTCACTATCGATGGTTTTCTTGACACGTTGAACTTTTCTTGAAAGGTTTAACAAAATAAATCGAAAAGGTTCGCTCAAAAACCCTGAAATTCGTTTGCGAAGGAGTAGTTTGCAAGGGGCAGGTCGAGGCCGCAAAGGAATTAAAGTAACAAGACAAAGTCTCTTCTGACAAACCCTTGGGAGCCGGCCTTAACAAGGTAAAGCGTTACATTTAACAAAACCAACAAAAGTCAGTCGATAAGGTGTTGCGCACACATGCCGCTTTACCATCATCTTTTTTCAAGCCATCGCCCTATTACTTAAGAAAAGATGATCATTTTATTGTGAGCAGACAAAAACAGTTAACAAGAGCTCATAATTATCTAAAAGGTAAATGCGCTGGGTTTAGCGAGATCGATTAAAATAACACTATTCAACAGTTTTCCAACGAACCATAGATACCACGTTGGTTAGCGGGTAAGAGCGGTTGACAGACCACAACAGACCCTATAATCGAGATCTCCTGTAGTAACATTCTTCTCTAATCGAAATCTCCGTTATTAACAGACGTTAACAGACGTATCAAAAGACCTACTATGCCGGCTTAGAGACATGTTTTATGTAAGCCCCTTCTTGTAACTCTCGCACCCATTGACTAAATTCTCGATCAGCTCTTTGTCGCCTAAGAATATTTTCCGCCCGAGCGCGCTTGATTTGCTCGGTAACGTTTTTCTTTCTTCTATCTTCTACTACTAAAACGTGAACCCCATACTGAGACGTAAAAGGCATGCTAACCTGCCCTATAGCCATTTCAGTGAAAGTTTTTTCGAATTCAGGAACCATTTGGCCGGGGGATACCCAGCCCAAGTCTCCACCAAGTGCAGCCGAGCCTGAGTCATCAGAAAATATGCGAGCGATTGTCTCAAATTGTTCTCCGGCCACTATTCTGTCGCGCAACTGATTAGCTTTTTTGATGGCCTGTGCCTTAGCTATACGTGAGTTAGCTGAAATCAGAAAATGACGAACTTTACTCTGAAGTATCTCAGAACGCTCACCTTTCAAATTCACTAACTTAAGAATATGATAACCATTTGGACTTTCCAAGATATCGCTAACTGCACCGACTTCGATATCCTTTATCGCATTTACAAACAGCGATGGCAGCTGCTCTGGCCTACGCCAACCTAACATTCCACCGTCGTTTGCATCGGCAGCCTCAGAATAACGCACTACCGCTTGTTCGAAGCTCAAGCCACGTTGTATGGCATCCAACGCTTCCTCAGCCACCTGTAATTTGTCTTCACCACCCTTAATTAAGATTTGAGCGATTTCGTATTCAACAGCGTCTTTATCCAAATTATTAGCAGACAACCAGCCATCTATTTCGTAGTCTGGAACTACCACCCTGGAACGAGCGTAATAATCCGCAAAGCGTGAAATAGTGATCGAGTCACGAACACTTCTTGAAAAAGCACTAAACGGCTGACCAGTTTTCGCCACCTCTACTTTAAGTTGATCCAGTGTTAAATCTTGTTGAGCGGCAAATCTGATTAATGCCTGTTGCAGCTCTTCATCAGAAATGTCGATCCCACGTCTCTCTGCTTCCTGAACTTGCATTAACTCCGACACCATAGTCTCAAGTAGCTGCTCGTTAATGCCATCAGGCACCGTCTTTCCTGCAACAACAATATCGTTTATGACAGAGTTTCGTCTGTAAGAAAACTCAGACTGAGTAATGACGTCATCATTCACTATCACCAACACCTTATCGACTGCTCCTTGTTGAGCAAAAACAAGCTGTGTAGCCAACAATGTACAGACGCTAGTAAAGCCGGCGAAACGGCATAACCATTTAATTAAAAGCTGCAATCGGCTCAACCCGAATGAACCTATTTTTGTATATGTTGGTTTATTCATAAAAACTCTAACTAAAACTCAAATTCATTAATAACAGCCGAATAAGCCACCCAATACATGGCAATCTAAGATACTCGCCTATTTTTCCGCATCACGCCAGAACCGTTACCAGGGAGTCCCTGTTATCTAATACCGGTACGAATCCGTCCAAGAGAAGTCAACTCTAATTCCAAAAAGATCGATGTTCGCTTTTTGTCCGCAGAAGGATCGCTAGTGCGTACAAGTCGAGAATCCACTCGATCTGATCCGATAAGTCGAAGCTTCCAACAACACCCGTTGTACTCCAATCCAATCGTCGATGCGATATTCTCTGATCGCTCTAATGAATATCTACCAGAACCAAAAACTTGCCACCGATCCGCGATCGGCCACTGCGCATTAAAGGTCAGTTGCTCTAGATCAGTGTCACCGCGCTCTCTAAAATAGTAGCCGAGAGAAAGTAATTTCCTATTATCGTCATCGGGGCTGTAGCCCAAATCAAATCGAGCCGTACGTATAGCGTCGTCTTCTTCATGGCTGTATTGAATAAAGCTGTAGGTTGTCCATGGGCCCTTAGACCTTGTTCTCAACTCAACAAGCAAGTCGCCCAGCCCTTTCTCGATCACTTGTCCAGCAAACTGATTCTGCTCCAAATCGTCCAAGAGAATTAGCTGACCAACACTCAGCTTAAGGCGCTCATCACCACTTTCACTATCAATGATTCTAGAGGTTACTCCTATCGTCGCTTGATTCGTGTCACCGACTCTATCACCCCCGTAAAAACGCGTTTCTCTGAATATATTTCTCAGATTATTGAGAGAAATTTGTCGTGTGTCGAAGAGTGGTACATCTTCTTGATCCTCTTCAGGTGCATACACATAGTAGAGTCGTGGCTCAAGAGTTTGCAACGCCTCGTCGCCGAACCAAGATGTATTTTTCTCTAGATAGATACCACTATCAATGCTAAAGATCGGCACATCAAAACTCGGATTGTCATCCAGATCTGCATTGGCTCTGTCTAAAGAATAGGATCTATGGTGAAAGGACAGCCTTGGTTTCACATATCCCCATACGTTCTCAAAAGGAATTTCAGCGTATGGCGTAATTGCTAAACGCTTACCTTCGTCCGCCCTATCGTCAGACGCGAAATTTGTATAACTTGCATCAACTCCATAGCTGATGTCATAGGGTCCGTCGGGTAAACGAGTATTAAAAGAGACTGAGGGTAACCTCTCGTAGGGAGCGTTTGTTATGCGATCATCAATAATTTGATATTCGCTAGCTCTGACGCCGAGATTAAAGTAATCATGAGAGTAATTGAGTCGCACATCTCTAGGTACATACAACGCGCTAAAATAACTAACCTCGTTGCGAAAATCATTGAAGTAGTCAATATCAGAAACATCGTTGTAGTTCACACTTGCTGAAATGTCATCAGTAAACTGATGTCTATGCTGAATACTCAACATATCACGCTGCTGGCCAGTTTCGAGCTCGCCATTTAAACCATCATAAAGGTCATCTTCCGGCAAGATTTCACCATAGACAAGAGTAGAAGAATTTTCCGAGAGATGCCTGTACTCCAAGCCAACCTGTAGACCTCGGTCGGTGTAGTAGCGAGGCGTTATCGTAGCGTCTTGATTCTTAGCGATATTCCAGTACCAAGGCACCTCAATTATGTTGCCAGATTCGTCATCTGAACCATAGCCCGGAGTCAAAAAGCCGGTTTTTCGCTGATCGTTGATTGGAAATGATAAATAGGGAGCGTAAAAAATGGGCACACCTTTAAACCTTACAGTCGCTCCCTTGGCTCTCGCGATACCTCCAATACGATCTAGCTCGATCTCACTCGCCCCGACCATCACGCTGTCGTTTCCGTCTGGACAGTTCGTGAATTTTGCATTCGACAGTCGAACAACTCCCTCGCCCTCAAGACTTATCAACTCCGCTGATCCTCTTGACTCAATCTCCGCAATGTCTACGCCATCGGACGAATTTATACCCTTTGATAGCTTGAACTCCGAGTTAACCAACGTGCCAATCTGGGTTGGTGCTATGACGTCGACCGATTCACTGGAAAGATAATCACCTTTTTCAGAGATCATTTCAACATTCCCAGTCGCTACAACACGCTCAGACTCGCGATAGTATTTGAGATTATCAGCGACAATAGTCTGGCGGCCTTGCTCTACTTTTGCGTTCCCCGAGAGCTCTACTAAATTTTCTCCCTGTGAAAGTACATTGTCGGCCTCTAGGGCGATTAAGTAATCTCCATTTTCGTCTGGCTCAAGGGTCGGTGTAGCATAATTGAGCACCGAAGGTTTGCACACACAATTAATGCCTTTGCATGCTGCTTCGGCGTTTTGAGGCGCAATGGAGTAGATGGCTGAACTTAGTGCAACGGCAACGGAGAGTGAAGTCAGTTTGGCTGGCATTACTATACCTATGATTATTAGTATTTATTATTTTCGTCTTCTCTGGCGGCACCACATAAACCGTTATCTCAGTTTCTTAGCCTGGTGACCCTAAGCCAGGGAATTGCTTTTTTTTAAGACGCTTTGCATTATAGAGCATCCTTTGGGCAAGCGCTTTAAATTGTGGTTATTTAATCCAGCTTTCTAAGAAATCCTAGTCTACAATACAGCTGGATCTAAACCACGTATTTAACTATCGAATAGTCTTTTGGATACTCGCCTAATTCATCTTAAAGATTGGCTTCAAACCATCATTCCTAACGAAGATTTCAATCTTACCAGCGCCTCAGCGGATGCCAGCTTTAGGCGGTATTTTCGCATCACCACAAAACAGCGAGTATTCATTTGCATGGATGCTCCTCCCGAGAAAGAAGATTGTCGCCCCTTTGTGCACTTTGCCGATCTGTTACAAAAGCAAGGTGTCTATGTCCCTAAGATATACGCACAGAATATTGAGCAAGGCTTTATTCTCCTCGAAGATCTGGGCAGAGTAGATTTTCTGACTAGTTTGGAATCCGCTGGGGAGCCGGATATTCTTTATCAGAGCGCTATCGATGTACTTATCAAGATCCAGCAAGGTGATCCCGATTTAGCGCCAAAATACGATAAAACAAAACTTGTTGAAGAAATGTCTCTATTTAATGATTGGTTCATTGAGCGACACCTAGGTGCATCGTTAGACACCAAGTCAATAGACGTATGGAATTTACTTCAAGAGAGACTTTGCCTAGCTTGCTTAGAACAACCGCAAGTGTGGGTTCATAGAGACTTTCACTCTAGGAATTTAATGGTAGCGGAAAACAACAATACCGGAGTGATCGATTTTCAAGATCTTGTAACTGGACCAATAAGCTATGACTTGGCTTCAATTTTTAAAGACTGCTACATCAAGTGGCCAAGACAACGACAACTGTCTTGGCTTAAACAGTATCACCATAAATCGAATAATGAGAGTTTTTCCTTTGACCAACTAACTCAATGGTATGACCTCACAGGTTTTCAGCGACATTTAAAAGTTCTAGGTATTTTTTGCCGGCTAAAATACCGCGATGGTAAAGAAAGTTACTTGAAGGATTTACCCCGAGTTGCCAACTATTGCGTAGAAGTAATGGAGATCTATTCCAACTCAATTACAGAGATAAACGAGTTTCATGATTTGTTTTTACCATTTTTCCGAAAGGTCGCAATGTAGGATTAGCAAAAATGTCCCCCTCAAAAACCACCGTAATTTTATTGGCAGCTGGACATGGCAAAAGAATGCTACCTCTTACCAAAGACATACCCAAGCCATTACTAAAGGTAGATAAGCATTCATTAATTGAACATCATCTGTTCAAACTCAGTAGATCAGGATTCATTGATATTGTTGTCAATGTTGCCTATCTTGCAGACAGTATTATTGATCGTTTGGGCGACGGCAGTAGATTTGGGGTAAAAATACGATTTTCGGACGAATCCCAAACAGGAGCACTAGAAACCGCGGGTGGCATTAAAAACGCGCTCCCATTAATTCAATCAGACCCGTTCATAGCAATAAATGCTGACATATGGACCGACTTTAATTTTGCTAGCTTGCTTACTGATATACCCGAATATGGAAGTCTAGTAATGACAAATAACCCGCCGCACAATCCTCAAGGAGATTTTTCTATCAACCAAGAGGGTCTTTTAGTAGCGCGCAACAGCGATGAAACTTTAACCTACAGTGGAATAGCGATTTATCGAAAAAAGATTTTTGTCGACCTTGAGCCCCGCAAATCTGCCCTAGCACCACTATTTAGACAGCTTATCGACGAACAGAAGCTGCGCGGACAACGACTTAATGGAGAATGGTATGATATTGGAACCCCTGACCGTCTAGAAGAACTGCGGAAGAAGGTCAAACACCATAGAAAACATGATTAAATCAAGCCCAGAAACGTATCTGACAATTCCTTACCAATCTGTTGAACTGAACTATTCACACCCAAATCCCTTAGTTGAGTCACCTCAAGACCTTGGTAACCACAGGGGTCAATATTATTGAAAGGGGTCAAATCCATACCAACATTAAAGCTCAAACCGTGATAGGAGGTTCCTCTTCGGATTCGTAGTCCCAGCGCTGCCAGCTTTGCTTGGTTTACATAGACCCCCGGGGCACCGTCTTTACGACTAGAATTAATACCCCGAGCAGCCAGCACATCAATAGCCGCCTGCTCCAAGTGTTGCACCAAGGATTTAACCCCTAGATCATGTATTTTTAATTTAAGCAAAGGGTACATTACGATTTGACCCGGCCCATGATAGGTTATCTGTCCCCCTCGATCAGTTTTAATCACAGGAATATCGGATGGAATAAAGGTCTCTAGATCGCACGCGGTTCCTTGGGTGTATATGCGGGGATGCTCAAGTAACCAGAGTTCATCAACTTCGCTGTCTGTTCTGGTGTTTGCAAAATCCCTCATCGCCGTAAGCGACTCTTCATAAGCGACTCGACCGAGCCACTTTACAACAACTTCGTTACCCTTAGAGGTCAGATGCTTTTTCTCACTTATCGCGATCATGGATTCCGTCAACTTAATCTTGAGTTACAGCGTCATAACCACTCTTGGTGAGTTGGCTATGTGCTTATAAATCGACTCAAGCTCGTCTCTTGAATTGATTCTTATTTTTAGGGTGACCGACTCAAATTTACCAGTCTTGCTCACGTTTCCGCTGATATCTAACAATGCTTCATCATCCAACAGCGGCAAAATAAGTCCTTTAATATGTTCTTGCGCGGGCTGCTTATCATCAGCCTTACACATGGCTTTGAATGCGAAGTCGGTAGGATATTCGATTAAATCAAAACCATCTTTTGGATCATCACTCATAAATCTAAACCTGATCAATCAACTTATATTAGCCCTCTTGAAACTGGCGCAATCGTAACCGAATCGAATCAAGAAAACGACCAAAAAAGCCGGCCTCTTGAATATTACTCATCGCCAACAACGGAGTCGTGTAAAGCTCTATCCCATCCATTTCCAGAGCCACCTTACCAACTGGCTGAGATGTGGCAATTGGCGCGACTAAATAACTTGGATAACTATAACTCGTTTTTAGATCAGCCTTTCTACCAATTGGAACTAATATCTTAGCTGGCTCTTCTACCTTAAGCTGTAGAGTTTCTGAATCACCCGAGTAGACTTCTATCTGACCATGACTTTCTTGCTCATCTAACAAAGTCAGTGGTTCAAAGTTTGAATAGCCGTATTCGAGTAATTTAAATGCTGCAGCCTCTCTTTCTCTGGCGCTATTCGTACCCAAGACTACTGCTATCCAGCGCTGCCCGTTACGATCAGCTGTCGCTACCAAACAGTAACCTGCCGCGTCGGTATACCCTGTTTTTAGGCCATCTACGCTCTCATCTTTCCATAGCAATCCATTACGGTTTCGCTGTCTAATACCATTGTAGGTAAACTCCTTTTGTGCATACCATCGATAATATTCCGGGAAGTCATTGATCAAAGCAGCACTTAATTTGAGGATATCAACTGGTGTCATTTCTTGATTCGATTCGGTCAGCCCAGTAGCGTTGACGAAAAAACTATTTTCAAGCCCAAGCTCCCTGGCATATTTATTCATTAAGGCTGCAAAATCTTGTTCCGTGCCTGATACGTGCTCGGCCAGTGCAATCGAGGCATCATTGCCACTCTGGATCACCATGCCCTTGAGCAACACTTCCAGCTCGATTTGTGAACCGACTTCGGCGAAAGTTCTTGAACCGATAGCTCTCCAAGCTCGCTCACTGATAACAACCTTATCCTTCAAGTCTATACGTCCAGCATTCAACTCTGAAAACAAGACATAATTCGCCATTAACTTAGTAATGCTGGCTGGAGCTCTCTTCTCGAGGGCATTGTTGTGTGCAACAATCCAACGACTGTTTAGTTCCATCAATGCCCATGCCTTAGCATCAATTTTGGGCTCCTGAGCAGCGATAGGAATGGATACAAACTTAGCATCTGTCGAACTCGCTTCGAATGCAAACGCTAATAAAGATGAAGCTAAAATTAGCTTGATCAAGAAATGGGTAAAAATCCGCTTAAACATGGAAGTCTTTTTATAAATTGTGATTTTCTCTATACTTTTCGGCAATTGCTTGGCTTAGATCATGGACCGCCATAGCATAAAGTACACTGTGATTGTATTTGGTTATCGCGTAGAAATTCGAATGCGTATAAAAGTAAACTGGGGCTGGTCCAGCTTCTTTGTTCGCTTTTTGATCTACCTTGCCGACTTCCCACTTTCCTTTTTTACTCGCCGAACCGGCCGTGGTAGATTTAGACTTTACTGTGTTTACTTTGAGCTGCTGCCCACGAAAAATATCTCCTTTCGAATTAAGTTTATTTAACCTAAACAACGTTTTACAGGGCATTGAAAAACGCTCAGCAATTTGGCACGCAGTATCACCCGCTCTTACTATATAAGTCGTTGCGGAATTTTTATCATGAACCACTTCAGAGCTATCTAACATAAGCACGCCAAGCTTCTCACCGCCTGTAATACTTGGCGACAGCACAGCGCCCTTTGCCAGTAAACTTTCCGCTGTGTGCTGGACTTTACGTTTACGATTCGCCAAATCGGCAATCGTCTTATTCACTTTTGTGACCGGCTTAGAGGTGACCGGCTGATCGGGTTTCCAGCCATTTTCGATAAAATAGTTAGCGATACTACCAATTGCATCGTCAACTTGATTAATAAGATCGGTTTTTCCGTCCCCATTGAAGTCGATCGAATAGTTCCGGTAACTACTGGAAATAAATTGTGGGAAGCCTACTGCACCAGCATAAGACCCGAGTATTTGATTGGCATCTAAATTGTTTTCTTTGCTAAGAATCAAAAAATGTTCTAATTCTCCGGCAAAAAACTTACTTCTTCTTGGATAGCTACTCACCAAAGATACCAAACTATCTAGGACTTTATATGAACCCTTGTATTTACCATACTTAGATTCAACGCCAATAATCGCAACAATTATCTCAGCAGGTACGCCAAACTCTTTCTCCGCACGGGTTAGCTGCGCCTTGTGGCGTGCCCAAAAATCGACTCCTTGTGCAATACGATCTTCTTTTAAAAACAGTTTTCGGTATTTACCCCAAGTAAACTTATATTCTGCTGGGCTCATCATTGCCTTGAGCACACTTTCACTGATCTCTGCCTGCGCAAAAATCCTTTCCAATTCAGTGAACTGATAATGCCCATCAGCAACAAGTTTGTCAGCCACTACTTTTACTTCTGGGTGCTCTTCTAAGTCAATTGCTCTAGCCTGTTGAGCCACAACCATGACGATTGATATGAGTAAAATTTTAAGATACATAGAGACAAAAAGAGTATGTAAAAACAAGTAACATTGTGTTGCACTATCGCGACATGAGACTTCGATGATGATGAATACTCATTAATATTCCAAAACCCGCCATCAAAGTCACCATAGATGTGCCGCCATAACTAATTAAAGGTAATGGTACCCCAACCACAGGCAGCATTCCCGAAACCATACCAATGTTAACAAAAACGTAAAAGAAAAAGGTCATAGATAAACTGCCAGCCACCAACCTTGAGAATGTATCTTTGGTGTAATACGCAATGTAAAGCCCGCGCAAAGTAATAAGAAGATACAAAAGTAGCAAGAACAAGAAACCCAAAAAGCCCTGTTCTTCAGCAAACACAGAAAATATAAAATCGGTATGTCTTTCAGGTATAAATTCCAGTTGGGATTGACTTCCGGCCATCCACCCTTTGCCTTGTGAGCCACCAGATCCAATAGCTATCATAGATTGAATAATGTGATATCCAGCACCGAGAGGATCTGCCCATGGATCGAAAAGTGTCTGTATTCTTTTTTGCTGATAAGGGTGCAAAAGAAAGTGGTATGCAAATGGAATTGCCACAACACTAGCGCCGGCTAATACTCCAATGAGTTTCCAGGCAAAGCCAGCCAAAAACAAGATCAACCCCCCAGACATAACGATTAATATCGTCGTTCCTAGATCAGGCTGTTTTAAAATTAGGATTGCGGGAGCAACAAGAACTGCCGTTGCTAGGCTGAGATTTCCAGCTGAAGGAGGCAAAGGTTTTCTAGTAAGCACCCATGAGACCATCATCGGCACAGCTATTTTCATTAATTCTGATGGCTGAAAACGCATGAAACCAAGATCCAACCATCGCTGAGCTCCCTTACCGGTGTACCCCACCAACAAAACTAAAAGTAACATCACTAAACCGATACCGAACAAGACCGGGGAAACTCTAAAAAGAGTCTCTGGACGCACCTGAGCGATCGCCAGCATCGCTAAAATTGCCACCCCCATCCTTACGCTCTGATTAAACAGTAGTCGTTGGCTTTCTCCGCCAGCACTCCAGAGAATGAACAAACTTACTGAACATAAGATCATCAATCCGATAAACAGAGGAATATCAATTTTAAACTTAAACATTACTACTGATCTAACAAGGCGGTAGAACTATTGTGCTTGTACTCACCGTCTTCTCCGAGCAAGTAATAATCCATCACCTTACGGGCGACTGGCGCTGCAACGCTACTTCCACTACCACCATTTTCCACTACCACAGCCACAGCTATTTTTGGTAATTCAACCGGAGCAAAAGAGACAAACAAGGCATGATCTTTCTGAAACTCAGAAAGCTTACTCTCATCATACTTTTCGCCTTGAGGAATCCCCACTACTTGTGCTGTACCGGTTTTGCCCGCAATACTATATTTTGCATTCAAGCCAGAACTCAATGCGGTTCCACCGGGACTCTCTACTACGGCACGCATACCTTCGATAATTCGATCAAAATTCTCTGCTGAAGCATTAACCTCCTGTAGCTGATTGGTATTAGGTACGATCGGAGCTGAAGACCCGCTTACTAATCTATTTACCAATCTTGGTTCCTTTCTTTTGCCGCGATTAGCAATCGTTGCCGTCATTGCCCCCAATTGAATAGGAGTAGTCAGCGTAAAACCTTGCCCAATTCCTGTTATCAACGTCTCGCCAGGATACCATGGCTCGCCCTTTACTCGTTTTTTCCATTCGCGTGACGGCATCAATGCCGAGGGTTCTCCGGACAAATCGATACCCGTTCTATTTCCTAAACCAAATTGTCGCAGATAGGTCTGCATTTTATCGATACCCATCCAATTTGCTATTTGATAGTAGTAGATATCACAAGAATGCTTGATCGACTCAATCATTGACATTGAACCGTGCCCACTTCTTTTCCAACATCGATATCGGTGTGAGCTGCCACTCAAGGTATAATAGCCCGGGCAGAGTACTGACGCATTCTTGTTCCAACCCTGTTCCAATGCAGCCAAGGAAACTAATCCTTTAATGGTAGAGCCCGGAGCGTATCGACCATTAAGCGCCCTGTTCAAAAGTGGCCGATTGATGTCATCCCTTAGCTGGTTGTATTCACGATGACCTATACCATTTACAAATTTATTTGAGTCATAGACCGGATTACTTACAAACGCCAACACACCACCTGTTTCAGGTTCAATAGCAATCACAGCGCCCCGTCGGTCAGCTAGATATTCGCGTGCCTTGACCTGTAAATCAGCATCGATATTTAAATAGATGTCATGCCCAGATACGGGTGGTGTTAAATCTAGTTGCCTGACTCGTTGACCGTGGGCATTGGTTTCAACCTGTTCAAACCCAACTTTACCCAACAGCATCTCTTCATATTTAGCCTCGATACCTAAACGACCAATATACTGAGTCCCTTTGTAGGCATTTCTGTCAATTTTATCCAAATCACGTTGATTAATTCGGGCGACGTAACCTAGAACGTGAGCCAACTCTCCACCGTAGGGATAATTTCTCTGCAACCTGGGTTGTACTTCCGCGCCTCGGAAACGATGTTTATTGACCAAGAAACGAGCAACCTCCTGGTCGGTAAGATTGACTTTAAGTACTTGCGATTGAAATCCAGGTCGACCACGAACTAGGCTCTTAAACTTTGCAATTTCGGTTGGAGTTAAAGCAATAAACCTTGCAAGTTCATCCAATAGTGAGGACAAATCATCTGCGTCGTCGGGAGTGATCTCTAGTGTAAATACCGGTATATTCTCAGCCAGAACCTTGCCATTTCGATCGAAAATTTGCCCTCTAACCGGAGGCACCGGCACTAGTCTGACACGATTATCTTTCGAAAGAACCTCAAACTTTTGATGACTGCTGATCTGCAGAAACCATATCCTCGATATTAAAATCAAGCTCAAGATGACCAATAACACCACTAGCGCCACCAGTCGAGCGTGTATCAAGTTGGTCTCTCTTAGATAATCCTTGAGTTGTATATTCTCTTTAACCATACTCGAAATACAAATGACCTAAGGACGCAAATGAAAAACTCTGCGAATTTCTTCAAGTACAATATTAACGAACGGCCAAACCAGTATATTACCGACAATAGAGTACCAATCCTCTACGGTTATTTTGTTACCAGCAACGAGTCCTTCTAGCCAAAGGTTGATCAACTTAAAAAATGCAATCAACGCAACTACCAAAAAGACTTGCAACCATCTGGATGTTACTTTTAGTTGTAAATACGTCAAATTGACCAAAAACACCAACGTCGCAAGTCCAATACTCAACACACCGAACGTCTTTGCAGTCAAGACCTCTAGCATGGTACCAATGGTAAATCCAACGATCGGTCCGACTTTATTCGGAGCAAGCAGTGCCCAATAGACCAAGACCAAGGCAATCCAATCTGGCCAAAATGCAGCCAACCAATCTGGCACTTGCACTAACATTAAGGTAAACGCAGCAAAGCATGAAACACATAAGGCCAAATAAACTCGATTTGGAGCCCCGGCAGTACTATTCATCACTCAGGTCCCCATCCGTCTCCTTTTGCGACTGGCTTACTTGATTTGCTCCCACTTCCATATTTTTAGCTTCTCTAGATAGCAACAAAACATGATTAGATCTATCAAGCTTAGCGATTGGGCTGGCTGTCACCCGCATAAACGCTTCATCCTCGATTATTGCAACATCAACCACTTGCGCTACCGGATAGCCATTTGGAAATCTTTCGCCCAAACCTGAACTCAAAAGAATATCGCCTTGTTTTATGTCGGAGTTTTGATTCAGATAGAGCACATCGACTGTCGAAAGACTGCCGGTACCGCGTACAATAGTACGTAAGCCATTACGTTCCACCTGAACCGGCATTGCATGACCAGGATCGGTTATAAGCACAACAACACTGCTTAATGGCATGACTTCGGTTATTTGACCGATGACGCCTTTGTCGTCTACGACTGCCTGCCCTAAATACACAGAATCACTCAAACCTTGTCGTATCGAAACTCGATGACTATCTCTGTCGAGACTTACTTGCATCAGTTCCGCTAGGGTGACCTTTTCCTCTAAACGCTCGGTTGCGTCTAGCAAGGCTCTTAAACCGGCATTTTCTTCTTGCAACGTTCTTAGCAAAAGAGTTTCTGATTTAAGTTTAAAATATTCACTACGGAGATTTTCGTAGGCAATTTTAACGTCGGGTTCAGCGGACATTGTACCGGACACCCAATTCCCTATGCTTGATGGTACTGATGCCAACACTTGTATTGGGCGCAAAGCAACAGAGAGCGCGTTTCTGGGACTATTCAGCCATGAAGTATTGGAATCTACAAGTAATAGCACCACTGACGTAACCAGCATAGTACAAAACTGAAACCAACCACTGCTTTTACGAAACTGCTTTTCCATTTTATCGCGTTAACGGCCTCAAAATCACGTGGTCAAGCTTATCGAGCTTAGCTTTACATGGTGACTAGACATGGTGTCTTACTCATGAGCAAACACATCACCAAGATTATCCATCTCCTCTAGGGCTCTACCACAACCTCTGGCCACACAAGTCAAAGGATCATCAGCAATGACCACAGGCAAACCTGTGTCCTCCATAAGTCGTCTGTCCATGTCTCTCATCAGTGCGCCACCACCTGCTATCACCATTCCTTTGTCACCAATATCTGCGCTCAATTCGGGAGGTGTCTGCTCTAATGCTTGTTTGATGGTCTGAATGATAGACTCCAGAGGATCGCTGATAGCTGAGTAAATCTCTTTACTGCTCAAAGTGACTGCACGAGAGAGACCTTCAGCTATGTCTCTTCCCTTAACCTCCATTTCTCTTTCCTCTGACTTATCCCAGGCTGTTGCGATTGCTTTCTTAACTCTCTCGGCACTAGCCTCACCAATCAGCAAACCATGATTCCTACGAACATGGTTAATAATCGACTCGTCGAAAGTGTCACCTGCAACACGTAGAGAAGTACTGTAGACCATACCACCTAATGACATGACACCAACCTCGGTGGTACCGCCACCAATATCAAGCACCATCGAACCTGTAGGCTCTGCAACAGGAAGATTTGCACCAATCGCAACGGCCATTGGCTCTTCGATCAAATAAACCTCTCTTGCACCTGCACCATAAGCAGACTCTCTAATCGCACGTCGCTCTACCTGAGTCGACCCGCATGGAACACAAATAATGATTCGCGGACTGCCTTGTAAAAACCGATTTTCTTGTACTTTTTTAATAAAATACTTAAGCATTTTTTCGGTCACATTAAAATCAGCGATAACCCCATCTTTCATAGGACGAATGGCTTTGATAGAACCAGGCGTTCGCCCTAACATTTTTTTCGCTTCCGCACCAACGGCAAGAATACTCTTGTTGTTTAAACCGCCCCCGGGAGCATACCGAATCGCCACAACCGACGGCTCATTGAGGATGATTCCCTTCTCTTTTACGTAAATGAGGGTGTTGGCAGTGCCGAGGTCGATGGCCAAATCATTGGAGAAGAGCCCTAAGATGCTTCGAAACATAATTTAAATGCAGAGGTATGGTTGTTGTTTTTTGTAATTTTATTAGCAATCTTGCAAGAATCACGAACTTAGCAATTTGATTCTTAACATGGCTCAAGATGTATCAAAGCGACGACGACCAAACTCTAAGAGTCCACAGGCCGCATCTTCGTCTGCTAGTAGCTTGTACCAAAGAGGCGATTGTACAGCGTATTAAGCGAAGACGCTATTCAACAAAAAGGCTATCTGTGGTAATTTCATGGTTTGTTAATCAATCAACAAACGCATTTCGTAATCGACTAGCAAATTTCCTTGATTAAGGGCTAAGGACACATTTTTTTGAAACATTAAATCTATGTTCAAACCCAAAATCAATCCCAAAACATCACCTTTGGCGTACACTACCGATTTTAGGATCTGGGGCTACGTCATAGGGAGTTTGTGATACCGAGTCACAGACTCAATTAATACCCCAAGGCTTTGCTACATCGACTCCCATATCGGGAACACTCAGAAAAATAGAGAGAAAAAATGGCACTAGATAGCAAAACAGTGCAAGACATTGCTCGTCTTGCGAGATTGAGAGTTTCCGTAGAAGAAACCACAAAATTTGGAACAGAGTTGAGTAATATTCTCGACTTAGTTGCGCAAATGGAAGCTGCAGACACCGATAATATCGAACCCATGACTCATCCATTCGATGCGACCCTGAGAATGCGAAATGATCAGGTCACTGAAACTAACCAAAGGGACAAGTTTCAATCCATTGCACCAAGTGCGGAGAACGGTTTATACCTAGTTCCTAGAGTAATCGATTAAGAAAAATCACATAGTATTGATAATGCCATTGCATTAGAGATCGTCAATTAGCCCCAACAAGTAACAAATTAAAAGAGTCAAGACATTGAGTATTAAGACACTAACGCAGCTGGCTGGCGACCTCAAAAATGGTCGCGTCTCCAGTGAGGAACTGACTAGAGACTATTTAACTAAAATCGATTTAAGCGATCATAATGCGTTTATCAGCGTCAATGCAGACTCAGCGATTACGCAGGCTAAAGAGGCCGACAAAAAACGCGCAAAGGGGGCTGATTCCCCTTTGCTAGGGTTACCCATCGCGCAGAAAGATATTTTTTGTATCGAGGGTACGAGAACCACCTGCGGATCAAAAATCTTATCTGATTTTGAGGCGCCCTACACCGCTTCTGTAGTGGAAAATATGCGAAGTCATGGGCTGGTGACTCTTGGCAAAACCAATATGGATGAGTTTGCAATGGGCTCATCAAATGAGACGTCTTACTTTGGCGGAGTAAAGAACCCTTGGGGAAGTTCAGATGAAAACCTTGTCCCCGGCGGGAGTTCAGGTGGCTCGGCCGCTGCTGTCTCCGCGCAACTGGCACCAGCTGCGACCGGCACAGACACGGGTGGCTCTATAAGACAACCGGCAGCATTTTGTAACCTCACTGGATTGAAACCAAGTTACGGTCGCTGCTCACGTTATGGAATGATAGCTTTTGCATCTTCGCTAGACCAAGCGGGCCCAATGACGCACACCGCTGAAGACGCTGCTCTTCTACTAAATACGATGGCAGGGTTTGATCAAAAAGACTCGACGTCCTTGGATGTTCCTGCAGAAGATTTCACCATAATGCTGGAGGATTCCTTATCGGGGCTAAAAATTGGCTTACCTAAAGAGTACGTAAGCGAAGGGCTGGATCCAGAAGTTGCAGCACTGGTGGAAAGCGCAATCAAAGAATACGAAAAGCTAGGCGCGCAATTGGTTGACGTGTCGCTGCCCAACTCAGCTTTAGCGTTACCAAGCTATTATGTAATTGCTCCTGCTGAGGCTTCTTCTAACCTATCTCGATTTGATGGGGTTAGATATGGTTATCGAGCCGAAGAGTATGAGAACCTTGAAGAGCTTTATTTGAATTCTCGCACCGAGGGTTTTGGTGAGGAAGTCAAACGCCGAATAATGATTGGCGCCTACGCTTTATCCTCAGGTTACTATGATGCCTACTACTCAAAAGCACAAAAACTGCGTCGGTTGATCTCAAACGATTTTGATGCCGCGTTTAAATACTGCGACGTTATTATGGGGCCAACCACTCCCAGCCCGGCGTTCGCTGCTGGTAGCCGCACTGACGATCCCGTTTCGATGTACCTAAACGATATTTACACTATACCAGTAAACCTTGCTGGACTTCCTGCTGCGTCGATTCCAGCCGGTTTCACACAGTCGGGTTTACCTGTAGGCCTACACATGATTACGCCTTACTTACGAGAAGCTAAATTATTGAACATTGCTCATCAATATCAATTGGTAACAGATTGGCACATGCAGTCACCTAGCTCGCTAGGAGGGACGACCTAATGTTTACATGGGATAAAAATTGGGAAGTGGTCATTGGCCTTGAAGTTCATACCCAACTTCAAACTAAATCGAAAATATTTTCGGGCAGTTCAATCGCTTACGGCGCCGAGCCAAACACGCAAGCCAGTGCGGTGGACATTGCCCTACCCGGGGTTCTTCCAGTTATGAACTTGGAGGCAGCAAGACTAGCAGTAAAATTTGGTTTAGCGATTGACGCTCACATCAACAAACGAAATGTCTTTGCCAGAAAGAACTATTTCTATCCAGACTTGCCAAAAGGCTATCAGATTTCACAAATGGAATTGCCAATCGTCGGTCTAGGCGCACTGGAAATCAAAACCGAGAGTGGCACTAAAACAATTGGGATTACACGAGCACACCTAGAAGAGGACGCTGGAAAATCACTGCATGAAAACTTTCATGGGCAGACGGGCATAGACCTTAATCGTGCGGGAACGCCCTTGCTGGAAATTGTCTCTGAACCCGACATGCGTTCACCAGCTGAGGCAGTAGCGTATTTGCGCAAGCTCCACAGTCTAGTTCGCTATATCGAAATTTGCGATGGCAATATGCAGGAAGGTTCATTTCGCTGTGACGCCAACGTGTCAGTCAGACCTGTCGGTCAAAAAGAGTATGGCACTAGAACTGAATTGAAAAATATTAATTCATTCCGTTTTGTTGAGCGCGCTATCGAATATGAAGTCGAGCGTCAAATAGACATGCTAGAAGAAGGTGGAGAGATCGTTCAAGAGACCAGACTATACGATGCTGATAAGCATGAAACTCGATCTATGCGATCCAAAGAAGAAGCGCATGACTATCGATATTTTCCAGATCCAGATCTTCCTCCGATGGTACTGGAAGACAGTTTCATCGAAGAAGTTCGCATAACCCTTCCTGAGTTACCCGATGCCAAAAAAGCTCGATTTGAGACAGAACTGGGTTTGAATGAGGCAGACGCTCAAGTTCTTACCGCAGACAGAGAAATCGCCGACTATTTTGAAAGCACAGCCGACGCGACATCAGCAGACACAAAAACGGTAGCCAATTGGATGACTGGTGAGCTGTTTGCCAACCTCAACAAAGCCGAATTAGAAATCAGTGACTCCCCTATTTCCAGCGCTCAACTGGCTAAATTACTGGATCGAATCGCGGACAAAACTCTCTCTGGCAATACCGGTAAAAAGGTATTTGCCGCTCTGTGGGACCAAGAAGGAGAAGTTGATGACATAATCGACGCCAAGGGATTAAAACAAATTACTGATACCGGCGCGATCGAGGCCATTGTCGATGACGTCATTGCCAGCTGCCCTGATCAAGTCGCACAGTTCAAAGAAGGTAATGAAAAAGTCATTGGATTCTTAACGGGTCAAGTTATGCAAAGGTCAAAAGGCAAAGCCAACCCACAAATGGCTAACCAAATGCTAAGAGAAAAACTGTCGTGACGGATAGATTTGAATTTTCTGACCTACTTGCGAACTTTACACGGTCACAATCAAGCGACACTGCTTGGGCCACCAATGTGCCCGAAACGTGGCTACAAGGCAGAACTACCTATGGTGGGTTATCTGCCGCTATGTGCCTGCGTGCGGTGGAACTAGAGTTACCGGATCTACCACCGCTACGTTCAGCCCAGATAAACTTTATTGGCCCCGTTTCTGGTGAGGTTTCCATCAAGGTGTCGGTGTTAAGACAGGGTAAGAGCGTCGCCTGCGTAAGCGCTGACATGATCGGTCTGGGCGGCTTGGCGACGCACGCGGTGTTTACGTTTGGCTTATCGAGACCATCGAAGCTTGATCAAGATTTTACTGAACCACCCTCTGTTCCGGGTATTGAAGAATCGATAAATTTCTTCGCGCACGAACAACGTCCAGCTTTTGCGAAACATTTTGATTGCAAGCTTGCTCAAGGTGGTCATCCAGTAAGCGGATCTCAACATCATGAGCACTATCTCTGGGTTAGACACCAAGATAAAAATGCACAAGGCATGACCGCCCTGATGGGCATAGGCGACATGCCTCCGCCTGCTGTACTGCCTATGTTCAAAGAGTTTGCTCCCATCAGCAGCATGAATTGGACCGTGAATATTCTAAGCGAAGATCTATCAACAGACGACGGATGGTGGTTACTCAGATCCGCAGCCGAACACGCCAGAAACGGCTACTCAAGCCAAGACATGCAGGTTTGGAACAGCGAAGGCAAGCTCGTGATCTCAGCCATGCAAACCGTCGCGCTGTTTTATTAAAATCAAATTGACACAGCACTCGAAACATCGACTCAACTAGACCGTAATTCGCTTGCGCGCAACTAAGCACCTGCTCGAGTTTTTTTGTAATCCGCCCCTTTTGGAATTTGTGACCGAGTCTGGGCTAGATCCAGAGGGCTATTCTTGTTGTAAGCGGGGGTTGATTTCTTAGTTATTATTGGTCTCTTAGTTAACACAGCGGGAGTCGAACGATTAAAGAATTCGCCTACCTTCGTCTGATGCTTTTTGTGAGGTCATAACACTGGCATGGACTTAGATACTATAGTATTTTAAATCCCCATTAAGTCTCTGCAAGAGCTCCCTCTAAGGCAACACTAGTAACCAACAATGATTATGAGCCAAAGTCAAAACAGCATAAATCGAACTTTTTCAGCGCCGACTTCTGATGTTAAACGAGGCGGTCATCAATTGTTATTATTAACAACCCTGGTGTAACTGCTAATCCTGTCTCACCTTACCACTGCAGGGGTGGCTGTTGTGCGCCACTTGCGGCAAAAAGTGCGAGGCACAGGGACATGTTGACCAATCCCCTCTCTCTCCACTATCTTTTTAAACAAATATTTAGAATTATGCTGGCCAAGTTTAAGCTGGTTTAGAGTACTTCTAGCGTCGCAATGCCAGCTTTTTGGTGCGCCAAAATTCCGTTCGGGTTTCTGTTTCGTAGCCCAAAACACTATTCAATTAGATTGAATACATTACAACGCCGAATAATACATTAACGGGCTACGCCCGCAATATGGCGTGGATTTATGACTGCAACCACTACTAATAAAAAGCACTTCATTTGTTACAACTTAACATTTAAGGTCTTGATAAGTTGCAACGGCAGAAACAACGACCTTCACTTGCCAAATTTGGAATCCAGCCAAGAGGCGCTGGCTAAGGGTAAATGATTTAATGCTCGTCGCTTAAAAGCAGAACTTTTATGTGTTAAAATCGCGAAGCAGGCTTCACAAGAGAACTTAGACTCACAATTATAGAAAAAATATCACTTGTAATTCAGATTACATTGCTTGGTAAGTTCGGTTGCTTCTATCTAACCAATACACATATTACAAAAACTTACGTTTAGACAGAGATTATCATCTCGGGAGTTGGTGTGTTTCGTTCGTTGATTTATTCAATTCTAGTAGGGCTTATTATCATTAGTAATACTGCAAAGGCACAATCGCTAACACTGCCTGTGTATGAAAGTTTTGATGATGTTGGTCCGACGCTTCGTTATTTTCCGGATGGAGTCAGTTCGCAGGTAATCGAGGGACTTCCGAGTTGGGCCTATGATGGGACTGTCGATGGTCGACTATCTTTCAGAGCAGATTTTGAGATTCACAATGGATCTGAATATATTGCTACGCTAGACAATCCAGGCGGTGAGAGTACAAATCGACTGATTGCAACCATTGATGCCTCTGCTCAGACTGTCGCGACAGATCGCGTTATTTTAGCGTTCGATTGGTATGATCACGGAGATGAGATTGATATCCCGGATACCGTGAGTATTCGCGGCAGTGATGCTGATGCTTGGGTTGAAGTATACAATTTTGGTACCAATACCGCCAATGGTAGTTGGACAAAAGTAAGAGATATTGATCTGTCTGCTGCATTAGCTTCTGCAATGCCAGCTCAGGATTTTTCAGAAACCTTTCAGATTCGATTTCAGCAAAATGATAATTTTCCTGTTAACACCGATGGAATCAGTATTGAGGATGTGAGTATTGAGGTTGCTAGCGCCTCAGCGGACAGCGCTTCACCTTCACCGAATGTTTTAATTGCTACGATGGTAGACTATCGTGACCGAGAAGTACCCAACGGGCAAGAGTTGGAATATAAAGTAACGCTGATTAATCCACTGGATAGTACTGCAGACGCAGACTCTGTTTTGTTTCAGATAGACAATTTTGATGATCAGACTGAATTGGTCCCTGGCACAGTGATTACGTCGAAGGGCTCAGTCGTTATGGGAAATGGAATGTCTGACGATTTAGTTACGGTTCAAATAGGCAACATACCTGATGGCGAGTCTGAAACTATTTACTTCAAGGTACGCGTAGGTTACGTAGATGACCGAGACGTATTTAATCAGGGCCTGGTAACAGCTTTGAATGTGGGGACATTCGTGACCGAAGACCCAAGCATTGACTCTG
>JAKVBA010000100.1 GCA_022447525.1 Gammaproteobacteria bacterium
AGAAGCATCTCTTAACTCGCCATAAAGTAAGACAAAGATATTTGCTCAATTATTGTTCGATCGCTTTTTGAAAGCTCAGATTCTCACCGTCTTTTTGCGTTCCTACCACAACGACGTCGCCACTAACAAAGTCACCCGCTAAAATTTTTTGCGCGAGTGGATTTTCTATCAGATTTTGGATACTTCGCTTAAGCGGTCTTGCACCGTAAACCGGATCAAAACCAGCCGCCCCAACAATATCAAGCGCATCGTCACTGATATCTAGCTTGATGTTTTGATGAGCTAGTCGCTTGCGTAAGATTTCAATTTGAATGTTAGCAATAGATCTTACGTGCTCTCTGCCCAGTGCATGGAAAACGACAATATCATCAACGCGATTAATAAATTCGGGTCGAAAGTGCTGCGTCACACTTTCCATCACCATACTTTTCATGGTCTGGTAATCGCCGTCGTGGTCATGAACCGAGTGAGAGCCAAGATTTGATGTCATTATGATGACGCAATTCTTAAAATCCACTGTGCGTCCTTGACCATCAGTCAATCGCCCATCATCAAGTACCTGCAGCAAAATATTGAATACGTCTGGATGCGCCTTTTCAACCTCATCAAGCAAAATTACCGAGTAAGGCTTCCGCCTCACTGCTTCAGTTAAATAGCCACCCTCTTCATACCCGACATACCCCGGCGGCGCGCCAATTAATCGGGCTACCGAATGCTTCTCCATAAACTCAGACATATCGATACGCACCATTGCCTCGTCGGTATCAAACAGAAACTCGGCTAGCGCCTTAGTCAACTCGGTTTTGCCGACACCCGTTGGTCCGAGAAACAGGAAAGATCCTGATGGACGATTGGGGTCTGAAATACCCGCCCTTGACCGTCTGATCGCATCAGAAACGGCATTGATTGCTTCATTTTGCCCAATAACTCTGGAGTGCAATCGCTGTTCCATCTGCAAGAGCTTTTCGCGCTCCCCTTCCAACATTTTGTTTACAGGAATACCAGTCCAATGAGCAACAACTTCGGCTATTTCCTCGTCGGTAACATTGCTACGAAGTAACTGATTTTCAGCACCATTTAGTTCGTTGTTTTGGGCTTGCTGTAACTGGGCCTCCAACTCTGGAATGATCGCGTATTGTAATTCAGACATTTTCGCCAAGTTACCTGATCGTTTCGCAACATCCATTTCTAATCTAGCCGCCTCTAACTCTTCTTTTACATGTTGAGCGCCATGAACTGCGGACTTTTCAGCCATCCATATTTCGTTTAACTCACCAAACTCGGCTTCCAGAGTAGCGATCTCTTGTTCCAAATCTGCAAGCCTTTTTTTTGAGGCCGCGTCGCTTTCTTTTTGAAGTGCTTCTCTTTCTATTTTGCGTCGAATAATTTGGCGATCAAGCTTATCCATCGCTTCAGGTTTCGAATCAATTTCCATGCGAATGCGACTGGCAGCTTCATCTATCAAATCAATTGCCTTATCTGGTAGATTGCGATCAGTGATGTATCTGTGCGATAGACTCGCGGCTGAAATGATCGCGGGGTCGGTGATGTCTACACCATGATGAACCTCGTATTTCTCTTTTAAGCCACGCAAAATGGCAATCGTGTCTTCTACGCTTGGCTCGTCCACGACTATTTTTTGAAAGCGTCGCTCTAAGGCCGCATCTTTCTCTATGAACTGTCGATATTCATCTAAAGTTGTTGCGCCCACACAATGCAATTCACCTCGAGCCAAAGCAGGCTTCAACATATTACCAGCGTCCATAGCGCCTTCGGCTTTACCCGCACCTACCATCGTATGGAGCTCATCGATGAACAAAATGATCTGGCCTTCTTGTTTAGACAAGTCTTTTAAAACCGCCTTTAGCCTTTCCTCAAACTCCCCGCGGAATTTTGCACCAGCAATAAGAGCACCCAGATCCAGCGACAGAAGTCGCTTGTTTTTTATACCTTCAGGCACCTCCCCATTGACGATTCTTTGAGCTAGCCCCTCGACAATGGCGGTCTTACCTACGCCAGGCTCACCAATTAAAACGGGATTATTCTTGGTACGCCGCTGCAACACCTGAACCGTTCTACGAATCTCATCATCTCTGCCGATGACCGGATCAAGCTTGCCCTGTTCAGCACGAGCGGTTACATCAATCGTATACTTTTCTAATGCTTGCAGCTGGTCCTCGGCGTTGGCATCGTCAACACTTTCACCGCCTCTGACATCATCGATGGCTTTTTGCAATGCCTGCAACGTTGCACCAGCGTCGCGTAATAAAACCCCTGCTCGATCTTTATCTTTTACTAGCGCGAGTAAAAAGAGATCACTGGAGATAAATGAATCTCCACGCTCTTGCGAGAGCTTATCGGCGACGTTGATGATTCGACCGGTTTGCTGTGACAAATGTACCTCACCAGCCTGACCTTGCACCTGAGGCAATGCGGCTAGCTCCTTAGTTATTTTGTCAGTCAACGCTTTTTCAGCAACGCCCACTCGAGCCAGCAGTGGACGAACACTGCCGCCGTCTTGTTGCAACATTGCTGACAACACATGAACTGGCTCGATGAATTGATGATCACGCCCTACTGCCATGCTTTGAGCATCGGCAAGAGCTAATTGAAACTTAGAAGTTAATTTATCCATTCGCATGGCTCACCTCTTAAAAAAAATTATTCTCTGCCCTTTATGTAAGCACGGCTGGTCAGAAAACAAGAGGTTGAGCCTAATCACGGCAATGTGTTGTGCTACTGGTGTTTCTGATATCCTTATTGAAGAAATAAACAAAAGATGAGGCACCCTATGGAGCACACCCTTCCTGCTAAAAAGGTAATCAAACGATTAGTAAAAAACTGTCTGAGAGAGGATATAGGCTCCGGCGATGTGACCGCTCGGCTAACACCTAGAGATAGCGTTATTGACGGTAGAATTATTACCCGAGAACGCGGTGTAATCTGCGGAGTTGCTTGGGTAAATGAAGTATTCAAACAGGTTGGTAAGCGCCATAAAACTAAAATTGAGATCGATTGGCGAGTTAAAGATGGTGACATAGCCAAAGCTGGTTCAACGCTTTGTCGATTTGAGGGCGTTGCACATCCGATTCTATCTGGTGAGCGCAGCGCATTGAATATTATGCAAACCTTATCTGGGACAGCGACCGTAACTAGGCTCTATGCGGATGCCATCGCGCACACTAAAGCAAGGCTATTAGACACTCGAAAAACTCTTCCATTGCTTAGAGAAGCACAAAAATATGCCGTACGTTGTGGTGGTGGAGTAAATCATAGAATGGGGCTGTATGACGGTATCATCATTAAAGAAAATCACTTGCGCAGCGGTAAGAGCCTTGAGCGCATCGTAACGGAAGCCATCACATCCATGCCCGAGGGGGCGCTGGTTGAATTGGAAGTTGAAACTATCGAGGAGTTAGAACGTGGCTTATTAGCAGGCGCCAAGAGGATAATGTTAGATGATTTCAGCCTCGAAGATATGCGTGAAGCCGTTGCAATGACAGGCGATCAGGCCGATTTGGAAGCATCTGGCGGTATTAATCTTGATACCATAGCCGCAGTGGCTGAAACCGGAGTGGATTTTATTTCCTCTGGGTCAATTACAAAACATGTTAAGGCGCTCGACCTGTCGATGTTGTTCGACTATCGATAGGGTGAGGGTTCCTTATCTATCTGTTTTTTCTTTCGAGTTTTAGGCTTCTTTCGAATTTTAAGTTTCTTCGGGTCACGCAACCGACTGACCGAATTGTATAAGTATTCGGTCAGTTCTTGACGGCTCAAACAGGACAATTTCTCACTCCAACGTATCGGCTCCCCTATCGTGACATTGATTTGTCGACCGAATTTATTGATAGCCTCATGCATTAGCAAACCCATGCGTAGAGGCTCTGACAAATGGGAAACAATATGAAATTTACGGCTATTTTTGCCATGAAAATAGACTGGCACCACGGTCGCTTTGGCTTCCCTTACCAACTTCGCTGCGAAAGTAGTCCATTGACCATCACGTACTTCGCCAAAGCCCATCCGCCCCGCGGTAGAAACCATTCCTGACGGAAAAATCAACAATGGTACATTGTTGGACAACGATTGAAGAGCAAGCTGCTTACTTCGTATATTTGTCTTCATCGCCTGTTTAGTAGATTCGAAATCCACTGGCAGAAAATAAGGTGCAAGCTTTTCGTCCTGACAAAGAACGGCGTTGATCATTATCCTAAAATCTCCTCTTTGTTTAATCGCCAAATCACAAAATACCAAACCATCCACAATTCCAAAAGGATGGTTTGCGAGCAATATCAAAGGACCACTAGAATCTAATTGGGCAAGTTCGTAACCATGCTTGTGAATTTCTAATCCACTACGCTCGATAGCCTCCTCGAAAAACGTTTTTAGATCAAATTCCTTCTTTTTAAGATCATGATAAATTCTCTCTATCTTTCGACGACCAAATACGACCTCAAGAGTGCGAATGATCGCTCTACGAAAACGTCCATCCTCGTCCTTAGCATAGGTCAAGTTAGGCTTATCCGATAGGTAGCTTTTAAACTGAGGATCTAATTCAGGTTTGCTCATAGGAGACGTCAAACATTTAGTGATGGTTAATCGAAGCCAAGTCTATCATCAACGATACAAACCTCTTGAACTATTCGTCAAAGCTTTCCAATATGATCCTCTCGCCCAATAGGAATGCGTCGGCAACCAATGCCAGAGGCGATACATCCACATTACTCTTGCGATTTGAAACCAATGACGAAAACTCTCGATAAATAGACTCATACTCTCCATGCTCTGAGTATTGTTCAACTTCCTGAGGCTCTCCATCTATTGCTAACTTCGCTCCACCACTACTCAAAATAAGCTTGCCTTGATCAGTGATCACCTCGATGTTCCATTCTTCACCGCCGCTGATACCCCAATCAAACTCACCAATAATTCTATACCCATCCTCGCTCGTAAAACTCAAATTCGCTGCTATGGGTGCGGCCCTATTTTCGGGAAATTTCAAAATTGATGTTTCTACAAAAAACGATGCTGGAAGGATGTGCGTCAATATGGATAAACCATTAATACCCGGATCAAATACGCCGAGCCCGCCTGCTTGCCATATCCATTCTTGATTCGGGTGCCATTTTCGAACATCTTCTTTCCAATTAATCAAGACTTCCTCAATTTTCAGTTGAGGCTGGCTCAGAAAGCGTTTAGCGTTCGCGACCGCTGGAGCATGACGCGAATGCCATGTTGTGTATAGTTGGCAGTCATTCATGACAGCTAATTTTTCTAATTGGTTAACTTCACAAACCGTTGCACCGGGGGGTTTTTCCAGCAAAACATCTACGCCGTGCTCTAGAGCGAATTTTGCCGCAGTAAAGCGATATTGAGGAGGCATGCATAAGGAGACAGCGTCCAAGTCTTTTCGATTTGCCAATAAACTTTCGATACTCTTAAAGCTCTCTATACCATCCAGAAACCCGTTCCTGCTGGCTGTAGCGACTAATTCATAGTCTGGGTTTTTAATGATTGATGGATGGTGTTGGTCTTTTACTATCTTCCCAACTCCAACAATCGCGAGCTTTATCTTAGAATCAACCATCAACAGTCACCTAAACAGATTACAATAAACAAGTTTGCGAACCGGCATTTAGCTCGCTCCCCCACAGCTTATCGCATTTATATTACACTTATAGCATTCACGGCCAAGCAATGAACGCATTCATCAAATTATTCACGCTTAATTCAGCTTTAGCAATACAAGTAGCCATTGCCAGGACATGACATGACAACATCAAATACTAAAAATCCTACCCTGATACTTGGCTCTTCATCACCGTTCAGAAAAGAAGTGCTTTCAAGCCTGATGATTCCGTTTGATACGTTTAGCCCGGATATTGATGAAACACCTTTGAGTGGAGAATCACCGATAGAACTTGTAGAGCGTTTAGCTATAGAAAAAGCAAAAGAAGTTGGAAGGCATTTCAAGGATTCTCTAGTGATAGGGTCAGATCAAGTAGCGATGCACGGAGACAAAATTGTGGGCAAGCCGCATACCCATGAAGTCGCTGTCGCGCAACTCAAAGAGGCATCCGGTAAGAGAATCGACCTTTTCACAGGATTAGCTCTCTTAGACACCAGAACAGGCCATATACAACATGAAGTTGTGCCGTTCACCGTTCATTTCAAGCACTTAAGTGATGAAACCATTGAGCGCTATCTTGTAAAAGAACAACCTTATAATTGCGCTGGAAGTGTCAAATCTGAGGGCCTAGGAGTATCTCTGTTCGAGCGATTCGACGGTGACGATCCAAACGCTCTGATCGGTTTGCCTTTAATCAGACTGATTTCGATGCTAGAAAAACAAGGTTTCGATCTATACAGCTAGACACCAGCAAAGGAGAACCTGCCAAGTGCTCGAAAACATCACCCCCGTCATACTTACATATAACGAAGCAGCTAATATCGAGCGGACACTAAAGGCAGTCGCATGGGCTAAACGTGTGGTCGTCATGGATAGTTATAGTAGTGACGAGACTCAATCTATTTGCGCGCGCTTTGCTAATGTGGAATTTTATCAGCGAGAGTTTGACGTTCTCGCTACCCAGTGGGAGGCCGCAATAGCACAAAAAATTCAAACCGAATGGGTGCTTGCGTTAGATGCTGACTATGTTGTGTCGGACAGACTTATAACTGAGATGAAAGCCCTAACGCCAAGTAGAGCAATAGGCGGCTATCGAACTTCCTTTGTCTACAAGATTAATGGATACCCGCTAAAAGGAACCTTGTATCCGCCAGTTGTAGCTCTTTACAGACTTGCTGGCGCATCATACATACAGGACGGTCATGCGCAGCGAGTTCAGGTGGATGGTCTAATTGGGAACCTAGAGGGCGTTATTTTCCATGACGATCGTAAATCAGCTAAACGCTGGCACCAGTCTCAGGTGAACTATTCGAAACAAGAGGCAATTAAGTTAGAGGGCGTACCATTCTCACAATTAAAACTGATGGATAAGATTCGTTTTTTTGGACTGGGTCCGATTCTTGCTGGACCTTATACCCTCTTCGTCAAAGGTGTCATTCTTGATGGCTTACCCGGTCTCAAATACACCTGGCAGCGGATCATCGCGGAGATCTACCTTCTAAAAGCGAGATTCAAATAAATCCACTTTGATAACCATCATGGCGAGAAGAGTATCCAGATCTTCGTGGCGGTGTAATCCATTTATTACTATTTGACGGCTGATACGCTGAAAATATCGCTTTTTAGAAATAGCTGATTATCATCTTGCTCAAGCTGCAACGGTTCCAATCCCACTCCATAACACGGCCCACCTAAACAAGCTCCGGTGTCTGG
>JAKVBA010000101.1:0-5148 GCA_022447525.1 Gammaproteobacteria bacterium
GCTAAATAGCGATTAGCGTTAGCCAGCATCTGATCATAAATGCCAGATGCTTTCATCATGCTAGCCAGCGAACCTGCTGCGGCCACTGTGCCAAACAGGTCTTCCCCCGTAAATACCTTATCTGGATCATCAGGGTCAATACCACGCTGCTCACTTAAAAATGAATTATAGCCGCCACTTGGCCCATCAGTTGTAACCCATACTGGAACTTTGTAGAGTCCGTCTGGCTGTTCAACCACATCAATGATTTTAATGTTTTGTATCGTACCGCCATCACGCCCTTCCATCTTTCCTGCATTGCGATTCAGTTTTGAACTAAACAGAATGTTGGCTTGCTCAATTGCTGTTTTAAAGTCTCTTTTTTCCAGCGCTTCAGCTCCTTTTATTGCTGCATCAATACCTTTCACGTTTTGAAGTGGGCCAATGTTAGTGTCTTTAAAGATGGGGTCAGTAGCAAAGCCAACCATATCTTTTGCAGCTACGTAAGCATTAAAGCGCTCTTTTGCTACCTGATTTTTTCTGTCTTCATCCTTGTAGCCTTGATTGGTCTTCGCTGAACTAAGATTAAAGTCATTAATCTCGTTTTGCGTTTCTTGTCCATCTACGCTTAATTGCTGCCCTCTAACCTGCAAACCGCGCATTGTGTTGCGATACTTGGTAGCCGCTGGCAAATCGTTTACTTGGTTTTGCAATATCTGTGTATTTAGCCCTGCTGTCTCCATATTCGCATTGTGACTTTCTTCAGCCATGTTCATGCGGCGGCGTTGTAAGCCAAGTTGTTCTTGTCGGTATTCCTTGGCATCTTTACGATTATAGTAATCGCTCATCATGCCAAAACCTTGGCGGAAACCATCGACTAAACTCATTAGAATAACTCCGATAAAAGTAAACCTGCTGCCAAACCAATACCGCCAGTGGCCAGCGCAGTACCAGCCACGCCTAGTCCAGCAGCCCCTGCACCTGCTGCTGCCGTACCAGCACTTGCGGCTGTACCTGTTGCCGCTGCAGTTCCTGCTGTAGTTGCCGCTGCGCCTGTACCTGCTGCTCCAGCCGCTCCTGCGCCAACACCTGCGGCAGCAGAAGATGAAGCCATTTCAGCACCGATTAAAGCCCCAGTTGAAGCACCCATACCAGCATTTGTTTTCCTTTGTGCTCTTTCGGCTTGTTCTAACTGGTCGTTTGCAATGTTTCGTTGATTTTCTGCGTTAGCGCTATCGCGAAAGCCAGACAATGCCAAGTTCTTTTTGCGAGAGCCTGTATTTATTAAACCGTAACTCATTCTATTCCCCTTACTAGCCTGTAACTAAGCCTCTCACTGATGTTCCACCAGTGACCATATTTTGTTGCATATCGGCATTAGCAAGCCGCGTGTTGTTTTTGGCTTGAGCGGTTGCAAGCGCTCTATCCATGTCTGACTGACGCGTGTTGAAGCTGCGCTCCTGCGCGGTCTGCTGCGTACCATAACGCTGAGAAGCGAGTGCCCCGGCACTAAATTGCGGGTTGGCAAATGAAGCATTGATGTTTGTGCCAATACGAGAAAGTTGTTGATCAAGAAGTTCACGCGAAGTGGCGAGATCCATCATGCGCTCTTCGTAAGGCTGGAAGCGCTCTTGATAATCTGCGTACTGGCTTCTGATTAATTGCGCATACGTTTTCGACGCATATTCATCGTCTCTAGGGTCTATGCCGCCTAGTTGATATTGACCGCGAGCCCTAAAATCTAACTCGGTCATTACATCGTCATAGGCTCTTTTAAGGTAAGACATTATGCGTCACCGTTATTATCAATGTAATTGAGGCCGTATCGCGCACCTGCGCCAATCGTTGCACCTATCACGCTTTGATTGTCTAACCTGTCTCTTACAGCTAGGCCAACGTCACTACTGGCTTTTTGATTTGACATTGAAGCAATGTCACCATAGCCTTGAACTGCTTCAGTCTCTTGACCTTGCCCCATTCTGACAATATTAGAAATGCCGCTTACATAGCGGTTTTGCTGACCAACCTGAGCTTGGTTCATGTTGTCGGCTTTGGTTGTCGATTTGGCTCTATCTAGCTTTGATAAGTTAGATTTGAATGCGCCAGAATTAGGATTAAGGCCACCGCCCACCATGGCACGAGAAGTGTCACGCACCGCTGTTGAAAATTCACTTTCAACGGGTACCGCTGCCAAACCAGCCGCTTGATTGTATTGCTGACCGGTATTCATTCGGTCAACGTCTTCCATAAACGCATCTTCAAAAGGACGGTATTTATTTAAATAGTCCTTCCACTGCATCATTGCTACTTCAGCTTGTGCCCGTTGCTCAGGTGTTTCTTCAATTTTGTTATCGCCACCGCCACCCATGTTAGTAAACCTCTTTTTGATAAATCGTGTAATCGTTACGCTGCCCTATTCGCTCATAACCAAAACGAGCACCTAGCTTGGCAAAGCCTTTGCGCTTGGTTTCAAAGCGAATAAAAGTCATGTTTGCTGCTCTCGCCATATCAAGAACAAGTTGGAAGTATTTGCCCACGCCTTTCTGAGCCCGATGAATACCCACCCAAACAAGCATTCCTGAACGGGCTTGATGGTCGAGTATGGGTTTTACTATGATTAGCGTTTCTTTGGTTGTGACAGGTACGGCACTGCCGCTCTGTATAGCTTCTTTAACCTGGGCGAGAAGTTCGGGTTCGTCGTAGCGTTTGCCAAGCGCCTTGATATCGGGATAGAAGTTTTCAGGCTGCATAAACGAAAAAACCCCGCTTTAGGCGAGGTCTGTGTCAGTATGAGAAAAATTACTTCAAAACTCGGTTTTTGTCAATTGCTCACTTTTTAACAAATGACTCTTTAACCCACTTGCTGTGGGCTACGAGCTCACGCCCATCATCACCAATATCAACACCTTGCCCCTCTAAATGAGCAAACGTTTTAATAATGGCGTCTAGCTGATCGCCAGTTGGCATATACGCCTTTCGCCTTAACTTTAATGGATCAATCTGCTTCTGGATTTTCAATGTAACGCGTCTCTGTGTAATAGTGAGGATGAATAAGAATGACTTGATGTTGACCAGGCTGATCAACCATTAGCTCTGCGGTGCCATCATTGACGGTGTATCGCTCACCTTGCCAAAGGAGCATTGTTTTCTCAGGCAAGTTAACAACGTACTCGCCACCAACCCAACTACCCGCTGGAAATGTTTTTCGTTCCTCGATAGAGTTTGATTCAGAGTTGAAATAATGCGAGTTTAAATCAACATCAAAATGCAATACAAATCGTTGATTCTCCTCGATTTTATTATTTAAGAGCTTGGACGCTTTATATTTTATCTGGCCTGTAACTTCATCACAAAGGTAATATTTTTTATCTTTTTGCATTGGTTATTGAGCCTTGTAATTTAAAGCTATACATTTGGTTTTCAACCCTCGCTTGCGCAGAAACCCTTACCCTTATTTTTCCGCTCGGCGCACTAACTGCACCGAAAAGCGGAAGGCTATGTCCAAAGTTTTTACCCCCTACTGACTCTGCATACATATTGGGCAACGCAATAGAATCTATTTGTTGTCCGTCCTCATATACGAGCATAGTAATACTTACTGCGTCAGCGCCTGAAATATCTCCCTGCCGATAAAAAAGGACCGAGAAATTAAACATTGCCTTTATAGGGAAATCTTCTTCAAATGAATAATCTAACAACTCCGCCCAAACGTGATCAGTAAAGACAACTTCACCTTCAATGTATGTGGGAACGGTAACCGCATCGGCTTTTATTTTGAGAGTGTCAACCGTTAAGTTTCGAATGAAGGTGCCGCTCATACCGTTGGCACTCATGATCAGAGTATTGTTGTTGTCGTATAGCTCTAGGCCACGCGCTATTACTCTGCCATTATTAGTTAGTGCAAATTTGGCGTTACCTATTGAGCGATCATCCGTATCGGTTTCAACGTTGTAATAAACGGCTTCGCCGTACCAGAATGCTAGAAAGTCATCGGGCTCAATTGCAAGTGAATGATTGCCGTTCACCATCCAAAGTGCGTTACCTGTAATCTGAGCGCCTTTTAGTTTCCAGGCATCAAGCGTTCCGTTGACAAAGACTTCATTCTCAAACGTTGCTGAAAAAGCCACTGACAAGGTATTAATAACCGCATCACCCATCACCGCTTCTTTGATGATGACTTTCCCATCAGTCACACCAAAAATGGCTTCCCACTGCCCGTCCACTGGATTGAACACCGCAAAGCTATCAGCCGACACCATAAACGTGGTTGTGCCGTTATCATCGATAAAGCCTACACCATGTTGCAGATCGCCAACTTGAGTCTGCACCCCCCATTGGGTTTGATATACACCATCTAAGTCAACACTGGCTTGTATGCCTTCTGCGATAGTGTATGTCGTGCCGTTATACTCCACGCCGTAATTAGCGATAGCACCAGATAGCGCACCACCTTCATCCGTCAACACTTCCGTAACTTGATTGGCAAATGCCGTGGTCAGGTTGCCTTCGTCGTCTATTAACTCGGCTTTAAATTCATCTACCTTTGCAGACATAGCCGTATCTGCGCTGGTTTTCGTGTAAATATTGTTGGAGATATACGCTTTGGTTTCGTATTTACCGGCTAACGTTTCAGCTTCGTAAGTAGTTAGCGCTGCGCTGATTGCATCATCCGCATCCGTTTTGGTGTAGTGAGCCTGGTTTATTTCGGCAGAGGTTTTGTAGTTCTCAGCCAGATAAACCGTTTTCAAGTTGTTAATTTGTGCCGTTATTGCGCTTTCAGCACTGGTTTTTGTGTAGTAATTTTGCGTTAGCGTAGCACCAGTAACAAAGTTTACATCCACGTAATCTGTTCTAAATGCAGTGATCTGTGCAGCGGTCGCATCATCCGCATCCGTTTTGGTGTAATAGCTTTCTTCTATTTGTGCTCGTGTTGCAAATTCCTCTCGAATAACCAGGCTTTCAAACTCTGTTATCTTACTAGCAATAGCGGTGTCGGCTTCTTCTGATGTGTAGTAATTTTCATTGATATTGGCATCAGTGGCATTTACTCGCCCAAGTAACTGACCTGCGCTATCAAGCCATTCATCGTAGTTGTTTTGTGAAGTAATTATCTGATTATATAAGCCATCTTGCAGCGTAGTGACGTCAGTGCCAAGTTCTTCTATGGTC
>JAKVBA010000101.1:5158-7126 GCA_022447525.1 Gammaproteobacteria bacterium
CATTGAAACTAGTCTGAAAGGTGTTAAGCGTTGCTAGCGATTCCTCTTGGAAGTCTGCTATTTCTTGCAGTGGATCTTTACGGGTTTTCGCATACACACCACTTGCTGACTGTACCGGCCCTACTGAGCCATTTGTATTCACAAACCGAACCCAATAGTAATATTCGGTGTCGTGTTCAACGCTGTCTAAATACATGGAGTCTGAAGAAGTGGCAATTTTAACCGCTTCACCTTCCGTTCTTGGGTCGGTCATATCGCCCAATGCGTCTATGGTGTTTCGATATATCTCTGCGTAGTCATGCCCTGCATAACTTGGAAAATCCCACTTTATCATTACCGTGGTAAAGCCCGGTACGGCTCTTACGTTTTCTGGCTTATGTGGAATTTCCGCACGAGGATTGACGGGGCTGCCCCCATCATTACCGCTGTCACTGCCGCCATTATCGCCACTGCTAAACCCAACAAACTTTCCTCGCTTATCCACTAAGCCAAAGTCTTGCAGATCACGAAACAATACCGCTCTGTCTTTGGTGTTTTTGGTTTGTCCGGTGAGAATGGCAATGTTTTTGGAGACTGAATCAATGTGCTTTTGCTGGTCGGGCTGTGGGAATCTGGGCTTACCGCCTACGCCTAGAAACGCTTTTTTACTAGCCATTAAGTTCCCCCGGTGAGGTAGCAATAGTAACGGTTTCTATTTCAGCCTTACCTTGCAAAACAAAAAACAGTCGGCTTGCACGAAATGCAGGTAATCGCGCCACTGGATCGGGTCCGGTCAACGTCATATCCGCGACAAGCGAATTATCCGCGTACACACGCATGGCTGTATCTTGCGCGTTCTCCGTAAACACTTTAAGACAAGATAGCGTAGCGTTACGAACATCAAATTCTTTAGAGGTCCACGAATAAGAAAGCGCTGCGCCTTCGTCAAACACCGTCAATTCACCGTCCACGACAAGGTATAACTTGCCACTGGCGCTATGGAAATACCCCGCACTGGCGTAAAAGTCCAATGTGAAGAAATCGCCACGCTTAAGGTCAAACACAAACCCACCTACACCGCCATAGAAACCAACGTAATAATTGTTATATCGGTACGCTTGTATTGTGCTTGGGTTAAGTGATTGCCAATACTCAGTAGACAAGAGGTTTTGTGTTATCAACTGCGCACCGCTTTGCGATACCGATACAAGCCCATCGTGACTGGCAAATATGGCAGCTTCCCCCATATCCACCATGGACCGTTTAGACACGCACGGTAATGCTGCGTCTATCACGGTCATGGTAAAGCTATCAGGCAATACACCTTGCATTATTGCAGGTTTATCGGTAGTAGCAATGACCACACCGGCGCTCATTTCAGCCATGGCAACCACTTCGTCTTGCAGTGTTTGACGGTATTCCAGCGGGAACGCGTAAGGCAAATAAGGTTCACTGGGTACAATAGTATTGCCAACATAGCCAATTACTACCCCATTAGAGGTGGCGATTAACCCTTTTAAATCATCCGGTGGCTTCACAAACGATTCGGTGGTTAATGTTGCGCCAAGTTCATATGTGCTTTTGCTGTCGGTGTATGTGCTAGTGCCTACGGGCAATTCATCGACTAAGAAAAACTCAGTTACATCACCGGAAGTTGCACTTCGATAAATACGCCTGCGATCAATACGCTGTGAGCCAAAACCCCCTGTGTCTGAAAATGTAAGCGTGACGTTATCGTTTTCATGGAAAAGATTCACTTCACTGGTCACTACGCTTGGTGCGCTTTCCTCGCCAAACTCAGTGACATAGGTGCAAACATAAAAACGGGTTTCATCATCGTCCGTTTCAATGTTGATATAGCCGCTTTCAGTTTCAACGGTGTAATCGCCAATATCATCATTTTCATCTAAGTCCTGCGACTGGTCGTAGTAGGTAGCAGATACAGCAAAGGCATCTGGCGAGTCTAGGCCCAATTCAATTTCAGCAAAC
>JAKVBA010000102.1 GCA_022447525.1 Gammaproteobacteria bacterium
CGGGGGAAAACTCAATCACCGGATCGTCTTATTAACGTTATTTATGGCGATTTTTGTTCGATATTCATTATCATGGATGATTATGCAAAGAAATTGCGCAAAGTCCACCTGTACGGCACAATATACGGATACTCTGTATAATTCCTAATAAAAACCCTCAAAAAAGAAAAGAGCGCTAATGGCAAACGCAAAACAAGAGCAACTCATCAAAGCTTTCAAAGAGATCCTTAAAGCGGAAAGTTACGGTTCGCAGGGCGAAATTGTTGACGCATTGAAGTCACAAAGCTTTGACAACATCAGCCAATCTAAAATTTCAAGAATGTTAAGTAAATTTGGAGCGGTAAGAACGCGTAATGCCCGCGGAGACATGGTTTACTGCCTTCCCCCTGAGTTGGGCATGCCAACCGCTAAAAGCCCGCTCAAACAGCTTGTATTAGACATTGTGCACAACAATGTCATGGTAATAATAAGAACAAGTCCGGGTGCTGCCCAACTTATCGCACGCTTGCTAGATTCATTAAGTAAAAAAGATGGAGTTTTAGGCACTATCGCTGGAGACGATACGATATTCATTGCGCCGGCAGACGTATCTAAAATAGAAGAGTTAAGACAACGGGTTGAAGATCTTTTTGAGAACGTCTAGCCAAAGAACATCTACTTAGAGGGGCAACAAAAAGCCTCGTTTTCGAAAAGATTAGCCGTTATAAACCCTACGTTCTTTACATTGAAGAAACCGCACGTGTAATGCGGTTTCCTGTAATTTATACAATTAGTCCGCATGTACGAATTAAGATAGAAGCTTAATCAGTGCATCGGCAGCAGGACGGGACGACGGTGGGTTTTGACCTGTAACCAACAAGCCATCGGTACAGACTTTTACTGCAAAATCATCAGCCGCCTCATACTTACCGCCTTTTTTCACTAACTCGTCTTCCACAAGATAGGGCACTACATCAGTTAACTCCATGGCTGCTTCTTCACTGTTCGAGAAGCCTGTCACAGCTTTCCCGTCCACCAAGTATTTGCCGTCAGGTGTTTTCACATCTTTGAGCACAATTGGTGCGTGACATACCGCCCCTACAGGCTTGTTAGCTGCAATAGTGTCCTCTATTAACTTGATAGAATGAGCGTTGTCTGAGAGGTCCCACAACGGTCCATGGCCTCCGGGATAAAAAACCGCGTCGAATTCTTCCGCGCGGACATCTTCAAGGGGAATTGTTGACGATACTGCACTACGTGCCAACTCATCTTTTGTGTAGCGAATTGCATCATCGGTCATGGCATCATCGGCAAGACTATTAGGGTCGATAGGCACCTGCCCACCCATTGGCGAGGCCAATGTGATTGTGTAGCCTTGATCTAAAAATGCGTAGTACGGCGCAGCGAACTCCTCTAGCCACATGCCCGTTTTCTCACCGGTATCACCCATAATTTCGTGAGACGTCATTACCATTAACATACGTTTTGACATAAGCCCTCCTTGCGAGCATTACAAAAATTTGTCGTATGTTTCTTCGGTGAACAGCGATAGATAGATCAATAAAAGCGACTGGAGGTCGATTAAGCGCAGTTGAATAAGATAAGTAACAGACATAAAAAAGTGCCACTTCCTGAAAAGGAGAGTGGCACCTAACACTACAACTGTTTCACGTCATGTGATTAGAAGTCGTAACTGATACCGATTTTGATTCTCCATGTAGAATCGTCAGAATCAAACGCTGTTGAATCGTTACGTACTCTATCGATTACGTAACGCCCCTCAGAGTCAAGTGTATCAACATCATATAAACGGAATGTACCAAAGTCAGATGTTTTTACACGACCAGCGCTGCTATCGATTAGATTAAGCAAGTTATCAACTATAAAAATTAAGCGCCCTTTGTGACCTTCCATAAAACCAGGAATTTCCTGTGTTACGCTTAAATCAAGAGTTGTGATCCATGGTTCGGTTGTAGCACCTTTTGGTACGAATCCACCCGCATAACCAGCCAGACCAGCTTGTGCAATGGACGCTTGTAATTCCGCTTCAAGTTCTGGGCTTGCATAGACAACATTCGGGTCATTCTCACCAGGTATGTAAGCGAGATAGTTACCGCTGTTGAACTCAGGGCTAAACGCAGCGTTACCAAATTGGTCACTACCGAACTCTAATAAGTTTCTATCCATAGCAGCCGTGTAAGAAATTGGACGACCAGAACGACGCTCAAAGAATAGATTAAAATTTGTTTCGTAACCGTTGAAAAACTCTGTTTTATAACCCAAAGAGGCTACTAAACGATGCTCCGTCTCAAATCGACCCGTACCAAGCAATGCGTCGTTACGATTAATCTGAGGCGAGAAGCGATAGTTACTCTGTGATGTAGAGCTAGTACCCTGGTTGGCCTCTGTGATGTCTTGATATGCATAGGACAACGACATTGTCACACCTTGCTCCCACGATTTGTTCAAGCTAGTTGTTATAATGTTAGAACGACCGCCTGAAGAATTCGTCAGCATTAGGTCCCGGTTTTCATCATCGTCAACGTAAAGCGTTTGACCCGTTGCAGTCGTCCTTGTGCTGCCGCCAGAAGTAGGACTTTGACTGATTCCAGGAAGGGACATATCAACCCAATGTGGCGCATCTTCCCTATCCGTATAGATATACTCAGTAGACCAAACAAACGAATCCCCTACGCCTGGAACGTCGAACACATAGTCGACACCAATTTGTGATCGGATATCAGTCGGAATATCGAAATCAGGATCAAGTAGAGACACGACGCCCTCGGCACCTGATGCAAGCAGTTCATCGACGGTGTTAGGAATCGCTGCAGAGGCAGCGGGCAATATACCCGAAATGTCTGCACCTGTAACCTGTACGTCTGTAGCCTGGAACTGACCAGTGTTTACGCCAGCTTGCGAGAATGAGTTACCTAACCAAACATTAGGCTGACCACCAGAGAATACGCCGATACCACCACGTACCGTAACATCATCATTAAATGCATAGTTAAAGCTGAAACGCGGAAGAACTACATCTCTGCCATCGAAAGTAGCATCGTTGCGTACGCCTGTTCTTTCGAAACTTGCTTGGTTAAACTCTGGTCTATCATCAGACGAGAATCGCTCATAACGCACACCGAAACTCAAAGTTAGATCATCATTGAAATCCCATGTATCTTGAACATAGAGCGTTAATGTGTCGTTGGTAAACTCAGCCGCAGCATTAGCTGGGTTATTAGCTAAACCGTTTTGATAATCGTAAGTGGCGGCCAGTCCATTTCGGAAGTTTTCCAGCCCTTCAAATACGAGTGTACCTCGAGAATTTTGCAGGAAAATGTTAAAGACTTCTAACGACTGATTCTCGATACCAAACTCAATATTATGGTCGTCCCATAAATAATTGGCATCGACTCTGAACGTAGTATTTTTGGTATTGAGGTTATTAGCGTGACGTGATGGATCAGAACCAAATTCGACATCGCTTTCTAAAGCACCAACCTCTTCGATTGTCACAGACCCAATATTACTAAAAGAAACCTGTCCGTTATCAACATCCTGAACATTGAAAGCAATCTCCGTAGAGAAATTATCAGTCCAGTCAGAGTAAACTTTTGCACTGTAGTTTTGAAGTTCATCGCTGCGGTTATAGAATCCTGAACTCAAGGTCAGAGTGCCATTATTGTTGGTCAAATTAGAAGTAACGTTACCTTTATTATACTGATAAGTTAAAGATGCACGATGAAAATCGCTTATGTTCCAGTCTAACTTCGCGACAATACTCTCATCTTCCTCTACGGGAGAAGCCTGAAAGCCTCCAACCTGGTCTGACGACAGGCCATACACATTTTGTGCTATGTTTATGACTTCGTTAATTTCATCTACTGTGATATCTGTGTCATTAGGAAATCCGGCTCCTGCTGGTCCCCATTCAAGCGCAGTGTCGATATCTAGTTTTTGATAAGCCCCAAAGAAGAACAATTTGTCTTTGATTATTGGAGCACCAAACGTGGCGCCATAAGTCACTTCACCAAACGTTATTTCCGTTTCGTTTCCGCGAGCGTCTATAGTGTCGCCAGCAAGTTCATCACCAATTTTTTCGTAAAAGAAATTGCCAGTAACTTCATTCGTACCAGATTTGAATACAGCGTTAATCAGACCGCCTGTAAATCCGCCCTGCTTGGCCGTGAACGGCACTGTGTCGACCGTAATTTGGTCGAGTGCATCAAGAGGGAAAGGAGAGCGTTGAGTTGGGAAACCTCCAGCATTTAGGCCGAAGTTGTCGTTCTGGCTGATACCATCTACCGTAATACTGTTGAAACGTGGGTTGTTACCCGCAATTGATAATTCGCGCGAACCACCTGTGCCAACAGAAACTAGTGGGTTAGCACGGATTACGTCTTTTATGTCGCGCGTTAGGCCAGATTGACCCAAAATTGCTTCTTCACCGAAATAGCTGCTTGCACCAACGTTTTGGTAGTATGAGCCTGCAGAAGATCCTGAAACGGTTATTACTTCGACATCATTAGAACGTAACTGGCTATTGATTCGTTCGAACTGACCGAGTTGTAAGAACAGACCATCGATCGTTTGGTCTTCAAACTCGTTAGAATCAATTGTGATTTTGTATGGACCACCCACACGCAAACCTTGAACCGTGTAGTTACCTTCTTCGTTAGTGGTTACAGTTCTGCGCGTTCCGGAAGGAACGTGCAATATAGAGATCTCGACACCTGCTTCAGGTGCTCCAGTTGGGTCGATAATCGTACCGCGAATACCTGATGATGTTTGTTGTGCTAGTGCTGCGGAAGACAGGCCTGCAGAAACAGCAACAGCAATCGCAACGCGACTTAGCTTCGCTTTAAAGTTCATGTGTGTTTCCCTTATTGTTTAAATATCTTTAGGGCCGCTTGTAGGGTTATCCCGAGGCGACCTGTAATTAAAATGAACCGGGTGGAATTGTTATAAAGGTTCATGTCAATTTTATTACAGTTTTACATTTTTATTTAACAGCAATCACCTAAGGCCTTTGACTTCGTAAATCTTTCTCTTGACCATATGGTCAAGTTAATTTACTTATTATTGTTATCGTCTATTAACGGAGATTGTCTGAATCTATTCTCACCAGATAATTATCTAATAACCAGCGTTTATTAAAAATCAAAATAACCCGTAGAATAACTATTCATTTCATACACTTACCAGTTTAAAATAAACTTACCTATTGCAATAAGTAAGTTTAACTGGTGAAATCAGGTTATAAATCGTTAATTCATTTGGTCGTTTTTTTGACGGATTTTAGAATTATTACTCGTTACAAATGGTTCATATTCGCTATCGCAGCATTATTATGTAGCGCAGTAGGCTATTTAACAAATACTGATAGCTATGATGACATCCCGCCGCAAACCGGTCAATTATTAACCTGCGAAACGGGTTTGACGGAAAATAATGACGTTTTTTCAGCGTACATAACGGATGCTCGTATAGCTTACATGGTAAGCGAGCGCCTTTGCGCAAATCCTACCTTTCAACGTCAATATCACACCATAAACGTCATTATTGGGCAAAGTGATTATGATACGTTTCGGTACATCAACCATGGGGTAATCGATTTAGCTTTGGTGAAGAAAAATATCGTAGATGCATTTGGCTCGGATCAGATTTATGGCCTAACTAAAGTTGCAGTCCACCCTGACTACTCCGCGTTCTTTATTTCACTGAGGGAAAAACCTCAACTCACCAAGGAATACATTTTAGGTAAAAAGATAGGATTGCTTGATTACCCAAGCAGCCGTTCCGGCCATATAGTCCCTAAAACAGTTCTACATGAACTCGGTCTGACAGACAGCAATGTCGACATTGTTTACTACAGTTCTCATCAAGAACTCAGAAGAGCCCTTTTAGCAGGGGAAATTGACATTATTTCGACTTACTGGGCGGAAGAAGACGGTGAAAAACTCTCTAAAAATTACGCTGCACCATTGTTAGAGAGCGTAAGCGGGATGCAATGGTATTTAAAGATGCAAACCAAAAACACTGACCTGTTTTGTGCTGTCCAATCAGTAATAAATGACATTGCCACTACACATCCAAGGCCATATTACAGAAATATTTCATTAGCTGAAGGGTGTAAAAAATGAGTAACAAACACCTTCAGTTCAACTCTAGAGCCAGAATTCTTCTAACATGGCTAGGCCTATTTTCAACACTTTTTGCTTGCGCCGTTACTGCCAATTTTTTCGCAAATAAGGCGTCTATTGAGCACGCCATTGATACCGTAGAGCACCGAATTATTCTTGATAGTGCGTTTTTAGATGTAGGCAGTAAAACGCTGGACACACCGGTAAACCAGTATGCTGTCACTCGATATATCGAGCGTCTAAATAAAGTGCTACAGACACGAGAAATTCCTGTCATTGTACTGTCTATTCAAAATGTAGCCGTACCTGTAGATGTTGATGTTTATCCTTCTCTGCATACAGAGGTGTTTAATAACGCAGAGCAAACCATCTCCATGAAAATTCGCAGCAAAACATCATTTCAAGAACTTCATTTTAGCTGGCTAGCGCTTGGTTTATCGTTTCTGCTTATTCCGTTATTCTCACTTGCAGATAAGAAACAAGTTAGAACACGCAGCATGGAAGAAGCAGCGTCACCTCCTAAGCCGAAGTTAATTATTAACCTTCAAGACAAAACCCTATCTAACGGTATTGACGACAAAGTGGTTACGCTTCAAAACAAACCATTGTGCTTTTACACTGCGTTAGTGAAGTATTGTATTGAACATCCGGGTGAGCCACTTCCCCCTCATAAGGATGTGCCACCGGAACTACTTGCACTTGCAAACAAAAGTTTTGGCCGACTTATCGAGCTTGGACATACCAAGCGCAAGCGCCCCGATTTTAACGCGAATCTAGACAAGACATTAAGTGAAATAAGAGCAGCCCTTGACGAAGTGTTCTCATCATTCAACGAAGAGAAAGAAACGTATTATCCCCCTCGTGCACAGGGTGAGGGCTCTCGTTCCAAACAACACTCTTTTGCTATACCGTTGGTTAAAGATGAGGATATAGAAATTATCGGTAATTAGGGCGTGTATATGGTCTCCCCCGTTATTGCAAGAGTAAACATGCTGTTTT
>JAKVBA010000103.1:0-1121 GCA_022447525.1 Gammaproteobacteria bacterium
AGAAGCCTCAAAGTCGCTTAATGAAGCGATGGCAAAAGTGAATGCCAAACTGCCCAACATAGACTTTGACCCTTTTACCGCCATGAAAGGCAAGCGCACCATTGAGTCATTGCAAGACGCTGCTGACACCGAAGTAGCGAAAGCAAAAATTCAAATCAATGAGTTTGTTGAACTGGCTATGGGCAATGCGTTGCACCTTTCTACAAAAGCGCAAGGTTATGACTTCTTGTTTAACGATTGGGCCCAAATTGCGTTTAAGCCTACCGAAGATTTTAAAACATTGGTTACCGCTCGCATTGCTACCTACCAGGCTGAACAAAAAGCCAAAGAAGAAGCGCAGCGCAAACGCATTCGCCAAGAAGAGCAAGCCAAGTTGCAACGTGAAGCTGAAGCGAAAGCGCGAGAAGAGCGCGAAGCCGAAGCGCAGAAAAAGCGCGAAGAACAAGCCAAGCGTGACGCGGAAGAGAAAACCCGTTTTGATGTAGAGGACCATGAAGCCAATGAGCCAAAAGAAGAAGTTCAGCCAGAACCGCAAGCGAAGCCAGCGCCTAGCGTGGTTCGACAAGAACAAGCCCCAACGCGCCAGTATGGGCTAATGGAGCTTAACGCAATGGACCAACTAGCCAAGCTAGTTGAAGAAGCAAATAAGCCTTACGCAAATGACCTACGCCAGTTCGTTGAGTCGGTTAAGGCTAACAACTTGAAGAAGGTGGCGTGATGTTTTTAATCGAGTACGCAAAAGGACACTTTATTAACGGTGACAGCATAATTTCTCTGCACATTAACGAAAAGCGAGGTGTGCGCTTTTACGCTGGTGTTGACACTGAAAATGAATTTCAAGTGGAAGAAGGTTATGAGGGTACATTTTTAAATAACCTTCAAGCTATAAATAGCAATATTAGCAACATTGAAGCTAGCTACTTGAAGCCAAAAGAGAAGGTGGCGTGATGAACGCCGCCGACCTTAAAGCCGGTGATAAATATGAAATGGCTTTTCCGTTTCACGCTGAGCGTTTTATGGGAACTCTCTATTGGGTTGGTGGTTGCGAAGTTCATGATGAAACTTACGAACCTGGCATTGGTGAGCGCTTCTTTACAGCACATGGTGAAGGCAAAGTGATT
>JAKVBA010000103.1:1131-6867 GCA_022447525.1 Gammaproteobacteria bacterium
GCTACATGGACCGCGTGATTTTCAAGAGGATTACTATTGACCCTGATGGATACACGGCTAACTCAGGTGAAATAAAAATGCTAACGGTGCGCAAGTTTATAAAAGACATAACTTCACGCACGCCGTTCCCAGTTGATTATGAGTTAGAGGCGGCTTAGGCCACCTCTGTAACTTTTCTTACTAAAAGGTAAAGAAGATTACTCGCCCCTTCGGGGGCTAAGGATTACCCAATGACACAAATAACAGTAAACGGAAAGGTAGTTTGGGTTAGCGCTTCATGTGTGATTAAAACTCAACGCTTTGTTGAAGCCGGTAAAAAGCCTGGTGAAATTGCAGCGTTAATCGGTAGACCCAAGCCATACGCCCAAGCACTAGTAAAGACGATTATGGAACATGCACAAATGGGGAGAGCGGCGTGAGAACTCGGAAAGAAAACCTTGAACATTACGCAAACGCTAAGCGAATCACCACAGGAATTATCCACCAGATAGTTGATGGTTCGCTTGTGCCCTTCTATGTCGGAAAACTACGAGGAAATATTGTGGGCTCTACAACCAAGTACAAATTTAAAACCAAAGAAGAGGCTTATCAGTGCGCGTATGAATTTAGAGAATCTTGTCGCGAAGAACTGGCAGAACTCAATGGCAAGCAAATGGAGAGAGTGGCGTGAGAGATATTAAATTTCAGTTCATTTACCGCGGAATGGCTTTCAGCGCTGAAAACCAAGAAAGACCAATTGTTAAAAAGTCTTACAGTTTAGATCAGCTTATTGCTCTTCCGATGGATAAATTATGTGATGTTCATCGTTTCATGGAATTGGTTGCTAAGCGCCAATTTACTGGATTGAAAGATAATAACGGCGTTGAGATTTATGAGGGAGATATTGTTTCTTTGTGGTACGCGCCGAGAGCAACTGCAAAAGGGCGCATTAAGTTTGAGAATGGCGCTTTTTACTTCAAAACCACAGAGGCAGAACCCAACATCTGTTTGGCTCACGATTGTGTGTATGAAAGTGGCAATGAGTTCACTGTTATTGGAAACATTTACGAAAACCCCGAAACATTAAAAGGAGTACTGGCGTGAGTGAACTACAAGACATGCTTCGCGTACAAGCGAGGCTTCATAGAAAGCAAGGTGCTAATGCGCTGGGTGATTTGTTTGAGAGTGCAGCAAAAGAGATTAATCAATATGAATCGGCATTGAAAGAATGGATCGAAAAAACAGAGTGGGTGCAAAATTCAGCAAACGCTAATGAATTAGGAGTGCACCGCGCTGACGCTTTAAGCCTGCGAATCTCAGATTTAAAAAGTGAACTAGCAAAGGCTAATGAGCGCGTGAAGGAGTTGGATGAAATAGCCGACACAGCTTTTAAATACAATCATTCAAGCGCTGAATGTTTACGCGCTTGGAGGAAGTTGCAGCAACTACGCAAGGAGCAAGGGTAATGGAATGGGGTTTACTGAAAAAGCTAGCAGAGTTGAATAGCTCGGGCAAAACAAAAGAAGTTAATGAGTTTATTTTAGAAACAGACTTCAAGGACATGCGGCGACTAAAAAGCGCGGCAATAAGTTGCTTTTTGTTAACGGTAGAGAGTGTTTCTGAAAACATCGAAGTGGCAAAAAAGCTTGCTGAGTTTGAATACGATGGATTTAGAGATAATTTTAGAGCGGCAATAGTGCTGGAAATTATAGAACAACTACGCAAGGAGCAAGAGTGATGGGCCATCTAATAGGGAGTGACTGGTATTATAAGGCTGTTAAATATCTTCAAGAATTTGAACAGTGCCGCACCTACCAAGTAGCTAGGCTTCTTGACATTAAAACTCCACAAGCGCTAAGGCTTTTAAAGCAAATGGAAGTGGCGGGCGTTGTAGAGAGAGCAGAGTTTAGTTACTCAAACTGTTATTCGCGAAAACGTACGCAAGGAGAAAGGTAGTGACTGATCAAGAACTGTTAAAAAATGCACCAAAAGACTGGACGCATGTTTCAACTTCTATGATTGACACTCCTCCAACATGGCTTAGGTACGAAGTTGCTGGCGTTTACTCAGTGTGGATGGATGACAACGGAACAAACCCAAATCCTTTTTGGCGAGAAATGCCTAATAACTGCATTGAATTTCCAGAGTTTATTAGATCACGTAACGACATTGAGCAACTAGCAAAGGCTAATGAGCGTGTTGAGTTTTTAAGAGGGAAATTAACATTATTGGATAACGCTGTATATAACCCTGTATTCCCTGATGATATGGCGCAAAGAGAGTGTAGAAAAATTTTTGATTGTGAATTAAAGGATTCAATAAAAAAATTCACCTTAGGGAAGAAGATTGAGGTGTTTAACGAGTGGCTATATGAGGTTAAATATATGGAAGGTGTTAGCGCTAGAGACCTCGTTGATTCAGCGGTTGAGTTTTCAGAACAACTACGCAAGGAGCAAGAGTGATGGGGTATTGTGCCGTTCCATACAAAGAATTACCAGATGTTTGCAGAACATGCAGATTCAGAGATTTTGATGCCGCAGATGAATACTCAAATTTTTGGCATTACTGCACAAAGGGTTTATATATCCCAACAAAGAAAAACTCATGCAAAGTCAAAGATAAGCAACTACGCAAGGAGCAAGAGGAATGAGTCTGGTAAGAGAAAACTTATTATCAAGGTTAAATTACACGCCTTATTGCGGTGGAGAGTATTGCAGGGTAATGCCTCGCACCTCTTTTAATGGTATCCAGTTCCAATGCTCTAGTTGTGGTTGGGTTTCAAGGTTCGAGCATGAATTTATTGAGGCGTATAAATCTAAGCAAGAACAACTACGCAAGGAGCAAGAGCATGTTTAGCGAAATGGTAGATAGTTTGGTAGATAAGCTAAAAAGCGCTGGATATAAATCATCTAGCTCTTATGTCGGTGATTTAACCGTTCTAAGTAACCACAACAAGGAAGAGTTAGCGGCCGCTAGACAAGCAATAGCGGAGTGGTTACAAGATAACCACAACGACCTTGCAGTTGAGAAAGAAGCGCTAAAGCAAAAGCTTTTTATCTGCAATGAGATAATAAGCAAATCGAATTTTGCGCCAATGATTGTGCCGCCAGTGAGGGAAGAGAATGACTAAGCGCAAAGCAAACACCCCAATCAAGCGCAAACAAATGATTGCCAGAACTGCGCTTAAAAATCTTTGCATTGCCATGGTATTAGGTGAGGCAAAGTATTGCACGGTAATGAATTACAAGTCGTGTAACGAAGTTAAGGTTTCTCAACAAGTCGCTGAACTTATCGCCGGGTTACCGTGGAAATGGTATTTCGAGTGTTCAGTAGTGTGCCGTGACCAACAAGGAAATGAGTACATCGTTAGCGAAACGGTTCATTGTGAGTCAGCGTATCGCCAGTCTGACCCGCGACTTAATGAGTTTTTAAATAAACACCACAAAGCCTTTTTAGCAAAGCAGAATAACTTACACGTTATCACCCTGGCATGGGTAGCCGTTCCTGCTATCGGTGAAAAGGTAGATTTAGAAATTGAAACACTAGATAAGATATACACCAAGCTAGGTGCGTTTGATTACTTGTCTACGTGGGAAAATAACCAGTTGGAGGAAGCGGCGTGAATTTCTTTAAAGGTCACGGCATTTATGTAGCAATAGTTTTGGATTATAGAGTTGCTATTAAAGCGCCAAATTCACAGCCACTTTTTTCTGAGCGCTACGGGTACAGGAAGCCAGTGTTCAGCGCTTTCGGGTTTAGAGTCTTTTTTGAGAAAATGAGGAAAGCCAATGACTAACCAAGAATTATTAGAGAATGGACCTGAAGGCTGGACGCATGTTGAAGTTTTTGAAGGTGAGCACTATTCACCTCAAAAGCCGTATTTTTTCAGGCTTAAATTTGCCCCTTGGTGCAACAGACCGCAGTATTCAGCTTGGGATGCTGGAAACGAGATTTGGCTAGAAGGCTTACCAAGAAGCGGAAGCATGCGTTCACGCCCTGATATTGAACGAATCGTTTATCTTGAAAGTGTATTGAAGGGGGAAGCAGTATAATGGCTAAGCAGAAAACAAATGTTGTAAACGAAGATGAAACAAAAGAAGTAACAATACGCGGCCCATACTTTATGAGCCAAGCACAGTTGTTTGCAAAGCTTGGACTGGGGCGCTCAACTTATGAGAAGTTAACAAACCCCAGCAGTGAATATTACGACCCTGACTTCCCTAAGCCGGTAAACATATTTACTGGTAAGAAGCTTCGTTATTCATCCATTGATGTAGACCGTTATATAATGGCTCACTCTAACTTAACTGATGCGGCTTAGCTCTTCTTGAGCCGCTTCACTTATCATCTTGCACCAAAGTTCATACGCTTCTAATTGGTCGTTTATCCAATCATGTTTATTATAAACGGCCATTACCCCACCCAATTCATGCCCTAACATTTTCTCAGTTACATGAGGCAAAACGCCCTGCTCAGAAAGTCGGGTAGAAATAGTTCTTCTGAAGTCGTGCGGTGTAAATGCGCGAAAGCTTTCATCAATATCTAGCATTTTCAACCTAAGCCTGATCACGTATTTTCTTAAAGCAGGGTGAGTAACACAAGTGCCAAGGTGTGCACCAGGTATTAAGTAGCCGTTATTCCCGTAGGTTTCATCAAGCTCCTGAATAATACCTTTGGCTTTTTCTGGTATTGGCCTTCTTAGCTCTTTCCCTGTCTTGCTTCGTTCTGGTGGCAAAGTCCAGATCCCTCGCTCTAAATCAAACTCACTGCGTAGGGCTTCACGTATCTCACCATTACGCGCACCGAAGATAATCAGCAGCTTGGTGCAATTTTTTATGGCTGGCGTTGCGCGTGACTTGTTAATCATCGCCCACAATAATCCAACTTCGTGCATCTGCAAATTGCGCTGCCCTTGTTTTGGTTTATCCCCTACCGCACTTATCTCAAAATCAAGCACGGCTGAGCCGGTAATATAGGAACGGGAGCGCGACCAACGCAAAACAGTTTTGACCAGTTTAAGCACTTGCCCAGCGTTAACGCGTGATGTTTTTTCAGCCACGTTATCAAAGAACCTTATCCATTCTTCACGCGCTGCGGTCTGCACATCAACAGTAAAGTTTTTATCAAGTAAGTATATGCTAGCAGTGCTTTTGTACTGACCTTGCGTTTTAGGCTTTAAAGTGGGCACTTTTATTTCAAGCCACTTCTGAGTGCAGTACGCAAGTGTTACTTTCTGTTTAACTTCCACTTCTGGCACCTTCGGATCAAAGCCTTCATAAAGCCTTCGCCTTAGTGATATGAGTTTTTCCCTTGCCTCATCAAGTGAGTATTCAGGGTAAGTGCCCATAGTCATTCGCTTTTGTTCGCCTTCAAAGCGATATCGAAACACCCAAGTAAGTTTGCCTTTAAGACCGCAACTAATGTAGAGTCCATCCCTATCGGGAATGATTTTAGTGTTTTTGTTTTTCTTTCCGTGTAATGCCTGAAGCTTAGATTCCGTAAGGGCCATAGTTAAAAATATCATTCGACACAAGAGTCGGGATATTTCGACACAGCTTCGAAACATAATCAAGTTTTTAAAAAGCGCATTTGACGAGAAAATGAAACACAACAGGGGCGATCAGATGAACAAAGCTAGAGAAAACAAGGGCTTCATGCACAAAAGTAGCATTTCAGAGCATAATTACAACGAAACATTTCTTTGGTACGACTTCGAAACATTTGGCACAAGCCCACAAAAAGATCTTCCTTGCCAGT
>JAKVBA010000104.1 GCA_022447525.1 Gammaproteobacteria bacterium
CGGGGTTAAAGGCAAGGTCATCATTGGTAATGGAGGCGCCGAGTTTGGCGTGCGCGGTTACATCAGTGCTTATGACGTTAACGACGGTGAGCTTGTATGGCGGTTTTTTACCGTGCCCGGAGACCCCAGTAAACCTTATGAATCAGCCGCGATGGAAATGGCTGCTAAAACTTGGACAGGTGACACTTATTGGAAAGTCGGTGGCGGCGGTACAGCTTGGGACTCGATGGCTTTTGACCCTGAGCTAGACCTACTCTATTTTGGTGTTGGTAATGGCTCGCCATGGAATCATGAGATAAGAAGCCCAGATGGTGGCGATAATTTATTCTTGTCTTCTATTGTGGCGGTGAGGCCAGATACTGGAGATTACGTTTGGCATTACCAAACAACACCCGCAGAAAGTTGGGACTACACCGCGACCCAGCACCTTATTTTGTCAGACCTCGAAATAGGTGGTGAAACAAAGAAGGTCATCATGCAAGCGCCTAAAAACGGCTTCTTTTACGTAATTGACCGTGAAACAGGTGAACTTTTATCGGCTAATAATTACGTGCCTGTTACCTGGGCCAGTCATATCGATGTGGCAACTGGCCGACCTGTTGAAACTAAAGAAGCAAGGTACAGCGCAAGCCCCAGCAGTATTCAATTACCGGGGCCAATGGGTGGACATAATTGGCATCCGATGTCATATAACCCCCTCACCGGGCTGGTTTACATACCCGCGCAGGAAATCCCTTTCGCTTACGTCAAAAAAGGTGGCTTTAAATACAGCCCTGGCGGTATTAACACCGCTGTGAGTTTTGCGATTAACGACATGCCCGATGATGCTGCGATGTTTAAAGCGGTGAAAAGCATGCTAAAGGGGCGTTTGCTGGCCTGGGACCCTATTAAACAGGAAGCAGCATGGACGGTTGAGCATAATGGCCCGTGGAACGGAGGCACGCTGACGACTGAGGGTAACCTGGTGTTTCAAGGTAACTCGATTGCCGAATTCTCGGCCTATGATGCCAGTGATGGCACAAAACTATGGACCTTCCAGACTCAAACCGGGGTAGTGGCCGCACCGATCACTTACTCAATTGACGGCGAACAGTATGTCGCCGTGGCCGCTGGTTGGGGTGGCACATACGTACTTGCTACTGGCGGAGTGTTACCCACAGGCAGTAATCATCAAGCGGCCCGATTGCTGGTCTTTAAATTGGGCAGTGAAAAGCAACTGCCAAACATTGAAGTCAGTGATGAGCTAGCCCATCAAGCGCCCCCAGCACCGCTTGCGGTTACCGACCAGACCATTGCCCTTGGCAAGGAGTTGTATGGGGACAATTGCAGTCTTTGTCATGGCATGCAGGCGTTTTCCTCTGGACTCATCCCAAACTTAAGATATTCAAGCTTTTTGCGAGATGCAAACGCTTGGTCGGCGGTTTTGCTGGATGGCGTATTGAGCACCAAAGGAATGCCTAATTTCAGTCGAGCATTGGGTAAAGAACAAGGCGAGGCGATTAGAGCGTATGTGATCAAAGAAGCCAATAGTGCTAAAGACGCAGACTACTATAAAGGATTGTGAGGTTGGCTAAGTAAGTAGACTGTATTTGAGCTAGGGTTGTGGAGCCGAATATTTTTCCATGGCTCGCCTAAAGCCCTCTTGCATGAATTTAATCGCTTTTTTAGACGGTTCGGCGGTCGGCACGATCAGATCAAAGGCATGATAGCAGTTTGGAAACTCTTGATAATCGATAGCAACACCGGCTTTTTTAAAGCGTGAGACCATTGCCCTGGTCTCATCGAGAAACGGATCAAGATCACCCACAAAGCTAAGTGCTGGGGGCAAGCCGGTGTAGTCTGATTCAACCGCTGGTGCGGCGTCTTTCGGTGGGCTATCTAGTTTAGGCAACGAACTTAAGTATAAGTCCCAGCCCAGTCGATTCAGCTTGGTGTTCCAAACTGGCATTGCGTTATTGCGCGCAGAATCACTCGCCGAGGTATGATCAATCATTGGGTAAATTGGCATTTGAAATGCGACACTAACATCGCCCCTATCGCGCAATCGCAACAACAGTGCCAGAGTCAAACCACCACCAGCACTGTGCCCTCCAATTGCCAACTTATCGGTATTTATTCTGAGCTCTGCGGCATTAGCGATCAGCCAGTCTAAGGCGTCCTCACAATCATCTATGGCCGCCGGGTATGGTGCTAAAACCGACTTGGTATAGCATGGCGCAACCACCACGCACGGCGTGGCCATTAATAAGTGTCTAATCTCCCTGTGGGCTGCCTCTGGTGAGTTCAGAGCGTAGCCACCACCATGCAAGTAAAGCAGAACAGGTAGATTTTCCTCTTGCGCTATAGGTGAGTATATCCTCACCCGAAGTGAACCGTTATCGTGCCTACTGGGCAAGAATACGGTGTTGCTATCGAACCCCTTAATTTGTGCATCGGGGTTACGATTGGACAACCAGTGGTAAAAGTGAAAAAAGAACTTGTTTGGTCGAAGTAGAGCTTTAAGTACCCTACCTCGAGCTTTAAGTTCTGGGTGAATTTTCGCCATACTTTGCTTTTGCCATATCTGGTTACGACAACATTTATTGGATTAGGTCAAACCCAATTAAACTTGCGCTTTGCACCACTGATCTTGGTTGATCAAAAACCTGATCTTAACCCAAATTTGGCACGTTAAAGGGCTCGTAGTCATCTGATAAAAAGTCGCGACTGATAATCATCTTCATGATCTCGGAGCTGCCAGCGTATATCGGTGCAATCATTGCATCGGTGAGTTGCCTGGAGATGTGATACTCATCCATATAGCCGGCACCGCCATGTAATTGAACGCCGATTTGCGCCGCTTTGACCTGTAATTCACTGGTTAGCAATTTTGCCTTGGCCGCTTCGACCGCAGTTAAATCACCTTGATTGTGAACTTCAACGCATTTATCAACAAAAACCTGAGCAAAATCCAATTCGGTTTTCAAATCAGCCAACACAAATTGTGTGTTTTGGAAATCGGCGATTCTTTTACCAAAGGCTTTGCGCTCCTTAACATAGGCTAGAGTTAAATCGAAGGAAAGATGCGCCGCCGCAAGATAGCTACAGGCTCCGATCAGTCTTTCTTCAGCTAGGCCGTCCATCAAATAATAAAAACCCTTGTGCGCTTGGCCTAATACGTTTGCTTTTGGGATCTTTACGTTATTAAAAAACAACTCGGCTGTATCTTGCGCTTTAAGACCCATTTTCTTGAGATTACGTCCACGTTCAAAGCCTTCCATACCTCGCTCTACCAGAAACAAGGTCATGGCGTGGGGATTGTTGTCAGGGTTGGTTTTGGCGGCCACAACAAACAGGTCTCCATTGATACCGCTAGAAATGTAGGTTTTCGAGCCGTTTAAGACCCAGTGGTCATCCTTTTCAACGGCTAGGGATCTCATACCAGCAAGGTCACTGCCTGCATCCGGCTCGGTCATAGCAATACCCAGAATTGTTTCACCAGAAACCACTTTCGGCATAAACCTCTGTTGTTGCTCTTGAGTACCGAATTTAGTTAAGTACGGGCCAACTAGGCGGCTGTGTAGCGTGTTGAACCAATCACCAGCGCGAGCATAAACCGTTTCCTCAATAAGAACTTGTTCATAGCGAAAGTCGTTATCGCCCATACCGCCGTATTCTTCGCTAGGCCAAATCATCAAAAAGCCATTTTCACCCGCCTTTCGAAACACATCTCGATCAACGATACCGTCTTCTCGCCATTGCTCCATATGGGGAACAACTTCTTGTGCTAGGAACTTTCTGTATGCCTCTCTCAACATATCTTGTTCCGGACTAAAATTTCGCTTAAACATATCAATAATCCTCAGTATCTACTTATTGCTCTCAGTTTTGATATTGGTTGCTAGCGTTTCCTACAACGATGTCGGCTAGCTCTAAACTAATTCTAAGAGGCTCACTTTTTTGTGTTCTTTCGTTAATGTATTTCTTCAAGGCGTGGCTTTTGCAACCGCTGCAAGCTAAGCACCAGCGCTTTCTAAGTCAAAACGCCTAGTTTATCTAATCGCTCTAGTTCGTTGGCGTCTATACCCCAATCCTGCAGAGCTTGATGGGTATCAGCGCCTTCTGTGTGCGCTCCATGTGCCACTTCAGCCTTGGTTCGGCTGAATCTCGGTGCTGGCGCGGGCTGAGTATCGCCGTCGACATCTACGTATGTTTGTCTAGCGATATTATGATCATGTGCAAGCGCTTCCTGGTAATCCAGCATACTGGTTACACAGGCGTCACTACCTTCAAAAATTTCTGCCCACTCGTCACGTGTTTTACTGGCAAAGTGTTTGGCAAAGTCCTCGTGCATCTGTGGCCAATGCTTGGGATTGTTTTGCATCTTTATGTAGTCTGATGATAAACCAGCCAATTTGACCATCTCCGCAAAGAAGTGTGGCTCAATTGGCGCAACGGCGATGAATTTGTTGTCGGATGTTCGATAGGCTCGATAGAATGGCGCACCACCGTCGAGCAGATTTCTTTGTCTGCCAACACCCCAGGCTCCGGCCTTGGTGAGTGAATAAAACATGCTCATCAAATGCGCCGAACCATCAGTAATAGCGCTGTCTACTACTTGCCCTTTACCCGAGTCACTCGCTTCTATCATCGCTGACAGCATACCCACCACTAGAAAGAGGCTGCCAGCTGCATAGTCGCCAATAATATTTAATGGTGGCGTTGGTTGAGCGTGGGTTCCTATCGCGTTGGCTGCACCAGTAAGTGCAATATAATTTAAATCGTGACCAGCCGATTGCGATAATGGCCCTTCTTGTCCCCAGCCGGTAATCCGCCCGTAAACAATTTTAGGGTTTCGTTGCATACATTGTTCAGGTCCGATGCCCAGCTTTTCAACCACGCCAGGTCGAAACCCCTCTAGGATAGCGTCGGCTGATTCAACAAGCTTTAGAAGGGTGTTAACCCCCTCTGGATTTTTTAAATCGAGCGCAATACTCTTTTTTCCTCGCGAGCAAAGATCAATTGCTGTTGGTATTCCACTTGGATTGGGGCTAGATGCACGCTCAACAACCAGCACTTGCGCACCTAGATCCGCCAATACCATACCAGCGTAAGGCCCGGGACCAATACCTTTGATCTCGATTATTCTTTTACCACTTAAAGGACCCATAACTGCTTTCACTCATACGTTTATTTAAAATAGTTACAACAAGCCAACATAAATCTATGTAAATTTTTCTTTCCTGCTTGGTCTTTACGGGAGGTTTCTTTTGCTTAGTGAGCAAAAAAACCTTGGCCTACTAACAAGCCAGCGACAATGCCAAGCAGCAGACTAGCCCGTTCGTCTTTCACACCGTACTTACGACGCTCGAATAATCAATAAAGTACGAGAACCGGTAGCACACAATAACCTCAGATCAATACCGGGCTGTTCATGGGTTTACAAAACCCACTGCGAACGCACCCGACACGTCGGTGGTTGAAAGTAACCCCGTTAGAACCAACCTGCAGAACAACACAACAACCATTGACTCCAGTCCGATGATGCTCAGTTTCAAAACCGTTTCTTTCACTCGACCTCAGTGATGGAGTTGGCATCGACATTGTGACTGAGAAGCTAATTCTCACGCCCAGAATAGCGAACTAAATATTTCAAAAAAAGGACGATATTTATCGCCCGGCGGTGCAATTTCAATAAAACTGAAATAAAAATTATGGAAGCTCAATGCTAGTATCACCACAATAAAGAGCAAAGAAGTAACCGCACAACCACTGCAAGCTTATCCACTACTACCAAAATACTAGTTATGACCCGTGACGAAACCACCCCAGTTCTTATTGGAGCAGCGCAGCTCACAGACCGTTCAAACTCCGAAAACGGCCTTACACCGGTACAAATTATCAGCGAATCAATGAGGCTTGCTCTCAAGGACACCGGTAAAGCTGAGCAATTGAATAAGTTTGATTTAGTCGCCTGTAGCGGGCTGACGGTGGACGCAAAACAAGTCAAAACACCCGTATCAGGTCTGGTTAAAAATATCCCCTACTCAGCCACGAAGGCGGCAGGCATAAGCGCAGATAAATACGTTTACGCCGAAACCGGCGGCAATACACCGCAAATGCTGATTAACCACTACGCAAAAGCCATTGCTCGCAATGAGTGCGAATCAGTGCTAATCGCTGGTGGTGAGGCCTTGCATACAATGAATCTACGCTTTAATCATTGGGCAAAATTTCTACGCCCCAAGCGCCATTGGAAGGATAAAAGTGGACCGTTACCAGAGACAATTGGTGAACCTAGAGACGGCAGTAATGATTATGAAAATCTGTATGGCATGAATTTGCCCGCAAAGGTCTACCCTCTGTTTGAGAATGCGCTAAGGCACCATTATCAACATGGGATTAACGAGCATATCGATAAGATTGCAACCTTGTTTAGTAAGTTCAGTGCAGTCGCTGCCACGAATCAACACGCTTGGTTTAGCAATCCTCCCTCCAAGGATGAAATACTTGAGCAGGGTCCTCGCAACCGCATGATTGGGTTTCCCTATCGAAAAAGACTCAACTCGATGATTTTGGTGAATCAATCCGCTGCCGTGGTGATGACATCAGCCGCTAAAGCCAAAGCCATGGGCATAGCACCGGAAAAATGGGTTTATTTGCACGGATACGCTGATGGTTATGAAATATGGAACGTTAGCCAACGAGAAAACTATTACAGTTCGCCAGCCATTAAACAGCTCTCAGAACGGGCTCTTACTATGGCGAAAAAATCGATTGATGACATAGCAACATTCGATATCTACAGCTGCTTTCCATCGG
>JAKVBA010000105.1 GCA_022447525.1 Gammaproteobacteria bacterium
GAGTGAGGCACTAATCGACAATCGATGGATTCGATTTGATGCCACTGCAGCAACAAGCCCAGAGCGAATAGAATATGGTATGTCTGCACTTCTTGAACTTTGGGGGGGTGGATATTACGAGTCAAATAACACCGCACAGGGCCTAAGTGATTTCCTAAACCCATCCGGTAGCGAAAGGGCTTGGCGTAAAATAGTTGAAACATGGTCCAATGTGCAATATCAGTGGAAAAAATGGGTGGTTGATTATGACGCAAATGCACAACGTCAATTACTTCAAAAGCTGGGGCTAACTGCAAAAAATTCGCTTACTACCTTAATCACCATCCTGGTAATGGGAGTCTCTTTGCTGCTTGGATTGTATTTTTGGCAGTTGCTTCCTAAACCTCAAGAGTTAAATGATTTACAAAAACTATATAAAAAATATACTCACAAAATCAGAAAAGCTGACGTTACTATCTCTGATGCTCTTACCCCGAATGAAATTGCAACAAAGCTCGTAAAACTCTACCCTGACCAAGCAGAAACTATCGCGAATATCACAATCAAATTTAACACTTTAAACTATGGTCCGGACCTAGACTTGGAGAGCAAACTTAACCAGCAGCTAAATAAAGAAATCTTAAATTTAAAGTTAGTCAAGAAGAAAGTATGAAGACCTTATATAGAAACATCTTGGTTGCGGGACAGATCGACGCTGCAACAATTAAACAACTGAAAGAGCTTGGAATAAGCACAATTATCAATAATAGACCTGATGGTGAGGAACCTGGGCAACTTACAGCTAACGAAGACCAAGTACTTGCTCGCGTGGTGGGAGTCGAATATTTGTATCTACCGATGGCAAATGGGAGACCTTTGCCTGAAAACTTGGTAGAGGACTTTAGAAATGCCGTTGATAACGCCGAAGGGAATGTGCTGGCACACTGCAGAAGCGGAATGAGATCATCGTTTATATGGGCATTGGGGGCAATCGCTGCCGGAGAGGTAGATGTTGACCAAGCCATTAACGCAGCACAGAACGCAGGGATACCACTGCAAAATGCAAGGAGCGTATTGCAGTCGATAACATAAATCAAATACCAAAAGCCGAATTAAAATCACAGAATCAGATATAAATTGCAGTGAATAATAGAAGTAACTCTCAGACTGCTAAGCGCAGGCAGTCGATAACCTCGGAGCCTATTGCACCAACCCTATTTAAGCTCACACTACCGATGATTTACGCGCTCATCGCAATCATGGGCTTAGGCTTAGTCGATAGTTATTTCATTTCTTATCTGGGCACCACGGAACTTGCGGCAATGGGTTTTATAGTTCCTATATCTTTCGCAATGACTAGTGCTTCCCTAGGTCTTGGGATGGCAATATCTTCAATTACTTCTAAACTTATCGGCGCAGAGCGAACTCAAACTGCGGCTAGGCTTATAAGCGATGGCTTTTTATTGACAGTGCTTGTCTCTATCACTCTCAGTGTTCTTCTGTACCTGAACCTAGAAACAGTCTTCACAATGGCTGGTGCAGATTCAACCACCCTGCCAGCTATCATGGCATATATGAGAACCTGGCTTGTAGGTTGTGTATTTTTGATGCTAACCCAAGTGTGCAGCAGCACCTTAAGAGCAATCGGCGATACAGCCACCTCTGCGAAACTCTCCATCGTGCTTACTGTCGTCAATCTCATTTTAGACCCAATTTTCATTTTTGGGCTTGGTCCTATACCTGCATACGGTATTACTGGCGCCGCAATCGCTACTGTGATTGCCGTCTTTTTAGCCTGCGCCATTTCAATGTATTACTTAGGATGGGTTGAAAAATTATTGCTTTCTGAACTACCACAATGGAGTACCTTTAAAGAGAACCTTTCAGAGCTGATGGGAATAGCCATTCCAGCTGTACTGGCCAACATCATTGTTCCGCTTACGGGCGCAGTAATAACCTCGATCGTGGCGAGTTATGGTGCTGCGGCCGTAGCCGCATTTGGCGTGGGCGGTAGGATAGAAGCGGTTAGTTTGATAGTCGTTTACGCCCTTTCTGCAACGCTTCCAATGTTCATTGGACAAAACCTAGGGGCAGGAAAAAAAGAACGTATTTCAGAGGCAATTCGCCTTTCATTTACCTTTGTTTTTATACTGCAGTTGGTTATTTATTTACTGCTTTTAGTTGCTGCCCCTCTCATCGCAAAAGGTTTTTCCGACGAAATTGAAGTCCAAAATATAATCAATTCATTCTTACTACTGGTACCAGTTAGCTACGGCCTCAGCGCCATGATCATTCTTGTAAATGTAGCGATGAATGTTCTAGGAAGGCCTAGACTAGCACTTTATATTAATCTGGCACGACTTTTCCTGATTTATACTCCGCTCGCTTTGATTGGGCGATATCTATATGATTTAAAAGGTATTTTTATTGGAATTAGCGTTGGCAATTTGATTGGATTTATCTTGGCCTTCATGCTTTTGCGTAAAGCACTGGATGATCATGGAGTCAGTTTATTAAAGCAAGAACAAGTCGCTGTAAAAATGTAAAACAAGAAATGTCGATGCAAGACTTGCCTTGATGGTTTCAAAAAAAAGTTAAATATTTTTGAATCCAAAACAAACTCCTTCACATCTAATTTTACAGAGTCGCACACAAAGCGACTCAATGTTGTAAAACCAGAAAACGCAGGAGTCAGCAAATGAAGTCACCCAGCCTAAAGGCACTATTCAGCCTTATTGGATTATGTTCGATCGTCTTAGCTTCCAATATAGCTAATGCGACAATAGATAAAACCTATTCGTTAAAAGCACCGCCAGCGACGGGTACCAATATCCAAACAGTAATTGCAAAATCTAGAGTTTCATTTAGTAAAAGCTTTGATAATTTGAGCGATCGAGAGCAGGAAATATTCAAGAGTCAATTCTTAGACATTGGGAGCAACGACTCACCGCCCTTTCCAGCTTATGGTTTAAGAACTATCTATAAACCCATCGTAAAGGCAAATCAGAATATTCAAGCAAAAGGTTCACTGCACCTCACGGCCAACGTAAACGCCAAAGGTTTCGTGGAATCCATCGAGGTACTAAGCAACCCCGATGAGAAGCTAACGGCAATCGCACAAAAGGTCCTACTCAGCACTAGGTTCGACCCAGCAAGCTGCGATGGCGTTGCCTGCGAGATGTCATTCCCATTGGAGATAGACCTCCAATAGGATTGCACAACAGTGAAGGCCGCGTTTGGCTTTAGAGCCAAACGCGGCTATTTTGGTTTCAGCATAGTTTCATTATTCCTGCAATTAAAAGGCCCTCATTAGAGGGCCTTTTATCAATTTTGGTATTTAAAACTACTCACCTTTGAGATGAGCAATAGCCTTTTTTACGAACTTATTTGTCTGCTCAAACCCGGCAGTAATCATCTGCTCTCCCTCACGATTCAATATTCCATCCATGTTGGCCCTCACATTTTCGGGAGTTTGATGCTCTGGACTTAAATAAATTCCATCAGTTTCGAAAATTTGAGTACTCGCATAACCTCCGGCTCCGGCGCAAAGTATTAACCGGTTTGGACTTTGTTGGTCACAAAGAGTAATCAATCCAGCAGTAACCGATTCGACGGTCATCAATTCCATAATTTGCTTATCTTCAATAATATCTTCTAACATACGCGTGCCTGCAGTTGGGGAGAGTGTATTAACCTTGATACCGTATTTACTTCCCTCTAACACCAATGTATTCATTAGACCCACCACCGCAGCCTTTGCTGCACCATAATTGGTTTGACCGAAGTTTCCGTACATTCCGCTTGATGAGGTCGTCATCACTATCCGACCATAATTCTGCTCGCGCATTGTTGACCAGACGGCTTTGCAGCAATTTGCAGTGCCCATGAGGTGAACATCAACAACCGTTTGAAAGTCAGACATATCCATATTTGCAAAACTCTTATCGCGCAAAATACCGGCATTGTTTACCAGTATATCTACTCTTCCCCATTTAGCCTTAGCCTGATCAACCATCTCTACGACTTGTTCATAGACAGCAACATTAGCGCCATTGGCAACTGCCTCACCACCGAATGATTCAATTTCCTCGACAACTGTTAGTGAAGCCTCGCTGGAACCGCCGGTACCATCTCGCGCACCGCCTAAATCATTGATTACTACCTTCGCGCCTCGTCGTGCCAACTCTAACGCATGACTTTTACCCAGCCCATTACCAGCACCAGTCACAATTGCCACTTGACCATCAAACCTTATTGACATTTCATTATCCCTCTCGTTCTGAACTTTAAACAATAACCATCGTCAACCACTCAGCAATCAACGCTGGAGTCTCAGATCCGTCGATTTCCACGGTCATATTACTTTTTATTAAAAATTGACCCGGCTTCTTTTCGTCCACAGATACCAAGGTTGCATTTCCTCGTATTCTGGAACCTACACGCACTGGGTTGAGAAACCGCAATTTATCACAGCCGTAATTGATACCCATTTTGGCATTTTCAACCGTGACTCCACAGCCTGTCTGAGCAAAGTGAGACAACATAGACATAGTAAAAAATCCATGAGCGATCGTGCCGCCAAAAGGGGTTTCAGCCGCTTTAATAGGATCAACATGAATAAATTGTTGATCCTTTGTCAAATCAGCAAACTGATTGATGTCCTCTTGGGTTACCAAAAACCAGTCTGAGACTCCTATTTCTTTGCCAATGAAACTATTCAAGTTTTGTAGATCTATTTGCATCTAGTACCTCGCTATAACTATTTATGTTATGTCTCAATCGGTAATCAGTGCTTGAAGACCGTCTATGACTTCTTGTGGAATAGGTATTGATTTACCACAGCTTCGATCTACATAAACGTGGGTGAAATGCCCAGTAGCCAAAGCTTGTTTAGAGTCTTTCTTAAACACGGCAACACCGTATTCCACCGATTTGTTGCCTATCTTATTTACCCTCAATCCGACTTCTAAGTCCGCTGGATAAGCAGCGGAAGAGTGATAATTACATGATGACGAGACCACATACCCCACAGCTTGACTGACTCCTACATTTAAGCCGCAATGATCGATTAAATATTTATTCACGGCTGTATCAAAAAAACTGTAATAGGCCACATTATTGACATGTCCGTATGCGTCATTGTCGAGCCAGCGCGTATCTTGATCGTAAAACTTTGGGTATGTCGTTCTACTTTTAGAATTAGGATGGTTTTCCATTATCTCGCACAATATCTCGATGTTATAGCGCCAGTGTATCTCATACAAAGTGTTAGTGCGATTACAATTCTTGCAGCCCAAATATGAACAAGATTCACAGGTCTAGAGTTAGGGTGAAAGAAGGATTCCACGAGAACAAAAAAGCCGACGCATAGCGCCGGCTTTTCTATCTAATCAATAAAGAGGTTCTAATTAGAACCCTATTTATTTTTTAGTGATTGGTATCTTAGAAGTCCTTACCAATTGTTACACCGTAGGTTCTAGGCTGTGTTCTATAGCCTGAGAAACTACCATCTTGCGCTACCGATGGGAAAGCACTGATCAACGATACATGATCGGTTGCGTTACGCACCCAAGCCGAGAAATTCCACCCTGTTTCAGTCGCTAGACCAGCAGCAAGGTTAAGATTTTTAGAGCTTCGAGTGAATTGCGCAATATCTAAATCTCCTATTGGCGTATCGTCTTCATAGAAGTAATCCGCTCTTAGGTAGGCGTCATTGTTTCCAAGTTGGAAATTGTAGTTGGCCGATAACGATAGAGCAGTATCTGTGATGCCGCCAGGTTCAACACCGGTTAGATCAACAACGGCACCGGTTTGGGGATCACGCCCTGCCCCTTCGAATGAATCGTAAGTAGAATCTAGCAAAGTACCGGCAAATTTAAGTTGTAGAGCATCAGTCGGATAGTAAGTAATATCGAACTCGATGCCTTTGGTTGACTGCTCACCCGCATTAGCGAGGTTAAAGCCAGTGCCTATGAACGCATTAGACTGGAAGCCTTCGATAGATTGATCAAAGATAGCTACATTTATCGCTCCACGATCGAACTTAGCTTTTAAACCAATTTCATAAACCGTGGCGTCCTCTGGTCCAGCAAAACGGGTACCAGCGATTAAATTTGCAACACCAAGGCCACCGTTAACTAAGGCGTTGATATCTGCGGCAAATGGGCGTGAGTCACGACTCATATTCCAAGAGGTGGCTTTAAAACCAGTAGAAACACCAGCATAAACGTTAACAGAATCGTTGATGTCGTACGCTAGACGAACAGAGTAGGTCAACTCATCATCATCGGTACTGCCGCTTTCAACCGCGTTAGGAAAATCTAAGAACGGAGTTTGGAACTGAAGCGTTCTCAAGCCAGCAAGCGGAGTCTGATCAGCAGGGGTTGCGGCAGCGATGGCTTGTGCAACCTCAGGTGGTACGCCTTGTGCAATCAAAGTTTGGATTATCAAACCTCGGCCAAGGGCGATTAAATCAACCGAGCCGAACAAATCAGTTTGAGGTTGGTTAATGGCTACGTCTTTTTCGTCTTTTGTATAGTTCAGACCAAGCGTCGCTGTCAAAGAGTCACTGATATTAAAGTCTAGAGTACCAAAAAGTGAAATCGCTTGGTTATCAAGACTTGAATTCTCTTGTGTTCCTGTTCCGGGCTGGTAGAAAGAGCCAAAAGGCAAACCTAGCGCTGCCTCAACACCAGCGAGCGCATCTGGCGCACCAGCCGCTGCGGAGAGT
>JAKVBA010000106.1 GCA_022447525.1 Gammaproteobacteria bacterium
ACTGATTATTTGGAAAAGGTGTTAGCGGCGGGTTTGGTAGCGTTGAACGATATTTGATCGTTCATGCTCTCACCGTGCACTTTCAACTGTACTAGCTCAGAATTGATGCTTACTCGTTTTTTTAGGCGCCGCTGTAAGATTAGATTTGAGCTAGATTCTTCTCAGCCAAGCCCGTTTCCCATCGATTAATGTTTCCAGTGGTGTTCTGCTACAGCACATTTTGCCTTGCTGAGTCCTTTCATTGTTTTACTAATCCATCTACACTGTCTCATTAAAGGGGAAGCGGACAAATGCACAACAAGTAACTGTTCATTATCGGTAGCGGGAAAAAAGTCAGTCAATTCATCAGACGAAAACTACCATACCCCAAGGGGGCTTCTAAGGTGATCGATTGTTATCGGCATGGTAATTTCAAGAAAAAATACTTTGAGGAGGGACAAGCCATTAATAAGATTCAGTTTATCGGCACTATCTTTATTATATTAACATTATTAGTGGTAGGTATTGGCTTTTATTGGATTGCACGTCGACATGATAAATAGATCCTGTTGCAAAAGGCTACTTGACAAGAAAGTTAGAAAACAGCTGACATACCAAAACATCCCATACTGAATTTTTGCTCCTCCAAAAAAGGATAACTAACCATCACATAAGGATGCCACCGCATGATAATGCGGTCGATTATTGCCTCTAACGTCTAGAACAGCTTGAGTACATGAAGGTATATCAGTATGGAATTTCACGATACTCCGAATGCCTCTCCCGACTATATTGATTGAAAGAGTGGCCTTTCGGATGTTCAGTTGCCATACTTCGTGACAGTTCTGCTATTCCCAAAGACATGGGATAGGCAATAAATAAAATTCACAAATGTAACCCTTAAACACCAGAAAGACAGCAGGTTTATAAAGCGGTGTACGTCCCGATGTAGAACTTCAGATTGTATACTGAGTATATAAGTTAGGGAAAAATAGGTTAATATAGGCCCATTCAACAAATGCGAATACTCGCCTTCAGCTGGACTTTTGAATCACATTTTTTGCTGTAACACGTATTGTGGGAGTGCATCATGTTAACGTACACGCGCGACAGAGGGAAAAAGCAGACTATATGGGATATCATTGACATCCCCCAGAGAGGTCGCCAGCTTCAAGAGGCCATAGCAAGAGGTTTACCCTATTCCACCTTTTTGCGCATCGCACGTTACGCTGAAATGACCAATGCAGAATTGGTTGGGTTACTCGGGATTTCAGTATCCACGCTACGTCGTCGTGCAAATGCTGGAAAGTTGAGTGTTATTGAAAGCGAAAAAGTAGTTCGCCTCATTCAAGTGATTAATGCAGGGATAACGCTTTTTGATGGCAGTAAAGAGAAAGCGCTGTCATGGCTTAAGTCTCCCTCTCGTGGATTGAATGGCATTCAGCCTATCACGATGATATCGACATACGCGGGGACAAACGAGGTTATGGCGTTGATTGGTCGTCTAGAGCATGGTGTGTATTGTTAATTAGAACGCGCTATAATGTCTAGTAGCGAAAGACAGCACAAGGCTAGTACGACATTGTTATATTCGCTGAATTTTGACCAACTTAGAAGAAAAATTGCCTTTACTAGAACGGCAGAGCATCGATTGAAACAGTGTTTAAAGGTGTATCATGGCAAGAGTGTCGAGAGTTCCATTGAGCTTCATTTTATCAAGCAAAAACCCACGGCCTGAAGACAAGGCTCGATTGGATAAGTTTATGAGTACGTTTAGAGAACGTTCAAAAGAAAAGATTGCGAGAAAATTTCCTCACCTTCCCGAAGTCGAAATTGACTAGATTTTTACAGGTTCTCGTTTTCGGTTTTGTTTTAGATTTAGTCTTAGTTGATGCTCAGTGAGCGCTTAGTTGAGTAACTCACTGAAGGCGACACCGCTTTTTGTGCTCAACATTGTTCGATGTGTGTGGGCATCTCATCATAAGTGGCTTTATCAAGTTTACATGCCCCCCTCTCTGCCAGCATTTTACCTTATCAACGAGTTTTTAAATTTATTGCGTAAACTGCTCTGATTGTTCATATCGGGTAATGGCACAGCTTAGTGCATCTATAAGCAATAGGTTGTTATCGTAGTCCTGTAACAAAATTTCCATAATGTCTAAAGCTTTTTGGTGCTCTTCTTCGTTATTTATAATACTTAATATTGGAAATTCACTTTGAAGTCGCTGCCCCATTTCTCGCAATCTTAAGAGAGCATTGCTACGTTTTTGCATAGTCTCTGCCGAATTTTCGTCGTCAGAGATTACATCAAATATATTCTTATATTGAAGAACCTCATCTCCTGTTTGTTGCTCATGCTCAATGACTTGTTTACTTCGTGCAGTGTCATCAGCTACTTCATCAATAAGTTCTTCTTCGCCTGTTGGCCAGTGAAAATCGTTTGGGCTAAGAAGCTCCTCTAGCGTGTACTTATTTGTGATTATTTCACGTTTTTCACACCAATCTCTCGCTATCACATCAAAAAATTCTGCAGGAATTTTCACCGACACCTGAGAGTCTAATATTTCAACTGGTAACGGCATGGAATGCGAAACAACAATATCTATTTGGGCACTACTCTCGGGGGGTAGTGCTTCACTATTGCCAGACTCATTATTATCTATCTGATAGAGGCTCAATGCGGTGGAGGCCTGTGATATCAAACTTTTCTTGCTCATACTCTTGTCCTGAAATTATCAGCTTCGCTACATTAATGGTTAGGCTCTGAGCTTAAATATATGCTCACACCTCAATATTAACTCAGCGGCTTATTCTGCTTTTGGCGATAATGATTAAACTAACCCGGGCGGCTAGCGCCGAACTATTAACCAATGGAGCAAATATTGATACTAATATGAAATCGAAAACTTTCACACGAAAATTCCTACGATAAGTAGGTTTAGCCAACTATCTTGACCGGGTCTCTATAAATATTCGACAAGACAATAGCTATGCCGAGCTTAGAGCGATTTTGGTTGCGCTGTTCAATCCACTTATCTTCCACCAGCGAGCCTGTGTCAAAAGTCTCAGTGTCTTGCTGTGTTAGCATATCTAGTAGTTCAGCGGTTCGAAGATAGACTGTGACACTAACCCACGTCGCTTTTTTCTTGTTGCTGACCTTGGTTACCTTTGTACTTCTTTGTTGTTACGAGTGATAGATTGGAAACCAAGTCACTTTACGGAAATGTGTTCACTTCAATTGAGCCGATATTTGCTCTTTACTCTCACATTAAAAAAACCTTGTGACATAGTGTGTATTTCCTCAAATTGAATTAAGGTGTTCAATTTTTTCTCGAAAAATGCCTTAATCATGCCCTATACTCGTATGATAGCTGCTGATTGCTTTGGGTCTATAGTACGGCTTCGTTGTTAATCCATGACTGTGAGCAGCATGGTTAAAACTAGGAAGCCTGCTAACATTTGTGTTTGTTAAATGTGAGGAACGCGATGTATCAAATTATTGTGTACGGAACGATTGGTATGCTGGTGACGCTAGCCTGTGCAGCCATCTTCATTGACTGGGATAAAATAGGTCACAAATACTTTCCAGAAACCTTTAAGGCGCCAGAGGATAATTCCTGAGAGCCGCTCAATATCAAGTGCCCTAGGGAGGATGCGAATAAGTCCCCAATGTGAGATCATAGCTGCATAGTAAATTGCAGTCATTACCGTCCATGAGCCAACAGTTAACTTTTGCCGATAGTGAGTTTTCCAGCAAGCGCCGCCAGACCCGCAAAGAAATTTTCTTATCCCGGATGGATAATTTGCTGCCGTGGTCTCAACTGCTGGAAGTGATTGAACCCTTTTATCCTAAAGCAGGCAATGGCAGACGTCCGTATGCGCTTGAGACCATGTTTCGCATTCATTGTATGCAGCAATGGTATAGCCTTGGTGATGAAGCGATGGAAGATGCGTTATATGAAATTGCTTCGATGCGTCAGTTTGCGCAACTGTCATTGGATAAAGCCATTCCTGACCGCACCACCATTATGAATTTCCGGCACTTGCTGGAAAAGCACAAACTCACTCGAAAGTTATTCAAAACGGTCAACCAATGGCTGTCGGACTGCGGTGTGATGATGGCGCAGAGTACACTGGTGGATGCGACGATTATTGAAGCTCCCAGCTCCACTAAAAACAAAAAGAATGAACGTGACCCGGATATGCATCAGACCAAGAAAGGCAATGAATGGCACTTCGGTATGAAAGCCCATATTGGTGTGGATGCCAAGAGCGGTCTCCACCATACATTGGTAACCACCGCCGCCTACGAACATGACCTGAATCAGATGAAGAACCTGTTGCGTGGCGATGAGAAATTCATCTCTGGCGATGCTGGTTATCAAGGCGCAGAAAAACGCCATCAACATCGAATATTTAAAAGCCAGCATTCGGGCGAAAGTAGAACACCCGTTCCGGATCATCAAATGTCAGTTCGGCTTTATCAAAGCACGCTATAAAGGGCTGACAAAAAATGACTCACAGTTAGCCATGCTATTCACCTTGGCGAACCTGTTTAAAGTAGACCAGATGTTACGACGACAGCCAAGATCTGTCTGAAATCCGGGAATAGTCCGGAATTAGGTCGAAATCCGGCCTAAAACGGCAGTATATTGACCAAAATTGAGAATTTAGCGTTCAAAAATTAGACGGCGAATGCAAAGGCTAGTTCAAGAACTAAATTGCAGGACTTATTCGCAGTTTCCTTTGAGCCTTTCAGCATATTCTAACTAACTATCGTAAAGTCGATATCGGTCCAGTGTGATTATTATCACCACAAATGAGATTTGTAGAAAATTTATCAAAACAACTGAGGTTTCATATCACATAAATGAGACGATTTATCAAACTTCATGAGAATCCACACTGTGTGTCGTACACATGGTGCGTTACCCACTTAAGTTCGAGTCATGGAAGAATTACAAAGTTGTCACCGCAGATTTAAAGCGCGTATACCGCTCAGCAACAGAAGATGAGGCACTGCTAGAGCTGGAACGGTTTGCTGAAACATGAGACGGCCAGTATCCACAAATCGCTAAGTCATGGCGGACGCACTGGCACAACCCCAACACCTTATTTAATTATCCAAAGGACACCGCAGGCCAATTTACAACACTAATGCCTTTGAATCTCTTAACGACGTTATCCGTAAAGCTATCAAGAAGCGGAAAAGCTTCCCCAGCGGGGATTCAGCAAGGTAAATGGTGTACTTAGTAATAAAAGACGCCAGTAAGAAATGGTCGATGCCAATACAAAACTGGCGTCAGGCTCTTTCTCTATATTGCATTACCGCGATCCCTTTTTTATTCGTCTGAAAACTGGATTTATTCACAAAAACCGTATAATACCTTCGCGTGGGTATGCGGTTTGCCGTTTTGGGCATAAATAGGTTTATATCGGCGCCGAAAACGGCATATCGCCAGTAAAAACTAGTTGCAATTAGCATGACTGCTCTATGCATCTGCCACAGTGGGATTACCTATGAGCTTGTATCATTCGGTAACGGGAAACTATCTAGCGATAATGATACTTGTTTTTTGATACCGTTCTTTCATCAGATCGAGTAAGTAATTAGCCTGTCTTGTGCTCAGTTTTTCCATTCCCCATTCGTTTAGGATGAGTAGCTTATTCTTGGCGAGTTGGGCAAGCTTTTTTTGGTAACTGCTATAGGCGTGGCCGATATTCATTTTATCAAGGAGTTGACCAAGTCGGTAACATCGCACTGTATGATGCTGCTCACAGGCTCACCTGGCTAATACGCAAGCAAGGTTGGTTTTACCGCACCCCGTTGCACTACTGACGATAATGTTATGGGCGTGATGTAAGTATTGGACGCTGTCTCGATGGCTTAATCCTACTTCAAATTTGAGGATCGGAACGTCTTTAATATTTCTCATATCTGTTCTATTTCTCGCCATGGCTGCTCGTTCCTTCAATCAAATGATTAAGTTAAGCTTACTAATTGGTTTGGTGAGAAAAAGAAGGAGATCTCGGAATGGTCCGGAACGTCTCTACAACCTTATTAAAGTCTCAGTCAAATAAAAAAATAGTTTGTGGGTGGGTTAATCCCCCCTACCCTTTTCTTTCTTTTTCTATCTTATTCTAATGTGGTTAGTTTTGGCACGTTCTGAATGTGGTTGGAATTTTAAGCATATCTGTGGAGCATTTCGATTATGGATGGAGCTAGTTCTATCCATCTGCGTATGGATGGCACCACTTATGTTTAGCGCGGGTTCCATAGCTTTTGCTTGTCTCTTATTTTCATTATTTTATCGTGTATGGTTAAAAACTTGAGCGTTCGCTTTGTTGAATTGTATA
>JAKVBA010000107.1 GCA_022447525.1 Gammaproteobacteria bacterium
CAGTGATCTCGATCATTTGCTTGTGCAGCGTATCTTTAGCGTCTAAAGCGAGGTTGTAAAGCTCTTCTGCTGTGTAGTCTGAACCCACATCGTGTTTGAACTTTTTCTCGTACAGTACGGCACCTATCCGAAAGTCTCTAGTCGCACTCTCGTTTTCAGGCACAAGAGCTTCTGCTCTTTTAGCTTTTAACCAAGAAATATAGGAACGCACTGCATCCGCAGCGCTTACGAGTTTATCAGACAATAAAACCTTTTCAGACTCCTCAATATCAACATCCTTTAGTTTGTCCGGAATCAATACATCAAACATTTGGACAGCGCCCGCACTTTGCTGAATAGCCAAGTCAAGGTGCTCAACTGTTGGTGACTTAATATTATTTTTTGCCGCCTCATAAAAAGGAGCAATGTTATTTAACCGCCTAGAAATTACTCTTAACCTTTCCATCAAAGGCTTATATTCCGTATTTAAAATAACGCCAAAGACGCCAGCCGGATTATACTTAGCGGGGTTCCACTCATAATCACGAAACTCGTCTATATACCAAACGAAAGACCTTAACTTACCCTCTAAGATAGCAAGGTCCGCGGCATTCCCCGGTGACAGCTGATTGCCATCAAACTCTTTAAGCAATTGTAACTCGTTTACATAAAAGCTTCTTTGAGCAGCCCTATGAGCACCATTTGGGACGACTAATTTATCATCGAACTCATAAAACCCGACATACACCCCAAAGCCTGGGTTCAGTTCCCAGAATCGAGTTAGAAATTGCTGTTTGAATCTTTCAAACTCGTCATTCTGATCGAGTACTGAATCGACTGACTGGATCTCCTTGACGATTAATGGCTCTGCCGAAATGGACTGCTTACTTGAGTTGATCTCTTTGGCTTCAGATACATCTTTAGATGATTGATCACAAGCTTGTAACTGTGCAAACGACAACGCAGCAGCGATCAAAATAGTCTTATTTTTCAAAACAGCACCCCGATACCAACGTTTTGAACTAGTGTGATTTATACAAGATAAATATAAACAAATTCGACTCTTTCATCCACTCATCGAAGGAGCTAGTTACCAGCAAAACAACAAAATACTATTTTCTTCATGAAGACCTTTCGATAGAATAACCCACTGAAAGCATAACAATGTTATTTTTAAGGTTGTAATCATCATGCCAATAGACAACACCTCCCCATACCCACATCTTATGGAACCATTAGATCTTGGTTTCACCACGCTTAAAAACCGAGCAATTATGGGGTCAATGCATACCGGACTTGAGGACAAGGCAAGGGATTTTCCAAAACTCGCAGCCTATTTTGCAGAGCGCGCCCGTGGTGGGGTTGGCTTAATGGTTACTGGCGGGTTTGCTCCAAATGTTGAGGGATGGTTGTCTCCCTTTGGCAGCAAACTTAGTAAGAGGTCTGAAGTAAAACGTCATTTACAAGTTACCAAAGCCGTACATGATGAAGGTGGAAAGATTTGCCTGCAAATTTTACATGCCGGCCGCTACGGCTACAGCCCTCTTTGTGTCTCCGCGTCAAATGTGAAATCGCCAATATCGCCATTTAAACCAAGGGCGTTAAGCACCAAAGGCGTATACAAAACCATTCAGGATTACGCTAAATCTGCCTCATTAGCCAAAGAAGCAGGGTACGATGGTGTGGAAATAATGGGTTCAGAGGGTTATTTCATCAATCAGTTCTTGGTAACTCATACCAACAAGCGAACTGATGAATGGGGGGGATCTTTCGAAAATCGGATGCGTCTACCAGTTGAGATAATAAAAGCCGTGCGTGAAAGAGTCGGCAGTGATTTCATCATCATTTATCGACTTTCGATGCTCGATCTTGTCGAGCAAGGTAGCACCTGGGATGAGGTTGTCACACTGGCCAAAGCAATCGAAACAGCTGGTGCGACAATTATCAATACTGGCATAGGCTGGCATGAAGCACGAGTACCAACCATAGCCACTAGCGTTCCACGCGGTGCTTTTGCCTGGGTCACTGGACGCATGCAAGATCACGTTGATATCCCAGTGGTTGCGACCAATAGAATTAATGACCCTGAAGTGGCTGAACAGATCATCTCCAGTGGTGAGTCAGACATGGTTTCAATGGCCAGGCCCTTCCTCGCTGATGCTGAATTTATGAACAAAGCCGCTAAAGGCAAGGCGCACATGATTAACACCTGCATTGGATGTAATCAGGCGTGTTTAGATCATACTTTTTCAGGTAAACGATCTACTTGTCTGGTTAACCCTAGAGCATGTTACGAGACAGAGCTTAACGTTGGCAAAGCAACGATCGCAAAGAAAGTCGCCGTGGTCGGTTCAGGCCCTGCTGGACTTTCCGCATCGACGGTGCTCGCTCAACGAGGTCATAAGGTGGACCTATACGACAAAGCAAATGAGATTGGAGGCCAATTTAACATTGCTAAACAGATCCCGGGAAAAGAAGAGTTTTATGAAACTCTTCGGTATTTTGGCCATTTGATCGAGGAAACCGGAGTAAATCTAAAACTGAATACGGAAATCTCAGCAAAAGAATTAATTGCTGCTGGTTACGACGAAGTTGTGTTAGCAACGGGGATAAGACCAAGACAGCTCGAAATTGAAGGAGCAGATCACGACAAAGTCCTCTCTTATATCGATGTTGTTGTCCATAAAAAACCAGTCGGACAGAAAGTTGCGATAATAGGAGCCGGCGGTATTGGGTTTGATGTCGCCGAACTACTAGCTCATGAGGGAGAGTCTCCTAGCTTGGACATTGAAAAATTCAACAAGGAGTGGGGAGTAGATACAGATTATGAAAGTCGAGGCGCTTATACTCTAGCCAATCCAGAGCCGTCGCCGAGACAAATCACCATGTTGCAAAGAAAAACGAGCAAAATGGGTAAAGGCCTGGGAAAAACTACAGGCTGGATTCATCGAGCCTCTTTAAAAATGAAAAGTGTTCAGATGATAACTGGCGTCGAGTATCAAAAAGTAGACGACCGTGGTCTGTATTTCACAATCCAAGGTGGCGAAACTCAAATAATTGAATGTGACAATGTCATCGTCTGTGCAGGTCAATTAAGCAGAAGAGACCTTGAGCAGGAGTTACTTGATGCGAGTATTCCTACTTATTTAATTGGTGGATCAAAGTTAGCAGGCGAGCTCGATGCTAAACGAGCGATTAAAGAAGGATTCGAACTGGCTACACAAATATAAGTGAAACGACAAGCCAGAATAAATGTTCTGGTTTTGAATTGGCTAACTTAAAAACGAAAATTAAACTTTGCTTTAAAAATAATCGAGTAATCGCTTGTGTCTTGGTCATTATTTTTTGTTTGATCAAGAACAAGAAAGTACTCTCGATAAGGGCTTGGTTGAAACCTTAGGCGGCTGTTGATGGACACAATATCTGAAACGTTGTCACCTTGAATTAGATTCAGCCAAGCCCATTTTTGATTAAATGCTAGATTTACGCTCGCGGTAAATAACCTACTTATAAAGCGCCCGTTAGGCAGATCTAGATCGTTCCATTCGAAACCTAGACTGGCATACAAATGCTTGCTGGGTCGCCAGTTTAAATCAACTTCGACTACCTGTCTGTCACCACCAAAAAATTCTCCATCAGCCCATAAAAACTCGGTACTCCATTCTCGTTGAGGTCCTGTCTCAGCAAAAACACCATAACGACTAAATTGATACTCACCGGGATCCACAATAATATTGCCAGGCAGCTCGAATGCATCAAGTATCCCTTCCGTCTGATCGATTACAAAGAAGGTAAAGAAGTCATTTTCTTTCGATAAACCCTCTATAAAATTGAATTGTTTTCGATCTGTTTGTAGGGATCCATCAATTCGTTCACTCCTAAAATACTGACCTCGAACTCCCAACCAATTTAACTTCGCATCATTCAATTGAAATCGTCGGCGTAAACGACTATTGACTTGTTCAACTCCACTTCGATTTATAAAACCAAGTGCTGGATTGAAGTCTGATTCTATCCTGCGGACGTCAAGAAAACCATCGTACTTATAGTTTGGATAAGATACCCTAGCCCCGAAGGCTCTCTGGTTATCAGTGCTTCCTGATGTATCGCTCTCTTGAAACCAAACGTTACTACGCAAATTTTGGTTGCCGAATACTCGGCTGTTTCGGTAAGTGTAATCGACTCCATACAAGGAATTGCCCAGGTCTGAGTTTGGATCGCCATTGGTGAAAATTGCCCCAAATTCTGATTCCTTCCCGATATTTCGCGTGACTCTACCGACAAAGAGAGTCTTATCGGCACTTTCAGACGCGACATCTTGTCTGACCAGCAAGCTACCAATATTCCAAGCACCCGCTCGTCCGCTCAATCTAAATCCGGCATCAATATCTAACGCGTCACCGTCATCCGACAGTCCGATTCTTCTAGAGAAGAAAGGTCGAGCATTGCGATCAAGCCCACCAAATTCAAAAATACTCGCGTCACGCAGGAAAAATTCTCGTTTTTCGGGGAAGAACAGCGAGAAGCGCCCTAAGTTGATCTGTCGGTCATCCGCCTCGGTGCCTGAAAAGTCCGTATTAAAAGTGGCTCCACCGGTCAAATAGGGAGTCAAATTATAAAAGCCAGTAAAGGAGGGCTCAAACACGGTTTTATATTCGGTTTGATCACCATCAATATAACCTAATGTAACAGATGGATTGAGCTCAAGTCCCTTCCCTTGAGAAAAACCAGTAAACCCCCTGCCAACACCAAAAGCTGAGGGTCGAGTAGACTGATCCAAAGATGACCAAGCCATCTCTTCTCCGCGTCGAGGATAATTACGAGTAAAATTTATACCCCATGTGCCGCTATTAGGATCAAATGCGATCGACTTTATGGGGATTCTAATTTCAGTAGTCCAACCCCAGTTATGGATCTTCGACTCAGCCTCCCAAGCCGTATCCCACTCGTCAATAAAATAGTCATTTCCGACCAATGCATCACGCCGAATTCCGTTTGGGTTCACCTGAAAAAAATAAGAATTTCGACGATCATTGAACGTATCGAAACTTATATTTACTCGATCATCTGAAAAGAAATTCTGGCCTTGAATAAGACCTTTGGCGACTAGATTCTCAATATCACCATCGTAGGCTCTAATGGCAATATAAATAAATTCTGAGTCAATACCTATCTTTACCTCAGTTCTCTCAGAGGGTACGGCACCGTCAATTGGACTGGACTGATGAAAGTCATCGATCTTTGTGGTGTCAATCCAAAACCTCTCACTTGCAATACCATCAAGGTTAAACTCGTCCGAATTCAGAATTTTTGGAATTTGAATGGATTTATCTATTGATCCACCAGTCTGGGCCCCCAAAACATCTATTGAGGCCATTGCCAACAAAAGAAAAACAATGAGGTTAATTGACTGTAGCGACTTATCTAAAATAGTCATTCTTAGTGCAGTTTTTGTTATACACCCACTAAGATGTGGATTTCTCCCAAACAGTCGCAAAGTTTACGTCAAGTGACCGGCTCAAAGTTGTGACCACCACATCCGATTTTATTGGCCATACGCCAGAGGCGCTTTGATCTTGCTCCAGACCGACAATACAGGTGGGTTCGTTTGTTTTCTTTCAGAATTTCGATCAGTTTATCTCGATCTTCATTTTGAATTTGATAGGAACTGAATGCGAGCAAGCGAGTTTCAATACCTTTCTCTTTTGCCGCCGCTGCTATCGTCTCATAGGGTAGTTGCCCTTCGTCTTCGTCGTCTGGCCTATTGCAAACTAGCAACTCAACCTTTTCAGTCGAGAGCCGATCAATATCATCGATGCCTAATTGCCCTGAAGCCGATACTTGCTCGTTTAATTCCAGATAATTCATCTTCTCCTCCTTACGCAGTTTGTTTGAAAACGCTATCACAGAGGGGTTGCCTTTGTGAAACACTTTGATCTTCGTTAGTTGAGTCCATATTCAACTACGCTTTATATATTCCTCAAGATAGGGCAGCTAAATCCCCAGACAATTGCCGGAACGATAAAATAATGAAGTTCCCCAGGGAGCACCATTGGCAGGTCCAATTCCGTAGAATTCGAGTTGACGAAAACCTTGCTTGTGAAGCGCTTTAAATAGCGGTTTAAGATCAGCCCAGTCCGTATTATCAATAATGATTACGCCATCGCTATTCAGCTTTTCTGGTGCATTTTCTATGCAAGCTTTTCGATAACTGCCGTCCACTATGATTATATCGAACGAACAGTTCTCAGATTGCATTGCTTCAATATAGGCCCGCTCATC
>JAKVBA010000108.1 GCA_022447525.1 Gammaproteobacteria bacterium
CGATAAAATAGAAAATTCTAATTCATACCTCAGCTGTTTTTTGGGGGGATTACCCCTTATTCAGAACAAAATGAAAGATACAACCTATTTGATTGATGAAAGAAAGGCTTATTATTTCCAGCCAGACCAACGTGTGTACGGCTTACCTATCATACATAAAATGGAATTATCTGAGGCAACTAAGTTCAGGGATGATGCTTTGAAGATGGTGTTAGATAAAAACCCCGAACAATATGCTTATCTATCAGACGGAACAAACATTACATTCTTGAACCAGTACCTACATGAGGGTTATAAAATTCCAGATAAGAAACAAAATATACCATTATTTAAGGCAACCAAGGATTCAGAAGATAACCTAAATATCTATATGATTCTGGTAGAACCAAATCATTTTCCCAAGAGAAAGTTATTCAATTTCTATGGTCATGGGAATAATAAATTAATCTCAACACAAGATAACAATAAATTCTGCTATGTTGACCATAATTCTTATAATTATATTGATACTAGTGTCATTCAATATGGTGATGTTGGTACTTTTCCATTTTTAAAAACATCATTTTCTATACAAAAAATGAGTTTCTCTGAGGCAATTAGTTTCCGCAATAAAATACTTGATATAACCAATTATGTTGCCCCAGATCTATACGATGATTTTCTATCATTTACCAGTAATACGCTAAAAAAACAATTTCCTATAGAATATAATAATATCCCTCAAAAATACAAAAAGAGCCGTGCTGACGATATAGCACTTCCCTTCTCAGAAAACGACCTTATGAAGGGACAGCATAGTACAGAGTATCTTCACTCAAAAGAATATAATAAAGGGGCTTCATTACCAGCCCCTATACCCCGCTAGGGTAGATTTGAACATTAGGGGTTAATTCAATCTATTACTATAACTGCTTTCAGACAAACAATGTACATCGGCAATATTCACCTGCAATTTCTTTATCTCATTTATTGTATCAATAATTTCTTTGGATTCCTCAGAAATAACAAGAATATTGGGTATCAGTAGAATATAGGGTTAAACTACATAAAGGTACATGAAGTCCCACAGAGAACAGCTGCTTGAGTAGTTCCTGTCTATCTTTCCTGGCTTTTCCCTTTTCCTGTTTTAAGTTTGTTTCAGGTGGCAGATTTCAGTGGCAATATTCCGAGAGCATCTTTGAGTTTTTCGTCGGAGAAGTCGTATTCGCCGAGCATATTGATATGTGCCCATGACATCGGCGAGTGACAGCCGATCGCGCGGCGCAAATTTTCTTTCGCATCGTCATCGCCGGCTTTTTCGATTTTGCGGGTGAGGTATAGATAATTCCAGCAGATAATGCTGTTCTTGATGAGGCGGTTGCAGGCTTCGGCGATCTCCTGTTCTTCCTTTTCGGCCTGTGTAAATTCGCGAGGGTTTCCTACGGCAACGGCGCGGGTGAAACGGTTGGCCAGTTCGACCTTGTTGAGCTGTTTATCAATAGCCTGCCGTAGCGCTAAATCGTCAATATATCGTAAGATGAACAACGATTTTATGATCTGGCCGAAAGCTTTGAGCGTCTGGTAAAGAGCGTGCTGACGTGAATAGGAATTAAGCCGTCGGAAGATGTCAGAAGCGGTGTTTTCCTTGAGTTTTATGGTCGTGACAAGACGCAGCAGGTCGTCCCAATTTTCTCGAAGCGGGTTTTCAGTGATGGTTTTACTGGGCTGAATAGCCCAATTTGCATCTACCCTGTTCTTTGGTTTGAAGATGTAGAGGGTCTGCTTGCCGATACCCTTAATACGCGGCGCGAAAGAGAATCCAAGTAAATGCGTCAATCCGAATACCGCCTCAGTGTAGCCGTGGGTGTCGGTCGAGTGAATATCGCTCTTCACGACATCGTTATGCATTAATCCATCAATGACATAGGCGCTTTCTCGGTCGGAGGCGCTGATCATCAGCGAGTGCCACAGAAAGTGGCGTTCGTCAACGAATGTATAGGCGCTTATGCCTTGCCCCTGTCCGAAATATTTAAACGAACGCCCCGCATGTAGGCTTTCGCCGCGCACTTCAAACTTCTGGCCGTCACTGGCGGTATGAAGCACATCTTTCTTATTGCGATAAAGGCCGGGAAGTTCCATGGAGTCCATGGCCTTTACCACTGTGTCGTTGGCTGCGCGTATGTTCTCACGCGAGAAACGCCAATTGACGGCGTGTTCCAATTCATTCTCTGAGACCTGCGAAGAAATCCGCGCCATTTTACGCACGCCTATGCCGCAACCCAATCCCATAATACCGGCTAGTAGCAATGCCCGCGACAGTGCCTGCCGGATATGTGTCTGTTGCCAATGTTCGAACGCGCCGAGCATACCGCAGTGATGGTTGACGGTCTCCAATACCTGCGCAAGCGGTACATCATGCCGTTCTGGGAATAATCCGATTAACGGGTTATCCTCCCCATCATCAACCGCAGGGGTAGTAACATAAAGCTTCCCATCGGCGCGGACTTTCAGATACGCGTTATCAGAAAAACGTCCGTTTGTTTTCCGGTATTGCGCGTAGAGGATTTCGTCAAGCTCGGCCAGTACCGGTTCAGGGTTTGCGAACTCTATCAACCCCGCCCGTTCTAACAAAGCTGTTTTATCGTGTTGCCAACGCTCTTTATCGATCAGATACGCGTCTAGGGGACGGTACTTATACGACAGTGCAAAATTCAGATCTCCGGATTTTATCGCACCGGTGATGCGCTGAAACAGGAAAACCTTGTAGAGCGAGGGGCGGAACGTACCGTCTTCCCGGAATAATGCTTTCCTTTCGTCTGCGTCGAGAAAAGCCGTAGGAGCCTGTTCGCTGATATTACCATTGTTGCGTTTGAAGTATTCTATGGCCTCTATCAGCCCCGGAACGCGGTCGTTAGATTCAAACTCAAGCGCCCGTAGGATAGGATTTAGGCGGTTTTGCAGTCTCAGCGAATACGATTCTAACACTTCATAACAGCAACTATCATGCGCGGCGGTTTCTATATCGGCCTTCAGACGGTTAATGGAATCTGCTTTCTTATCAGACAGCAGCGCACGGATTTGTGCTACTTTTTCCGTATCTGAAAGAGCGTCAGCATCCGTTAGGTTACGAATGCTCTGAATCAAGCCGAGAACACCGGTATCTAAGGTATCCATGACAGATTTAAGCCTCTCCTGTTGTGCTTTCCGGTTTTCCAACAGTCGTTCTTTATGCTCGCGGGAGACGGTTGTCTGAAACGAAGCCCCCGCGTTCAACCAAATATCAACCAGATTGTCGTGCATGCGAGAATACTGATGCGCGATAAACGCAACGGCGTGAATATAGCGGTCTGCTTCTGTACGTTGATGGAGCTGAAATATCTGTGATTTCAGGACACTCCCGGCAAAGTAACGGGTTCCTGACGTACCGAGATTGAGTGCGGATATGACGCCTTCAAGCTGTCGGTACAAATCCGCTAAGACCTCAAAATCTTTGATGCTTTCCTTTATCCTCGCAGGTTTCGTCGATTGCGATAATTTTTTGAGTAAGGTAAGACGATAGCGGCTCTGTTCATCTGGTGCGGTGAACAGTTGCTCCAGTAACGTTCGTGCTTCATCAGTAAGGTTGGCCTCGATCAACGCGATCAGTTCCGTTTTGCGCGCCTGAAGGCCGGTACGGATCATTTCTATGATGGTTCCTGATTGTGGAATTTGTATACGATTTTGGACTAAAAAGTCCGTAGAGCGGTCAAAAATCAGGCGCGGTTTTAGATGTGCTCTTGCATTAGCGCGAATTTCATCAGAAAGCATTTCTTTTGCACATTCATCAAACGATGAAAATCCGTAGAAATCTAATATAATCTTATGGTGACGCGCGCGCGTCTGCTTGGCATAGGAATCAGGTAAAAAACTAGAATCGTCTAATCCAAGCTTTTTTATAACGACGCATATGTCTCGCTCGTGAAAATCATGAGGGTAATAGAATTTACCGGAGGCCTTGAAATAACCGCAAAGTAAGAGGAATCCTATCCGGCCGTCAGGCGTGCGCAAAGTTGCGGCGACCTCCATTAACTTTTGTGGGAAATTGAAAAACACTTTCCGTTCACGATAATCAAGCAACGGCGGCTTATCAAAAGTATCTTGTTCGCTTGCAGTGAGAATGCGCATTCGGGACATAGGTGACCTTTAAAGTTGGATGGCCGAAAAGGAGCGGTTTCGGACAGGGGATAAAATAATGTCCGAAAATTAGCTTGAATGACTATAGAACATATGTATAATTACGTACAGCCATTTATGTACAAGAAAGCCATGTCCCGTACCTTCGCCTACGCCCGCGTCTCATCCGTTGAACAAAATCCTGAAAATCAGATCCGGGAAATCGAAGCGGCCGGGTTCGCCGTTGAACCGCACCGCGTCATCACGGAAACCGTTTCCGGATCTATGGCCATTGCTCAGCGCGAAGGGTTCTCGCGGTTGCTCGATAAAATGGAAAAGGGTGATGTTCTTATCGTCACCAAGCTCGACAGGCTAGGACGCAACGCCATCGATGTCAGCATAACTGTCGCAAAGCTCGAAGACGCCGGCATCCGGGTTCACTGCCTTGCTCTCGGAGGCGTTGACCTCACCAGCTCTGCCGGGAAAATGACCATGAACGTCATCAACGCCGTTGCCCAGTTTGAGCGGGATCTACTCATTGAGCGTACGCAGTCCGGTCTTGCCCGCGCTAAAGCCACAGGAAAACCCTTGGGGAGGCCGAACAGGCTGTCACCGGGAGAACAAGAAGAAGTAAAAGAAAAAATCCAAAACGGAGAAACAATCTCAGCCATCGCAAGGCTCTTCAAGACCAGCAGACAAACGATTATGCGCGTTAGAGAACAAATCTAAATACTGTGGGACTTCACGTACCTTTATGTAGTTTAACCCTATTTTCATATGCAGCTCTTGCAACATTTATAATTGGTTTCAGAGGTGCTTCCAATCGTTTGTTGGATGCCATGCCAACAATATAACCAACATCATTGCGTTCACACCAGTTGAGTATTTTGTGGCGGCAAAAACCACCATCGCCTCGGAAAATAATCCGAACATTAGGCCAAACCTGCCGAAAACGTTTTACCAATAGTGACAGAATAGACCAGCTATGTTTGGCTCCGTCAATATTGGAAGGGCGTAAATAACTTACAAGCAGATCTTTACCGCAAAATACATATAGCGGTAAAAAACAGTGATTACCGTAATATCCGTGGTAAAACTTACCCTCCTGATTGCCATGAACGAGGTCATCTGTGGCATCAAAATCAAGAACCAGCTCTTTAGGGGGCGTATCAAATGAGGTTATAAAACTTTCAACCATTGCTTTATGCGCTGATATTGCAAAATTTCTGTCCGCAAGCATCTCAAAACGATGAAGTGTCGGAGGACTTGCAAGAGTCGAGGTGCGATTTGTCGCCGTCTGAAATGCTATATCATGGCGAAGAGTGTCATGGTCGTTTCCATCATCATATCCACAGGCAATGCCATAAACTCGTTGCTGTAACATACTCTTAAGGCTGTGAATGACCTTGGATTGATCGCGCAAATCAGGAAGAAACTTCGATATCCGATCAGTCAAACCAATATGACGATCAACTTCGCGAAGAAGCAAAACACCACCATCAGAACTAACGTGACCTCCTGAAAAATCCATCTCGATATTGCGACGATTTAATGATGAAAAATACAACCTTTCTTTGATACAAACTGGCATTACGTTAAAAACCCATATAAAGACAATATCTTGCTGTATTATATGCGTTATATAGGATAAATAAACCTTTAGTTTTTCACTTCATGAAATTTGCGGGCTAATAGCCGAAAGAACCCGAGCAGGACTAGCAGCTGCTAGAGCTCGTGGACGTAATGGAGGAAGACCAAGAAAAATGGATAAATCTACTATACAAATGGCTATGACTGCTATGTCTGACAAAAATGCCATTGCTCGTGATGTAGCAAAACGTCTAGGAATAACTACAACTACATTATATGAGTATATAAATGGAGATGGAACTCCAAAAGAATCTGCTTATAAAATCTTACAACAAGAATTGTTAACTTAAATGGCTTGAAATAGGGACTATTCACCTAAGTGTGTAATTTGATTTTGTTGTTGCTGTGCGTATG
>JAKVBA010000109.1 GCA_022447525.1 Gammaproteobacteria bacterium
GATACACTTCAAGCCCCTGTATTTAGTATTCTGTTCATACGGATTTAAAATCCCTTGTGTGGCGAAAAGTGCCGTACCCTTATACAGTAGTTACCAAAGTTTTATGCTATTGTTCCTGTTAGGTATTTAATTTCCTGTTGTTCAGCATTTACCTAACAAAAAATGCCGTTAAATTTAAGCGTAAGTCATTGATATAAGTTGTTTAAGTGCTTTTTCGCTCTTATTTCATGGGGTGTCAGGGGTCGGAGGTTCAAATCCTCTCACACCGACCAACTTCTCTCTTCGAAGCGACACCCAAGCATTTAATTTCCAATAAACTCAAAAACAGATTCCAACACCACCTCAGCACTTTCAATCTGCGGATAATGCCCGATATCAGCAAGCTCAACTACGTCAGCATTCGGAATAAGTGCTCTGTATCGTGCCGCCATATGTGCGCCAGAAATTGGGTCTGCCATGCCGGCGGTGAGTCGCACAGGAACATTGGCATTTTGTAAGGCACCTACCCAACGCTCTCGGTATTGCTTGCGCTGTTTCATATAGTCTAAAAGTAAATGCATATATTTGTGACCATTGTTTTCAGTAATAAGCGCCCAAAAGTCGTCGATATCTCTATCGGAAGGCGGCGTGTTTTGGCCAAAAATATTGTGCATGCTTTTTCTAATTGCGTTTTTGTTTAAAAAGCGAATGAGTAGTCCACCAATAGGGGAAAGCAGTAGTTTCTGAATAGGTAAGGCGCGATGTGTTTCAGGAAATAGGCCGCCGTTGAGCAGGTGCAGTGAATTAATGCAAAACGAAAGGCTTTTTTCCAGGTGTTGCGCCAAAAGTTCTTGCGCTACGGTATCACCGTAATCGTGAGATAGAACGTGGGCATGGCTAACTTTTAAATGCTCCATTAGAGCGCTTATTACAGCGGCTTGTTCTTTTATGAGGTGTTTTTTTGGTGCTTTAGTGCTAAAACCAAATCCCAGCATATCGAGGGTTACACAACGAAACGTCTTTGTGAGTGCAGGCCATAGCTTTATCCAGTCGAAGCTGGCGGTGGGGTAGCCGTGAATGAGCAACAGCACTGGGCCCTTTCCCTCAGTTTGATAGAAAACGCGCTGATGATTAATATCTAAAAACTGACCACTTTCACGCCACTGATTAAGCTGCATCTTTACTCACTCGAATTCCTTAAATGTGCCTAGCTTGGCCTGATGCTGAATAAAAAACTGTCGTAAAAGCGACAGTTCTATAATCAACCGAAATATTTGAGTGTGTCGTTGAAAGCTCAGTCCTCAGCGGGGATACAGACGGTTACCGTAGTACCGTCTCCAGGCGTCGATAAAAGGCTAATATCACCATTAAACTTTTGCCGCACTAGATTATATAAAATATGAAGGCCCAGTCCTGTGCCGCCCTTATCTCTAGCTGTGGTATAGAATGGTTCAAAGACTTTTCGGTGAAACTCTTCGGCAATGCCTTTGCCGTTGTCCCTTACGCTTATAACAATATCGTTGTCTTTTTTACTGCAAGACACGGCGATTTTGTTTCCACCGTTATTTACAGACGGCCCAAAGGCGTGGCGTTGTGCATTTGAAATCAGGTTCGTTAGTATTTGTGCGATAACCCCAGGACAGGTTGTAATCACCAAGTCGGGTGTTACATCAATTGAAAGTTCCACTTGCTCTTTGCGAAGCATAGGCTTAAGCGGGTTGCATACCCGCGGAATGTATTCGTCTAGTGCTATCTTTTCAATTTCAAGTGAAGTTTGGTCAGCAGACGTTCGTTTAAAATCCTGTACCAAATTCGCTGCGCGTATAAGGCTATTTTCGGCAAGTGCAAGGCCTTCAGAGCAGACTTCCTCAAAGTCTTTAAAGCCCTGTTCTGTCAGTTCACCCTGTTGAAAATCGCGAAATATCGCTTTAAGTTCTTCTTTACAGTTGCTAACAGACGTCAATGCTATTCCCAGCGGCGTATTGACCTCATGAGCAATACCTGCCACCAAATTGCCTAAAGCCGCCATTTTTTCCGATTCAATCAGTTTTTCTTGTGCAGCTTCTAATGCTGCCGTGCGGTCTTTTACGTTTTGTTCCAGCGTCTGGTTAGCTTGTATAAGTTTCGCTTCATATACGGCACGCTCGTTCGCACTTATTGCCCGTCCGTAAAGGTCAGCCAGCGATGCAGCGAATACTACCTCATCATCTTCCCATGTTCGGGCTTCACCCTGGTGTTCACAACAAATTATGCCAACCATTTTTCCACGATGGCGAATAGGCACATCTAACATCGAGGAAATGCCCAGCGGCTTCAAATACACTTCGGCAAATTCAAATGTTGCAACGTCTGTAATTGCGTCGTGCGCCGCAATGGTTCTTTCGCTATCTAGCGCTTCGAAATAGTGGGGAAAGTCTTTTCGCGTTAAGACCAGACTTTCGTGCTCAAGATTATTGCTTTTATCAATCAGCAGCGCACACTCAACGAGGGTCTGTTCAGCATCGTAGAGCCAGATGCCAGCACGGGTGATTTGCAGACCCTCACAAACAGAATTGATAATAAGCCTGAGAGCAGGGCCTAATTCTCCTTTATCAATGTCAGCACGTTGGCTAACACGCAGTAATATAAGTTCTAAAGACTCTCTCATTACTCTTCATCCGGTTCCAATGCGCGAATTTCTTGAATTTTGTCGAAATGCTCCAACATGATATGCGTGATAAGCGGGTCGAATTGTTTACCTGCATTTTCACGCAAAAAAGCTTTTACCTCTTCTTCACTCCATGCAGGCTTGTAACAACGCTTTGATAAAAGAGCATCAACCACATCAACAATTGCCATAATGCGCCCCTCAAGAGGAATTTCGTCCTTTGACAGGCCATCAGGATAACCCTTTCCATCCCAGCGTTCGTGGTGCGTTTTAGCGATGATAGCGCCCATTTTAGCCACAATACGGTCAGAGCCCGCCAGAAGGTCGTAACCTCGTTGAGCGTGGGTTTTCATTATTTCCCATTCTTCTGGGTCAAGCTTACCTGGCTTATGCAGAATCGTTTCTGGAATACTTATTTTACCCACGTCATGAAGGGCTGCAGCATATCGAATGGTTTCGATAAATTCTTTACTCAAGTGCAGCTTTTCCGACAAGAACTCTGTCATAAGAATAACGCGTTTTACGTGGCCCCCCGTTTCTTTACTACGCATTTCAATTGCGTCGCTCAGCACCATGATGAGTTCTTTTTGCGTTTGCTGAATATCCTCTTTTTGCGTGAGGTTTTGAAAAATTATCGCCACGTTTGAAGCAAACATTTCAAGGGTTTTACGCTGCAGGGCATCGAGAGGGCTGTTGAGTTTAACGTATAAAATATTATGTGTGCTCTCTCCGGTAGGGTAGTAGCCGATAAAGAGTTCTTCAGATTGATAATGGTTTTTACTCGCAAGTACTTCTTTGACTTTTTCCTCAATAGACTCTGGTATTTTTTTGGAAATACCGGGTTCACACAATCCTACTAGATCGCCACTTGCGCCTAATACCGTCATTGCAGTGTCGCCATAGAGGTCTGTGTGTTGAGTCGATAGATAAAGCACTGAGCTATCTAGATTTAAAAGCGTGAGCGTTTGTTTTAATACGGCGCTGCCAAATTGAGATAATGACTGACTCGCAAGCACGGATGAGGACGATCTCAGTACATCCTCCATGCCGCGTTTACCCTTTTCGATGGTTTGAATGTCGCGATAAGACCGTATTGCGGTATACACGCAAGACTTTAATTTTAATGAAGAAAGTTCCGTTTTAGCTTTGTAGTCGTTAATGTCGTATCTTCGTATAACTTCTTCTTCGGGTGCTTGGCCGGGTTGTCCTGTTCGTAGTATGAGACGTGAAGTATGGTTGTCCAAATCGTTTCTTATGGCGTCAACAAGCTTTAAGCCTGCGTCGTCAGTTTCCATCACTACATCTACAAACGCCAGTGCAACATCTGGATGTGCTTGGAATAGTGCAAGGCCCTCTTCACCACTGTATGCAGACAAAAACTCAACCCCTCGTTCTTCGAAATTGAATTTTCGCAAAGTCAGTTTAGTGACTTCGTGTACGCCTTCTTCATCGTCTATGATGGCAATTTTCCAGGGCGCTTTACGAACAGGATCAGACTTACTTATTGATTTTTTAAATAGCGACATAGGTTTTAAAACAAGACAGGATATGGTTTAAAATACGTCACAATTTCTATTGTAGCAATTAAAGCAAAATTAAATTGTTCTAAAGTTCAATGTGTTTGCGTGTTTACAGTAAATAGGTTTGCCACAATTTATAGCAAGCAATAAGGGAAACAGGATAATAGAGTACAGGGGGTATAGGGTTTATGCCCTTGTCGCTTAAATGCAAAGCGACAAGGGAATATTAACGTAATCAGTAGTTTAACTTATTAACTGTCTTCAATCGGTGTGTTTTCGGTAATGGGCACGGTATTTACATCCGTATCTAAACTTTCAACCGCATTTTTTACGCCCGCAGCATAATCGGGGTGAACCTTCTCTAAAACTGCATACCAACGCTCTTTTACACTATCAGAACATGGGCCCATTGCGGCAGCGTAGTTCTTATACAACCGTTCCTTTTGGTCGTCTGAGAACATTTCATAGAGCTTACGAGGCTGCACGTAATCAACGTCAGATTCGTCCTGATGATATCGGTCGGCATCTCCGTCTATGCGAAGAGGTGGTTCTTTTACTGAAAAGTCTGCAACTGGCCCATCATATTGATTCGGCTCATAGTATGCATCAGGATTGCCAAAGTCGTTGGTAAAGAAGCGCATAGCACCATCTTTATGATAGTGATTCACTTTGCTATTTTTGGGCGCATTGGCCGGAAGCGCTTCGTAATGCGTGCCTAGGCGATATCTGTGTGCATCGGCATAGGCAAAAACACGAGCTTGAAGCATTTTGTCGGGGCTGAAACCAATACCTGGAACTACATTCGATGGGCTGAACGCTGCGTTCTCAACCATTTGGAAATAGTTTTCCGGGTTTTTGTTCATTTCTAACTCGCCGACTTCTATCAGCGGGTAATCGTCGTGCGGCCAAACTTTTGTCAAATCAAAAGGATTGTAGCTTTGCTGTCCGGCTTCTTCTTCCGGCATGGCCTGAATATACATGGTCCATTTTGGGAAGTTGCCTTCATCAATGGCGTTATACAGCTCTTCTTGATACTTTTCTCGAGTGCTTCCAATGATCTTTTCAGACGTTTCATTTGTGTAGTTTTTAATGCCTTGTTGAGTTTTGAAATGGAACTTCACCCAGTGGCGTTTGCCGTCCTTGTTCCACATGCTAAACGTGTGACTACCATAGCCATTCATATGCATAGGAGACACGGGAATACCACGGTCTGACATTAAAATGGTCACTTGGTGAACACTTTCTGGTTGGCCGGCCCAAAAGTCGAACATGGCTTCCGGCGAGCGCAGATTCGTTTTCGGGTGACGCTTCTGTGTACGAATGAAATCTGGAAACTTGTATCCGTCGCGAATAAAGAAGATAGGGGTGTTGTTACCTACCATGTCCCAGTTACCTTGCTCTGTGTAAAACTTTAGGCTGAAGCCGCGTACATCGCGCTCGGTATCTGCTGCACCTGATTCTCCCGCTACAGTTGACCAGCGGCTGAGGACTTCGGTTTGCTTCCCTATCTCGGAAAACATATCCGCACAGGTATAGTCGGTAATATCGTGGGTAACGGTAAATGTGCCTTGTGCTCCCCATCCTTTAGCGTGAACAACTCGCTCAGGAATTCTCTCACGGTTTTGGTGGGCTAGCTTTTCAATAAGTTGGTAATCTTGCAAGAGTGCAGGGCCGCGCTCTCCTGCGGTTTTTGTGGTTTCGTTACTTACTACGGGGGCGCCTGCCGACGTAGTTAATTGAGGTTTCTTAGCCATTATAAAACTCCTTTCATATGCTTTTTTTAAAGCCAAACGTCCATAAACATCATGTGTGATTGACTCATGATATGCTTTTGCTACGGGTTGCTTTATAAAAGGGTTTACTAACTTCTATATATAACTATAAAAACAAACAATCTGAATTTGTA
>JAKVBA010000011.1:0-6831 GCA_022447525.1 Gammaproteobacteria bacterium
CACGCAGATAATTCGCAAAAGAAGTCAAAAATTATAGGGATTTGCGGTTTGCTTGTGTAAAATAGCTTGCCCTGTTAATCAAGGTGGTGCTGTTGCTATCCCTTTCGCACCTTCACAGTAGACCTATCCGAATGAAGCCTGATCTATTTGCCTCGCGTATACCCAAAGCGGTTAGTTTCGCTTGTAGGCTTATCAGTGACTGATCGACGACCTAATTTTAAACTTTTCGAGGGCTTATCATGAGTCGAATTTATAATTTCAGCGCGGGCCCGGCCGCGTTACCGGAAGCTGTTTTGCAAGAGGTGCAAACTGAATTGCTTGAGTGGAACGGTGTCGGAGCTTCCGTTATGGAAGTGTCACACCGCGGTAAACCGTTTATGGCTGCCGCGGCAAAGGCAGAACAAGACTTACGTGATTTGATGGGAATCCCTGATAATTACAAAGTGTTGTTTTTACAGGGTGGTGCTACCTCTCAATTTTCAGCTATTCCGCTCAATCTAAAACACCTTGGTGACAAGGCGGATTATGCTCACACTGGGCATTGGGGTAAAAAAGCCATCGCGGATGCTAAACGGTTCCTCGACGTTAATGTTGTTTGTGATACTTCCGAAGAAGGTTATAAACATGTTCCTGAAGCAGAGCAATGGTCCTTGAGTGACGACGCCGCCTACGTTCACATCACGCCTAACGAAACGATTGCTGGAGTAGAGTTTGATTGGCTGCCTGATACCAATAAACCAATCTGTGCTGATTTGTCGTCAACAATCCTTTCTCGACCGATAGACGTTTCTAAATATGGAATAATCTATGCAGGTGCTCAGAAAAACATTGGTCCTGCCGGTATTACTATTGTAATCGTTCGTGAGGATTTAGTGGGTAACTTTCCAAGTGACGCACCTCGCTTGATGGATTACTCGGTAATGGCTGAAAGTGACAGTATGAATAACACTCCGCCTACTTTTGCTTGGTATCTAGCTGGCAAGGTATTTGAGTGGTTGAAGGCTCAAGGTGGTGTTGAATCTATAGCCAAGATTAATGAGGCAAAAGCCGATAAGCTTTACACATACATTGACGAGAGCGATGGGTTTTATACCAATCCTGTCGCCATTGAAAATAGATCATGGATGAACGTGCCTTTTATTCTGGCTAATGCGGATTTAGATGCAGCCTTCTTGGAGCAGTCTCATAAAGCGGGTTTGCATGCACTCAAGGGACATCGCTCGGTCGGAGGTATGCGCGCAAGTATCTACAATGCAACCGGTCCTGAAGCCGTTGATGCATTGATCGATTTTATGGACTCATTTAAAGCTCAAAACTAACTAGAGCTTCTCAGGATTTTAAAATGTATAAAATACAGACACTAAACAATATTTCACCAGTCGGATTGGCAAAGCTCCCGACGGATCAGTACTCAATAGCCGACACGGTGGATTCTCCCGATGCAATTATTCTACGATCTTTTAAAATGCATGATATGGAGATTCCTCCATCTTTGAAAGCAGTGGGTAGAGCTGGTGCCGGAGTGAATAATATTCCTTTGGATAAAATGAGTGCAGCTGGAATCCCGGTCTTTAATGCACCGGGTGCAAACGCTAATGCTGTGAAAGAATTAGTGATTGCGTCGATTTTTATAGCGGCCCGCAATATCACTGAAGCCGTAAAATATACTGAGGCATTAGAAGGAGAGGATGCCGAGCTTTCGAAAATGGTTGAAGCTGGCAAAAAGAAATACGCTGGCTTTGAGGTTCCCGGCCGAACCATTGGTGTGGTTGGGTTGGGTGCTATTGGCCGTATGGTCGCCAACACCTGTATCGATTTAGGGATGAATGTAGTCGGTTTTGATCCAGGTTTGACTGTCGATGGCGCTTGGCAGCTGTCCTCTAAAATTTCCCGCGCCAACAGTGTTGAGGAAATGCTGGGCACGGTTGATTTTTTGACAGTACACGTACCATTAATCGATGCAACTCGAGATTTAATAAACTCTCAGAACGTCACTAAAATGAAAGATACTGCAGTGGTTATTAATCTTGCCAGGGGCGGCATTGTGAATGATGGGGCCGTGTGCGACGCATTGGATGCGGGTAAATTGGGCGCATACGTGACTGATTTTCCTAATAACAGAACTAAGAAGACTTCCAAAGTGATTGGTCTTCCTCACCTAGGTGCCTCGACTGGTGAAGCTGAGGATAACTGTGCTGTTATGGTTGCTGACCAAGTGCGTGACTATTTAGAGAATGGCAACATAAGGAACTCAGTTAATTTTCCAAATGTGTCAATGAGACGCGATACTCCTTATCGTTTGGTGGTTTGTAACGCAAATGTACCCAATATGGTCGGTCAAATATCAACCATTATGGCGGACGCGGGTTTGAACATTAATGACATGATTAATCAATCGCGTGGTGATATTGCCTACACTATCGTGGACAGCGATACAGAAATCTCAGATGCGGTGCTACACAGGATTAAGTCTCTCGACGGCGTTATGATCGCCAGAGCTATCCAAGAAGGGTAGGTCGCACGGAGATTTAAGTAATGGGCGATAAAATCCAAAAAGACTCAGCCGAGCTACTGCGATTGCGTGAGCAAATAGACGCTTGTGATCGTCAATTACTGAGACTAGTACAAGAGCGTGTTCTCATCGCCGGCCAAGTAGCTAAGGCAAAAACCGCAGTTGATGAGGATGCATCTTTTTATCGCCCTGAGCGAGAAGCGCAGGTTTTAAGACGGGTGCGAGAGCGAAACGCTGAACTCAGAGAGCAGCTTGACGGCTTAGTAAGCGATGACGATATGGTGCGCTTGATGAGAGAGATTATGTCGATCTCGCTTGCCGCCGAAATGCCGTTAACGGTTGCCTATTTGGGTCCCGCTGGAACCTACACGCAGGCGGCTGTTTTGAAACACTTTGGTAACGCTGTCAAATCTGTAGACGTGAAAACTATCTCCGATGTGTTCAGAGTCGTGGAGCAGCGTAATGCACAATTTGGCGTTGTACCTGTTGAAAACTCCACCGAGGGTGTCATCACCCATACGCTAGATTGCTTCTCCTCGTCAGATCTGAAAGTGTGTGGAGAAGTACAATTACCCATCAATCATCAGCTGTTAAGTCATGCCGATGGCCTATCAAGCGTTAAAAAGGTCTATGCTCATCCTCAAGCTTTAGCGCAATGCCGTAGCTGGCTTGAGCGTTATCTGCCTGACGCAAAACTTGAGACCGCCAGCAGTAACGCTGAGGCTGCTGTTATTGCTGGTAATGAGTCGCGTGCCGCGGCCATTGCGGGCGACATGGCTGCAAAGCTCTATGATTTACCGATCCTAGCCTCCAGCATTGAAGATGAGCGCAACAACACCACACGCTTCTTAATTATTGGTAGCGATAGTTACGCTGAAAGTGGCGAGGACAAGACTACGATCATGGTGTCAGCGCCCAACAAAGTTGGTAGTCTGTTCGAGTTGCTCAAACCTTTGTATGACGCTGGTGTAGATATGAGTCGAATTGAATCTAGACCCTCTAAGCAGACAAATTGGGAATACGTATTTTTTATCGATTTGATCGGTCACGTAAATGACCCAAAGGTGAACGCAGCGCTCAAGGAATTGGAGTCTAAATCAGCCTTTTTTAAGCTGATTGGGTCTTACCCTGTCGGCGTGCTTTAGCCTATTTTTAATGGAATTGTAGAATGTTTCAGTCGCTTCAGTTCGATAAGGTTGTAATCGTAGGTGTAGGCTTATTGGGTGGGTCTCTTGCTCGCGATATTAACCGGCTTAATTTGGCGAAGACGGTTGTCGGTGTCTGTCGCTCAGAAAAAACCGCTAAAGCCGCCATCTCAGAGCGAATAGTGGATCAAGTGCAGAATTTGGCTGAGGCTTGCAATAATGCTGATTTGATAGTTTTAGCAACGCCAATGCAAGCGATGGTGCCGGTATTGATAGACTTAGCACCCCACATTGGTTCTCAAACCATCCTAACCGATGTTGGTAGTGTTAAGACCGATTTATACTCTCAAATCAAACATCATGTTCCCGAGCTGTTGTCCAGATTTGTGTTTGCACATCCAATTGCTGGAGGAGAGGATTCGGGGGTGTTGGCATCGAAGTCGGGATTATTCCAGGATAAGCATGTAATCATTACGGACACAGAAGAGGCTCCGAGTTCGATTTGCGGTATAGTTGCACAGCTGTGGCAAGCTCTCGGAGCGCGAGTTCTACACATGAGTTTGTTTGAGCACGATTCAATATTCGCAAAGACCAGTCATTTGCCGCATGTGATCGCGTTTAGTTTGGTGAACTTTCTTAGTGCGCAGCAAGATAAAGAAAGATTATTCGATCTTGCTGCCGCTGGCTTTTATGATTTCACTCGGATTGCTTCCAGTGATGCAGAAATGTGGCGAGATATTTGTATTACTAATAAAGAGCAAGTTTTACTCGCTCTGGATGGTTTTAAGCAACAAATAGATCAAATTAGAGAGGATGTTGCCAAGGCAGATCAAGCTGCTATATTGCAATACTTCGGTAAAGCCAAGCAGGCTCGAGATCAAGGTCTGCTGAAGAAAGTAGAACGACAGGCAAAAAACACAATATATTAAGACATTGATTTAGGATCGTTAGCTAGTTCCGTTATGAGTTACGTTGATCAAAACTGTATTTTTGTCCCGAGATTCAGCGTAATAGTTCTATAAAGTACATAGACCGTACAATCTATTGAAGTAAGTAAATCATGAGTTTAGTTTTATCTTCTGAAAAAGCCCAGAGTGGCTTAAAAGGTTCGATTCGTGTGCCCGGCGATAAGTCGATGTCGCATCGAGCCGTTATGTTTTCATCACTAGCCACAGGGGTAAGTCGGATTACTGGTTTGCTCGAGGGAGAGGATGTGATGGCTACCCTCGCCGCATTTCGAGCGATGGGTGTCGAAGCAGATGGTCCCAGTAATGGGAATTTAATAATTTCTGGTGTTGGTATGCGTGGTTTGAGAGAGCCAGAGAATGATCTCGATATGGGTAATTCAGGTACGGCGATGCGTTTAATGAGCGGCATCCTAGCTGCGCAGAATTTTTCATCTAAATTAGTTGGCGACGAATCACTGTCTAGTAGGCCCATGCGGAGAGTAACTGTACCACTTACTTCAATGGGGGCTAGGTGCGCTACCGATGAGAATGGCTGTCCACCTATCCACATTCGTGCGGTAGAAAAGCTAGAGCCGATTGACTACAAGCTGCCGATGGCCAGTGCTCAGGTCAAATCTGCGGTGCTACTCGCCGGTTTATACGCCGATGGTAGGACCACCGTGACTGAACCGGCACCAACTCGCGATCACACGGAAAGAATGCTGCAAGCATATGGTTACGAGTGTAAAAGCGAGAAAATAAGCGAACAAGTAACCAAAGTTTCGGTTAACGGTGGTGGGGAGCTAACAGCGAACGATATCGATATTCCGGCCGACATCTCCTCAGCTGCATTCTTTATGGTTGCTGCTTCTATTGTGCCGGGGTCCGACTTATTGCTTGAGCATGTTTGTATTAATCCCACGCGAACTGGGATCGTTGACATTTTACAAGGGATGGGAGCGGATATTAGATTGACCAATGAGCGCGAGATTGGTGGAGAGCCCGTAGCTGATATTCGGGTAAGATACGTCGGTTTAAAGGGTTCTAAGATAGACCCAAATTTGGTTCCATTAGCCATCGATGAATTTCCTGTCATTTGTATAGCGGCAGCAAATGCGAGCGGTGTTACTACTGTCTCGGGTGCAGAAGAATTGCGTGCGAAAGAGTCAGATCGTATTTCGGTCATGGTTGAAGGTCTCAGAAATGTCGGCGTTGAAGTTGAAGAAAGACGAGATGGCATGGTTATTACTGGTGGCCCAATAAAGGGTGGCGAGGTGCAAAGCCATCATGATCACAGAATTGCAATGTCTTTTGCTGTGGCTGGTGGTGTGTCACAAAGCGGTGTTAAGATAAACGGCGCGGAGGCCGTAGCCACCTCGTTTCCAAATTTTGTCGACCTTGCCAGTACAGCTGGACTAGTAATTACACAAACTTAAATGAATTCAATCACCCCAGTATTAGCGTTAGATGGTCCAAGTGGTTCCGGGAAAGGAACCATCGGACAAATATTAGCTCTCAAATTTGGATGGTACTATCTTGACAGCGGTGCTATCTACAGAGGCTTAGCGTGGTTGGCACAAAATCAAGATGTTAAAGCTGATGATGTTGAGGGGCTTGTTGCTTTGGCAGATACGATGAAACTTATCTGTCATGTGCAAGAAGGCGATGTGGCGCAGATCGAGATCAATGGACAAATTATAACCGATGAGTTGAGGTCCGATGAGGCTGGTCAGTTAGCCAGTGAAATTGCCCCCATTCCAGAGGTGCGAGCCGCTCTATTGAAAATGCAAAGACGATGCCGAAAAGCGCCGGGACTCGTGGCCGATGGTCGTGATATGGGTACGACAGTGTTCCCTGATGCTCAATTTAAGGTGTATCTGACCGCGAGTGCTGAAATAAGGGCAAAAAGGCGCTTTGATCAATTGAAATCAAAGGGTTTCGATGTTAATCTCGCGCGCCTGTTAGAGTCGATTCAGGCGCGTGATGTCCGAGATTCTAGCCGAGCCGAGTCACCTCTGAAACCAGCTGGGGACGCGATCGTGCTAGATACTTCAGAACTTTCTATTGACGAAGTCGTTGCGCGAATACTGGATCTTGTAAATTAACGCTTTCCCCTGTCGGACGGGGTGCAAGTTCTAAACAGTGCGGCATAACACAGCTTATGCAACACTTTAAAGGTAATTATTATGAGCGAATCTTTCGCTGAAATGTTTGAAGAGAGCCTAAA
>JAKVBA010000011.1:6841-44148 GCA_022447525.1 Gammaproteobacteria bacterium
ACCGTCATGACCGTCGGTGAGGTGATCAAAGCTGAAGTTGTATCTGTAGACGGTGACTATGTTCTGGTTACTGCTGGCCTTAAATCTGAGGCTGAAATCCCACTAGCGCAATTTGCTAAAGTTGAAGGCGAGTACGACGTACACGTCGGTGACTTGGTTGAAGTGGCAATTGAAAGCGTGGAAGACGGCTATGGTCGCACTAAGCTCTCTCACGATAAAGCTCGACGTGTACGCGTTTGGGCTGAATTAGAAAAAGCACACGAAAACGAAGACATCGTAGTAGGTCAAATCACTGGCAAGGTTAAAGGTGGTTTCACTGTTTCACTACAAAACGTTCGTGCTTTCCTACCGGGCTCGTTGGTTGACGTGCGCCCTGTAAAAGATTCTGCGTATCTTGAGAACCGCGACCTAGAGTTGAAGGTAATCAAGATCGATAAAGCTCGCAACAACGTTGTTGTTTCTCGCCGCGCTGTGGTTGAGAACGAGTTGGGTGCTGAGCGTGAAGAGCTACTTAAAACCATTGAAGAAGGCCAAATCGTTAAAGGTATCGTCAAGAACCTTACTGATTACGGTGCTTTCATCAACTTAGGTGGTATCGACGGCTTGCTACACATTACTGATATGGCGTGGAAGCGTGTTAAACACCCATCTGAGATCTTGGAAGTCGGTCAAGACATCGAAGCTAAGGTTCTTAAGTTCGATAAAGAGAAAGCCCGCGTTTCGCTAGGTATCAAGCAAATGGGCGATGATCCATGGAAAGATTTAGCGAGACGTTTCATGGTGGATACTCGCCATTATGGCAAGGTAACTAATATTACTGATTACGGTGCTTTCGTTGAGTTGGAAGACGGTGTTGAAGGTCTTGTTCACGTTTCTGAAATGGACTGGACTAACAAAAACATCCACCCAAGCAAAGTTTGCCAAGTTAACGATGAAGTTGAAGTTATCGTGTTGGAAATCGACCCAGAGCGTCGTCGTATCTCTCTAGGTATGAAGCAGTGTAAAGCTAACCCATGGGATAGCTTTGCAGCGACTCACAAGAAAGGTGACAAAGTTACTGGTCGAATCAAGTCAATCACCGATTTTGGTGTATTCATCGGCCTGGAAGGCAACATCGACGGCCTAATTCACTTGAGCGATTTGTCGTGGAACGAAGATGGCGAAGACGTGATTCGCAATTACTCCAAAGGCGACGAACTTGAAGCCGTTGTTCTTGCTGTAGACTCAGATCGCGAGCGCATCTCTCTGGGTGTTAAGCAAGTGGCTGGTGATCCTTTCTCCGACTACGTTGCAGCTAATAGTAAAGGCGCGGTTGTAACTGGTAAGGTTACAGAAGCCGACGCTAGAGGTGTTACCTTAGAGTTAGCAGACGGTGTTGAGGCATATTTACGTGCTGGGGAGATTTCCCGAGACCATGTAGCAGACGCCTCAGCGATGTTCTCTGTTGGTGATGACGTAGAGTCAAAAATTACGGCAATTGACCGTAAAACTCGTCGAATTTCTGTATCGATCAAGGCCTTGGAGGCGCAACACGAGAGTGAAGCGATTCAAGAGTATGCGCGTGGTTCAGAAGATTCAGCTGGTAGTAGTTTGCTGGCAGAAAAATTGAAAGAACAATTGAATAAATAGTTCAGTTAATTCTCGACAATTCAGAAAAGCCATCGCTGCAATATGTGGCGATGGCTTTTTTTGTTTTTATGTTGTCAACAGTTTGTTTGCGAATATTTGTTGAAATATCAGTGGCTTAGAGTTTTTATTTTAAGTATTGATGTTGAAGTGGTTGGCGCAGAACCCTATACTCAGACATATACCGTTTTTGCAGATCACAAGTAATCATGATTTCCAATGTGATCTTAAAAGGGCACTAAAGAAGTTTAAGGTTGGAAATTAGAGTTTGGTAGAGGATTGGCAATCACTAATTTTCAAAAAGACTTACGGCTTAACTTTTAAGTACTAACTTTCAAGAAACAAAAAGGGGTTATTATGAGCAAAATAGCGACCATTACACGCTCTGAGTTAATAGAATCATTAATAGATAAACAGCCTCATCTTGATCGACGTGATGTTGAACTAGCGGTAAAGACCGTGCTCGAGCGTATGTCTGACGCCTTTGAAGAAGGCGAGCGTATCGAGATCAGGGGTTTTGGCAGTTTTTCTCTACACTATCGGCCTGCCAGAATAGGGCGAAACCCGCGCACAGGAGAATCAGTTGAGGTGGAAGATAAATTTTCTCCGCATTTTAAACCGGGTAAAGAATTGAAAGAGCGGGTTGATTCTATCAATCATAAGTAGATAGCAAAAAGAGACTCATTAAACTGGTTTTTTAATCAATGAAATATTTAAAGTGGATTTTAGGGCTAGCATTGTTTCTGGCTGTGTTTTTTGTTGGCTTTGGCTTTATAGCGCGTAATTCCGATGTAATCACGATAAAAATGCTGCCAAGCTGGACTATAGAACCTACCGTCGCGCAGGCACTGGGTGGTGCTTTTTTATCAGGTTTGCTGTTGGGTCTGGTGTTTTTGAGTTTTTCTCTTTTGGGTCAGAAGTTTAAAACTGGCTCCGTAAAAAGACAGTTACGTAGGGTTGAAAAAGAAGTTGCCGAACTTAAAGCGGCTGAATCCTTGACTGAATAGCTCAATCGCTTGATCCAAATTTGATGCAATCCGAAATCCTAGCAAATGTATCATGGCTGGCTCTTTCGCTGGCCTTTTCTTTGGGTGTCATAATTTCTTATTGGCTACCTAAAAAGTTGGGTAGACCCAAAAAGGATAAGGTCAATAAGGATTATTTTAAAGGGTTGAACTTTCTTTTGAATGAGGAAACGGATAAGGCAATTGACTCCTTTATTAAAGCGCTCGAAGTTGACAATGACACCGTTGAACTACACTTGGCATTGGGGGGCTTATTCAGGAGAAAGGGACAAGTAGACAGAGCGACACGCCTACATCAAAACTTGATAGCGCGATCAAACCTCACCGAAAGACAACGTTTTGAAGCCATCTACGAATTAGCGCAAGACTATTATAAGGCTGGTTGGTTAGATAGGGCGGAAGGTTTATTTGACGAGTTAAAGTCTTCGGCCACCTTCAGAGCCGCAGCCATTAATGGCTTGTGCGATATTTATCAACGTGAGAAAGAGTGGCAACAAGCGATTGATGTGCTTAATCAACACACGCCGTCAGAGCGCACCAACTATTCTAAACAGATATCTCATTATTACTGCGAGCTCGCCGAGATAGGCTTGGAAAATTTAGACTACGAGCTGGCTTCCAAATTACTCAAAAAAGCAAGCAAAGAAATAAGCTCAAATCCAAGAGTTTCGGTGTTACAGGGAGAGTTGGCATTTCAACAAAAAAACTATCTAGAAGCATTAAAGCAATGGCTTGCTTTATCCAATTCACAGTCGAGCCTACTTCAGCTGGTCGCTGGAAAAGTGATCTATTGTTTTCAACAAACAGGGGATAAGGCTGGATTAAAAGAGTTTGTACTAAATTTGGCTGCGATACCTCGTCATGGCCACGATTTCAGGTCGTGGTATGAAGCTCTATCGGACTCGCTTGGTACGGAATTGGCCGAGGAGCATATTCTAAAACGAGTTGAGCTTGAGGGCTTATCAGGGCCGGTTGCCAATCACCTCTATCATGCGGTTGATAGAGATCTAGCAACTGATGAGAGCAAGGCTCAATTGTTAAAAGAGTTGCTGGGTCGCGCAAAAAGCAAAAAGATTGAGTATACTTGTTCTGGGTGTGGGTTCGATACCAAAGCAATGTATTGGTATTGCCAAAATTGTGGTGAGTGGGATAGTTTTCGATAATTTAATATATGACTCTATTCTGTGTATCTGAAATGTTAAATCTTGTTGGGCTCGAGGGTCCAAAGATTACGGATTTGGCTGCAGGCATCGAATTAAAATAGCGAAATTGACAGTGACAGACTTGGTTAAGAAAATTGCTTTTCGGGGATTAGAAAAGAAAGAGGAAATCCTATTCAAATCCTTTCTGAATCTCGTTAAAAATGATTTGGATTACGCAGTTGAGCTGATCCAAGATCCTGACAGTTTGTTGGATGATGCTGACATCGTTATCGCTGATATTGATTATGAGTTGACTGAGGATGAGTCAACCATGACTCCACTCCCCACTCTAAAGATTGGGGCAGACCCCAGTCTGTCTGCTCCAGACTATCTTGTCAGGCCTGTACAGTGGAGTGATTTCCGAGAGGGTTTGCTTAATGTAGGGTCTAGCCCTGTTGAGTCGAGCAAGGAAATTGTCGATGCCGTAGAAAAGAATGATGAGCGGTTACTTCCGACTAATTTGTCACTTGAAATGGGTGACGCCGGCGTGGATGCGGGTATCACTGGGGATATCGACGAAGACGAAGAAGTGTCCCGAAGCTTTTCTGATGCCTCCGACTATAATTTCGAGTTGGATAAGATGAGCGTGGATTACCATAGCTTCACCAACAGCGAGTACGTGAAAGCGGCTGCCGACGATGTTAAAGGGTTTCATGAGGATAAAGGTGAGCCCGAAGCCGTGATGCTGGTTTCAGATGATGAAAGTGCGAATACAAATAGTGTTTTGGTCATTGAGACAAATTCCTTGGACGCGTGGGATATGGAAGACTCAGAATTTGATGACTTACATTCCCATAGTGTAGAAACACCATCTGAACTGGAGATGCCGGACCTAAGTCCTAAAGAGCGAAAAGAGGTAAAGGGTAAGCTCGCGGCCGGAACCACAGTCGAGTCTATATCTGAAATGTGGATGACGGAACAGGAGGTGATGATAGGCCCCCAAACACTTTTCATAGTAAGGCCTGGAGAGAGAAAAGTGTACTCTACTCGAGAGCCAGCAAGATGGATTATTGCTATGAAGAATAAGGAGCTCACCAGTGTCCCGTTGGCTGATGATTGGAAACCTTCTTATGAATTGAAGGCTTTTCCACTTGAACGCTTGATTTGGATTAACACCCTAGTTGGACGCAGTCAGAAATTGGATGATGGTTTGTCGGACACACAAGAATTTATGCTTATGAAGTGGCCACACTTCGAGTTGTTAGAATTAGATAACTCGCTACTTAAAATGACAACCATGCTCTTTGTTGGGCCCGAGAGTGCTTACAGTCTGATGCAAAAGACAGGGCTGGGTCGCGCTGTTGTGTATGGCATGCTTAACGCATGCAAGGAATTAGATCTATTAGCTTCTCAAGAGCAAATTAAAAACTTAAGCTCGCAAAAAGCAGAACAAGAGTCCGGAGTCTTTGGAAAGTTAAAAGACGCTTTTCGATAGTCGATCAGACCGAGACTCCCAACCAAATAGAAATCAAAAAATTATGAGTAAGTTAAAACTTGCAATCACTGGTGTGGCTGGCCGTATGGGTAAGACGCTAGTGCAAGCGATTAGTCAGGATCCAGATGTTGACTTGGGGGCGGCGTTGTATAAGGCAGATAGCTCATTGCTTGGAGTTGATGCTGGAGAACTTGCTGGAGTTGGTAGATTGAATGTTCCTGTCACTGATAATCTAAGTAACGCCGATTATGATCTACTGGTAGACTTCACCCTTATAGAGCCATGTTTGAAGCATTTGGAATTAGCTTGCTCGGCAAACAAGCCAGTTGTCATCGGGACAACAGGATTTAATGATGAGCAAAAAGTGCAAATTGAGTCAGCTGCACAGCAAATTCCAGTGATATTAGCGCCGAACACTAGTGTGGGTATTACTCTATGCTTGCATCTATTGAAAACTATGGCGCCAATACTGGCACAGGATTCTGATATCGAGATTATTGAAGCACATCATAGGCATAAAATCGATTCGCCCTCGGGAACTGCGATAAGACTGGGGGAGGTAATCGCTGAAACCTTGGGAAGAGATTTGGATGACTGCGCAGTCTATGGCCGCGAGGGCATCGAAGAGCCCAGAGATAGAGAAACCATTGGTTTTGCAACAGTGCGCGGTGGTGACATCGTTGGTGATCATACCGTGTTATTTGCCAGTGAAGGGGAGCGCATTGAGTTGACACATAAAGCGTCCTCTAGGATGACTTTTGCAAAAGGCGCAATTAGAGCAGCGAAATGGTTATCGAACCAATCAGCGGGTCTTTATGACATGCATGATGTGCTTGGATTAAAATAGTCAGAGACACATTAGCCTAAAAGTTAGCGTTTTTGTTGAATATTCCGACCATATTACATTGCATGGCTTTGGTCGTTTCGCTTAGAATACGGCCCGATGAAAAGGCCACTCAAACAGCCATTGAAATTATTCCGAAAGGGAGAAGCCCAATTTTAGGGCTTCTCCCTTTTTTTAAGCAAAATTTGCCTAAATCAATGATTTTGGAAGTTTGCTGGCTTTGTTAATAATCGATGTTTTTGGAGAAGGTAATGTTGTCGAAGCAGAGAAATTTTCTCGGTTCGTTACAGTTAGTTCTCAACAAACACTAATCTGACCTGCGAAGGTAAAGGCGAGAAAACCATGGTAAAACACACGGCACTTTTAGCATTGGAAGATGGGACACTATTTTGGGGGCAGTCCATCGGAGCAGAGGGTAAATCGGTGGGTGAGGTGGTTTTTAACACCTCTATGACCGGCTATCAGGAAATTCTTACTGATCCATCATATGCTAAGCAAATTGTAACGCTCACTTACCCCCATATTGGGAACACTGGAACTACGCCTGAGGACTTTGAGTCTGAGAAGGTTCACGCAGCAGGTTTGATCATCAGAGATCTACCGAGACTTGCTAACAACTGGCGGAACACTCAAAATTTAGACGAATATTTACGAGATCATGGCACGGTAGCGATTGCGGATATAGATACTCGGAAACTCACCAGGATTTTGCGAGAAAAAGGGGCTCAAAATGGCTGCTTGGTTACTGGTTCGGAAATCAACGCCGATGAAGCAATTAAATCAGCTCAAGGATTCCCTGGCCTCAAAGGGATGGATCTTGCTCAGGAAGTTACTACAGAAAATGCTTATCAATGGGAGCAGTCTGTATGGTCTCTAGAAAGTGGTTATCAAAACAAGTCTGGAGGTAAATTTAAGGTTGTTGCCTATGACTTTGGTGTTAAACACAACATTTTACGAATTTTGAAGGATCTGGATTGCGACGTGATTGTCGTTCCTGCAAAAACTTCTGCTGCTGATGTGCTCGCAGAAAACCCAGATGGCGTTTTCTTATCAAATGGCCCCGGAGATCCAGAGCCTTGCAATTACGCTATTGAGGCAACCAAAGCCATTATTGAGGCCGGCAAACCAATCTTTGGAATCTGCCTCGGCCATCAAATTTTAGCATTGGCTTCTGGTGCAAAAACTGAAAAGATGAAGTTTGGTCATCACGGTGCAAATCACCCGGTGCAAGACCTTGAGACTAAGCGGGTGATGATCACTAGTCAAAATCATGGATTTGCGGTCAATCAAGACAGCTTGCCAGATAACTTAGAAGTGACCCATCGTTCACTTTTTGACGGGACCATACAAGGAATATCTCGTACAGACGTACCTGCATTTTCTTTTCAAGGCCACCCAGAGGCAAGCCCTGGTCCGCGCGATGTGGCGCCATTGTTTAAACGTTTTATTGATTTAATGAGAGCTGGCCAGTAGGCACGCGATAGTAGAGGAACATAGAAATGCCAAAACGTAATGACATTCAATCCGTCCTGATCATCGGTGCTGGCCCAATTATTATTGGGCAGGCTTGCGAGTTCGATTACTCGGGCGTGCAGGCCTGCAAAGCTCTAAAAGAGGAAGGCTACCGAGTAGTTCTAGTGAACTCTAACCCAGCCACGATTATGACCGATCCCGGTTTCGCTGATGCCACCTATATTGAGCCGATTACTTGGCAAGCGGTCGAAAAAATAATAGAAACTGAACGACCCGACGTACTGCTTCCGACCATGGGTGGACAAACCGCGCTAAACTGCGCTCTCGATCTTGAGCGTGAGGGCGTGTTGGAAAAGTACGGCGTAGAGATGATCGGCGCTAAAAAAGAAGCAATCGATAAAGCGGAGGACAGGGAGAAATTTGCTGAGGCTATGACTAAAATTGGTCTTGAAGTTGCTCGTGGTGATATTGCTCACAATATGGAAGAGTCCTTCGCAACCCTCGATGACATTGGCTTACCAGTGATCATTCGCCCGTCTTTCACCATGGGCGGGACCGGCGGTGGTATTGCGTATAATAAAGAGGAGTTCGTTGAAATTTGTGAGCGTGGTCTGGAAGCATCACCGACCAACGAGTTATTGATTGAAGAGTGTATTTTCGGTTGGAAAGAATACGAAATGGAAGTGGTCCGTGACCGCGAAGATAACTGCATTATCGTATGTTCCATTGAGAACTTTGACGCCATGGGCGTGCACACCGGAGATTCCATCACCGTGGCACCAGCGCAAACGTTAACTGACAAAGAATACCAAATCATGCGCGATGCTTCTCTGGCGGTATTGCGTGAAATTGGTGTTGATACCGGCGGTTCAAATGTTCAGTTTGCGGTAGACCCTAAAACCGGGCGCATGATCATTATTGAGATGAATCCACGTGTTTCACGTTCGTCTGCCTTAGCATCGAAGGCAACTGGTTTTCCAATTGCCAAAGTAGCGGCTAAGTTAGCTGTTGGGTACACCCTGGATGAGTTGCGTAATGATATAACTGGTGGTTTAACTCCGGCCTCATTCGAACCCAGTATCGACTACGTCGTAACCAAAATACCGCGCTTCGATTTCGTTAAATTTCCTCAGGCTGATAGCACACTGACAACTCAAATGAAGTCGGTCGGTGAAGCGATGGCAATTGGTCGTACTTTCCAAGAGTCTTTGCAGAAAGCAATGCGAAGTCTGGAGATTGGCAGTCATGGTTTCGAACCTCAATTGGAGGGTCTTGAGGGGGGTGCCCGAGAGCAACGATTAAGTGAAGCGTTAAGAGTGCCGAAAGCCGATCGTCTTTGGTACATCGGGCAAGCTTTCCGAGAGGGTTTGACTGTGAAAGACGTACATGAAGCCACTGGCATCGAGCCATGGTTTTTGGCCGAGATCGAGGACCTGATGGCGACAGAAGATCTTGTTGCTCAGGGTGATCTAGCCAGTTTGAACGCTGATCAGGTGTTTCAGTGGAAACGCAAAGGCTTTTCGGATGTACGTTTGTCGCAAATCTTGGGAGTGAGTGAAGACGAGTTCCGTTCAAAGCGTCATGAACTAAGCGTGCGACCAGTCTATAAACGAGTAGACTCTTGTGCCGCTGAGTTTGCTACTGCGACCGCTTATATGTATTCGAGTTATGAGTATGAGTGCGAGTCTGAACCAGAGACAACTAAAAAAATCATGGTGTTGGGCGGTGGACCCAACAGAATCGGTCAAGGAATTGAATTTGACTATTGCTGTGTACATGCCGCAATGGCATTACGCGAAGACGGCTATCAGACCATTATGGTTAACTGCAATCCAGAGACTGTTTCTACTGATTACGATACATCAGATCGCTTGTACTTCGAGCCGCTAACGCTAGAAGATGTCCTGGAGATCGTCCACAAAGAAGATCCGACCGGGGTCATTGTTCAATATGGTGGTCAAACACCTCTGAAGCTAGCACGCCCATTAAAAGCAGAAGGAACTCGTATTATTGGAACTTCACCTGAGGCCATTCATGACGCCGAAGACCGTGAAGAGTTCCAGGCTCTGTTGAATAAGTTAAATCTAAAGCAACCTCCAAATCGTATCGCATCCAGTGAAGACACCGCATTAACCCTAGCTGATGAGGTGGGTTACCCCTTAGTGGTTCGCCCTTCTTATGTGCTCGGCGGTCGGGCGATGGAAATCGTGCATGACAGTACAGCATTAAAAAACTATATGCACAGCGCAATACAAGTATCTAACGAGTCACCGGTTCTTCTGGATCGATTTTTAAATGACGCGATCGAGGTTGATGTGGATGCTATTTGCGATGGCGCCGAGGTTGTAATTGGTGGCATCATGGAGCACATTGAAGAGGCTGGAGTGCATTCGGGTGATTCAGCTTGTTCGCTGCCACCATTTAGTCTTTCAGAACAGATAAAAGCGCAGCTACGAGAACAGACCAAGCAGATGGCTTTAGCGTTAAATGTAGTCGGTTTGATGAACGTTCAATTTGCGATCAAAGGCGATACGATTTATGTTCTTGAGGTAAATCCCAGAGCCTCAAGAACAGTGCCGTTTGTATCCAAGGCGACCTCTCGCCCATTGGCCAAAGTTGCTGCCTTGTGCATGGCGGGTAAAACGTTAAAAGAGCAAGGCATTGATGCTGAGATCGTTCCACCTTACTACTCGGTAAAAGAAGCGGTATTTCCATTTGTGAAATTCCCTGGTGTTGATACATTACTTGGCCCAGAAATGAAATCAACCGGAGAAGTAATGGGCGTAGGCTCTAGTTTTGGCGAGGCTTATGACAAGTCTCAACAAGGCAGTGGCGCAGCAATTCCTCAAAGCGGCACGGCACTGTTTAGTGTCAGAGATTCAGACAAAGAGGTGGCGACAGAATTGGCAAAGTATCTGAAATCCGTGGGATTTGATATCGTGGCGACACGTGGAACGGCCGCAGCGTTTGAAGCCGCTGGTATCGAGGTTAGAGCCGTCAATAAAGTGGCTGAAGGCAGACCCCACATTGTCGATTTAATTATCGACGATAAAGCGGATTTGGTTATTAATACGACGTCAACCACCGGCTCAGTCAGAGATTCGTACACAATTCGTAGAGAGTCTTTGATGCATAAAGTGACATACGCTACTAACATCTCATCTGCGAGGGCCATGGTGGAAGCACACAAGGCGCAAAGCGAGATGCGAGTAAACAAATTGCAGGATTTACACCAATCCATCAAATAGAATCATAAAAAGCACAGACAGTTAAAATGGATCGAGTATTACTTACCGCCAAAGGGGCGGCCGAACTTCAAGCAGAACTAAAGAACTTGAAAAGCGTAGAACGTCCAAAAGTGATTGAGGCGATAGCCGAAGCGCGAGCGCATGGCGATTTATCTGAAAATGCCGAATATCATGCCGCACGTGAGCAACAGAGCTTTATCGAAGGCCGAATCAAAGAGCTGGAAGGCAATCTTGGTATAGCAGAAGTTATTGACCCATCGAAGCTTAACGTAAGTGGTAAGGTTGTATTTGGTGCCTTGGTAAAACTATACGATGTTGATGCAGACAAAGAAGTGAGCTATCAAATTGTTGGCGATTTAGAAGCGGATATAGATCAGGGCAAGATCTCTCTGAGTTCACCGATTGGAAAAGCACTTATTGGCAAGCTTGCGGGAGATGAGTTTACTTTTCAGGCGCCAGCTGGGGAGAAAACTTACGAAATTGTGGAAGTAAGTTACGATTCTTAGTGATCGTTTTGCATGGAGGCTCTAGGTAATGAGAATTTGGTGTTGGGTGTTGTTGCTTGTTTCCTTAAACGGCAGCATTGGGTTATTAAATGCTGAACCAGTTAAAGTTGACAAGCTAAATAGAAAAAACTGGGTTGTCACTGAAACTGCAAATTTTAAAGTTTTGAGCGACTTGAACTCTAAAAGGGTTCTAAAAATCGTTAGAGAACTAGAAAAATTTAGAGCCTTTTCTTTATATTTACTAAACAGCCCTGCACAAATCAGCGGCGCTCAACCAATTGTCGTTATTGCGACCAAAAGTAGGAAAACATGGTCTCATTTAGGCCTTCCCAAAGACTACGTTAGTATTACAGATACCGTGAGAAGTGGTCAGACAACAATCTTCGCCGATATCAAAGGATTTACAGGGTCCACAACTCGAAAGAGTAATATGGGAAAAGCGACTGTCTTTTCTGCAATCGCATTTCAACTTTTTCATGATTTAGATTTGATCGAGAGCACACCGTTTTGGTATCAAGAAGGTGTTTATCATTATCTTGCCGGATTTACTGAAAAGGATAGTTATTATTCAGTTGGTGAGCTTGAGGCTATGGGGCGTCGTCTTGCAGCCTTGTTTCAGAGTAATGGCCGGCTGCGTAGAATCGACGTAAAGGCCTTAATGTCTCGAAAATCATATGTATCACCAGTCACAAATACAGAGATTAAAGGATTAGCTAGAGATCAATTTTTAGCTCAGGCATATCTTTTAGTGCACTATTTGTATTCAGACCAAGAAAGAACAAAGATGCTCAGTAAGTTTTTGGCAAGTGAGGGGGGTTGATCTTACTTTAGAGCAGAGAATTAAAAATTCGTTTGGCAAAACATCTGATCAATTAGCGCTGAATCTGGCCTTTTATGCCGAGTCAAAGGTCTCTTCAATGATCCGAGATAAGGAGCTGGTAGATAAAGAGCTTTCCTCTCTGCTCAGCAATGGTGTAGAACAAAGAGTTCTCAATGAGGCAGAACTTTGGAGGCTATTGCAGCCGAGGATGGCAAGGCTCCCTGAGAGTATTCTTTCGTTTCAAAACAAAAAAGAAATGTACAACAAGGTTAAACACCATTTGCCCGAAATAGAGTCGTTGTTCTAATCGCGAGCTTAATGAGCGTGTATTGGTATGAACTAAACCCTCGTTAGATACTCGGCAGTATGAGTTTGGGTTCCTTGTTGGCACGATAAATAACACCAACTCTGCCGATTATTTGCACCGGTTCACTGTCTGATTGACCTGTTATTTGAGCGAGTAATGCAACCTTCTCCGCTTTGCTGTTGCTCGGTAATTTGATCTTGACGAGTTCATGTTGATTCAAGGCTAACTCGACCTCATTCATCACCGCGTCGGTGAGCCCTTTGCCACCAATAGTTACGACCGGGTTTAGGTTGTGCGCAACGCCGCGCAGATAATTCTTTTGTTTTCCAGTGAGTGTCATTTAATGAGATAATAGCGGGCTAGCGGATTGCAGCCCTCAAGCCCTTAGGCGAATGTCAGGCGCGTAATTCTACTGATATTTTTGATAATTACACCTCTATTCGAAACGAAATGGCACGAAAAGGTAATAAAACTGGTGAGTGGGCTAGGCGCCACATGAATGACCCATGGGTCAAAAAAGCCGTGAGTCAAGGATATCGCTCTAGAGCAGTCTATAAGTTTCAAGAAATCGATGAGCAAGACAAGCTTGTTAAACCGGGAATGGTTGTTGTAGATCTCGGTTCAGCGCCTGGTGGCTGGTCACAATACATTAGTAAAAAGTTCGGCGATAAGGTGACAGTGATCGCCATAGATCTACTGGATATGGAATATCTTGAGCACGTGCATTTTATAAAAGGGGACTTCCAAGACGAGGAAGTTTTGGCTCAAGTAGATGAGATATTAGATGGGCGAAAAATTGATCTTGTAATATCAGATATGGCCCCCAACATTACAGGTGTGAGAAGCTCGGACGAAGCCCTTTACGAGGGCCTTATGGATTCGGTGCTTTATTTTTGTGAGCAACGACTCAAAGCCAATAGTCATCTATTAGTAAAGTTGTTCGAGGGGTCTGCAGCGCACTATTTTCGCCGTGAGATAAAAGGCCGGTATAAAAGCGGTGTAGTTAGAAAACCAAAAGCATCCAGACCAAAAAGTAGAGAATTTTACTTTTTGGCGCGTAATCGCATGGCTTAGTGGATCTTTTTGCTACGAACTACTCACAAACATGACATCACTACTGATACACTCGAAAAGAAATCGCTTAGTCAGTCGTTTACTAAGCGAAACCAATACATACAAGGCATTATCGTGAATAAAATATCGAATTACGTCATTATTGGACTAGTACTTCTTATGATCGGCTCATTTATGGCTGATCGAAGCTCAACCCGCGCTGGTGCTACGTCTGAAGTATCATACTCTGAATTCATGGATATGGTTAAGGCGGGCTCTGTCGGTCAAGTGATCTTAGATGAAGGAGAGCGTGTAATCATCGGAGAGGATACTTCTGGTAAGCGTTTTAGAACGGTAATGCCTTATGATGCAAAACTCATCGATACTTTGATCGATCGTAGTATTAAGTTTAAAGTTAAAGCGCCAGAGGGACGTTCATTACTGCAGGCCATTTTAGTCAACACCCTACCAATTCTACTATTCATTGGAGTTTGGATTTACCTAATGCGTCAAATGCAGGGCGGTGGTGGCAAGGGCGCCATGAGTTTTGGAAAGTCGAAAGCTCGACTTCTCAATCAAGAAAATAATCGAGTTACTTTCGATGACGTCGCCGGTGTGGAAGAATCCAAAGAGGAAGTACAAGAAATAGTTGAGTTCCTGCGTGATCCGTCAAGATTCCAAAAACTCGGTGGCAGAATGCCAAGCGGCGTGTTGATGACAGGTAGCCCTGGTACTGGTAAGACACTGTTAGCCAAGGCGATAGCTGGTGAAGCTCAGGTACCGTTTTTCTCAATTTCCGGCTCAGATTTTGTGGAAATGTTTGTGGGTGTTGGTGCCTCTCGTGTTCGAGACATGTTTGACCAAGCAAAAAAGAACGCTCCGTGTATCATTTTTATAGATGAGATTGATGCCGTTGGTCGTCAGCGTGGTGCTGGAATTGGCGGCGGTAACGACGAGCGGGAACAGACGCTAAACCAATTGCTAGTCGAAATGGACGGCTTTGAAGGCGGTGAAGGAATCATTGTAATAGCGGCCACCAACCGTCCAGATGTGCTGGATTCAGCCTTGATGCGCCCAGGTCGCTTTGATCGACAAGTGAACGTACCGTTACCAGACATAAGAGGTAGAGAACAGATATTAAAAGTGCATATGCGCAAAACTCCAATCGGTCAGTCTGTAGATCCCGCGATCATTGCTCGTGGCACACCTGGGTTCTCGGGAGCGGATTTAGCTAATCTGGTGAACGAAGCGGCTCTGTTTGCTGCAAGAGCCAACAAGAAGCTCATCGAAATGGATGACTTTGAGTTAGCAAAAGACAAAGTTATGATGGGTGTAGAACGTCGATCTATCGTTATGCCGGAAGAAGAGAGATTAAATACCGCGTACCACGAATCCGGTCATGCTATCGTTGCGGAAGTGCTTAAAGACAATACTGATCCTGTTCACAAGGTAACTATTATTCCTCGTGGTAGAGCTTTAGGAGTAACAATGCAGTTGCCTCAGGAAGACAAATACAGCCACGACCGTGAGTATTTGTTAGCGAGAATTGCAGTGTTGATGGGTGGCCGTATTGCCGAAGAGATTTTTATGAAGCAAATGACCACAGGCGCTTCTAATGATTTTGAAGTAGCAACGGACATGGCCTACAACATGGTAGCGAGATGGGGAATGAGTGATGCGCTTGGCCCTCGAGTCTATGCTGATACCGAAAAAGAAATGATGGCTGGGATGCGTAAAAAGATGAGTGGTGAAACGGCCAAGTTGGTCGATTCTGAGCAGTCGCGTATTTTGACAGAGCAATATGATCGCGCAAGAAAGATTTTGGAGGACAACAGAGACAAAGTTGAGGCGATGACCAAAGCTTTGATTGAGTGGGAAACAATCGACTCAAATCAAATAGCGGACATCATGGAAGGTCGAAGACCAAAAGCTCCTTCGGATCTACCTGAGCCAAAAGATAAAGATTCTGGTGATGGATCCTCTCAAGGCGAAAGCGCGTCTAGTGACTCAAAAGATGTCAAACCTCAGTTAGATAACCCAGCCGAAGAGTCTTAACGGCAAACTAACTTAACTAAAAATGGCAAACCTAGTTCGCCCATTATTGGCCCGAGATTCGGCGCTGATAATGGGCATTTTAAATGTGACGCCGGATTCTTTTTCCGATGGTGGAGAATTTCACTCTTTGGACCTGGCAATACGCCATGCCGAACAAATGGTCGCTGATGGAGCCGATATTATTGATGTTGGGGGAGAGTCGACGCGTCCGGGCGCAGATCCTGTTGAGAGACAGGAAGAATTAGATCGAGTTATTCCAGTGATTGAATGCCTTTCGACAAGATTTGATGTGCCAATATCAATAGATACCCAAAAGCCAAACGTGATGCATGAGGCCGTTAAAGGTGGCGCTCAAATGATCAACGACGTGAATGGATTGCGCGCAGAGGGAGCAGTGGCTATTGCTGCAAAATGCGACGTTCCGGTATGTTTGATGCATATGCTAGACATACCAAAGAAAATGCAGGAAAAACCTGATTACAATGAGGTCACAACGGAAGTTTCAAGTTTTTTGCGGTCTAGAATCGACGCCTGTCTTGCAAGTGGAATCGATAATGCAGATATATTGATTGATCCCGGTATTGGTTTTGGTAAAACGCTGAATCATAATCTCGAGTTGTTGAATCATGTCGGCCAAATGATCGAAGATTTGGGGTGTGAGATGTTGATTGGAGTGTCTCGCAAGTCTCTAATTGGTATGCAGCTCGGTAGAGAGGTCGATTCTAGATTGCCTGCAAGTCTTGGATTAGCGGTTCAGGCTGTTATAAAGGGTGCGAAAATAGTTCGTGTCCATGATGTTCTAGAAACGCACGACGCGATTCGAATGATCGAGGCCGTCCGCAACTACGACAAACCAAATAATAAAAATAAAGATAAGTCATTCTAGGTTAAAGATATGAGTAAACCCTTTTTTGGCACCGATGGTATTAGAGGCCCGGTTGGTGTAGAACCCATAACTCCACAAACGATAGTGCATTTAGGGTGGGCATTGGGCACGGTTATCAAAAATCACTACGGCAAGGGCAGTGTTTTAGTTGGGAAAGATACAAGAGTCTCAGGCTATCTCTTGGAATCTTCTATGGAAGCTGGCCTGTCATCGGCCGGCATGGATGTAGTTATGTTAGGCCCCTTACCTACGCCAGCTATTGCTTACCTAACACAAACAGCAAGAGCGTTAGCTGGTGTGGTGATCAGTGCCTCTCATAATCACTATTCTGACAACGGAATAAAGTTTTTTTCTCCAGGTGGCGCTAAAATCTCAGACGAAATTCAGGATGAAATAGAAGCTTTAATGCAAGAATCGATGAAGGTTGTTCCCTCGGAGCAGTTGGGCAAAGCCTTCCGGATGGACGACGCAGTAGGGCGTTATGTTGAATTTTGTAAAGGCACCATTCCGCGTAGAATGGATCTGAAAGGCATGAAAGTGGCCTTGGATTGCGCCAACGGAGCCGCGTATCAATCGGCGCCTGCGGTGTTTCATGAATTAGGTGCTGATATCGAAGTAATAAACAACACGCCAGATGGTTTCAATATCAATAATCAGTGCGGCTCTACTCACATTGAGGGTCTGCAAAAGCTAGTTCTAGACAAAAAATGCGATGTCGGAATAGCATTTGACGGCGATGCAGATCGTGTATTGATGGTGGATGCAAATGGGAAAGTGATAGATGGCGATCAGCTACTGTTTGTAATTGCCAACAGCCAACAACAACAAGGTAGACTTAAAGGCGGTGTTGTTGGAACATTGATGAGTAATTTTGGTATGGAAAAGGCATTGTCTGATCGAGGTATACCTTTTGTTCGGGCCAAGGTGGGTGATCGGTATGTAATGCAAGAGCTAAAAGAGAGGGACTGGGTTCTTGGTGGTGAATCGTCTGGCCATATCATATGTTTGGATAAAACCACCACTGGTGATGGGCTTGTCTCAGCGTTACAAGTTCTAACCCAAGTACAGTTTATGGACAAGCCGCTGCATGAGTTGGCAGATGAAATGCCTCTGTATCCGCAAACCATGATCAATGTGAAGTTGCCCTCGGGTGCAGTTGCAGCCGATATCGTTGATATGGCGGAAGTTAAAGCTGCGGTTAAACAGGTAGAAGATCAATTGCAAGATACTGGAAGGGTCTTGTTACGTCCATCAGGAACTGAGCCAGTGATTCGCGTAATGGTTGAAGGGCAAGATAGCGATCAAGTGGAAAAATGCTGCAAGCAAATATCTGAAACGGTCAGCCAGCTTCTGGCATAAAAACCGTGTTGGCATTATTGTCTGAAATCGCTGCAAATGTTGCTAAAAATTCTAGTGAAGTGTGAGTTTTGGTGTGCTAATATCCCGCCTCATTCGATTCGGCGTAGACGATTGGTGTGATTGTTAACACTATCTGATTTGCGTTGAGCAAGTTTATGAGGAACGGCATGCGAAGACTTTTAGTAGCAGGTAACTGGAAAATGCACGGCGATGTTACTATGACGACAGAGCTAGTGGAAGGTGTTGCTGCAAAAGTAGTGTCGATGTCTGAGGGTAAAGATCTTTCTTACGAAGTATTGGTCTGTCCGCCCTCAATATACTTGTCTAAGGCTGTCGATGTGGCTGGCAGAGCTCTGTCTGAAATAAAGGTTGGCGCTCAGAACGTAAGCGAACATAGTCATGGCGCTTACACTGGCGAGATATCGTTACCCATGTTATCTGAGATTGGCTGTGGTTATGTATTACTCGGCCATTCAGAGCGTAGGCAATACTACGGCGAAACCAATGAATCGGTAGCAAAGAAGTTCGCTGCATGCACCGCGTTTGGTGACGTAGTGCCCGTTTTATGTGTTGGTGAGTCATTGGCCGAGCGCGAAGCTGGTTTGACTGAACAGGTTGTTGAAAATCAAATCCAAGCTGTACTTGACTTGGTTGGTATTGAAGGTTTTGGTAAGAAATACCTTCAAAATACAAAGAATGCCGTAATTGCTTATGAACCTGTTTGGGCCATAGGCACAGGTAAAACAGCAACGCCAGAACAAGCACAAGAAGTACATGCATTTATAAGAGAAATGCTTGCTTCACTGGATAGAGGTATCGCAGACAGTACCCAAATTTTATATGGGGGTAGTGTTAAACCGTCAAATGCACTTGAGCTTTTTGCTCAAAAAGATATTGATGGTGGTTTGATTGGCGGTGCTTCATTAGAAATTGAAAGCTTTTCAGAGATCTGTAAAGCTGCACAAAAATTGGCAGAATCTTAAGATTTAGCTTGAAAGTCGAAGTTTAGAACAGATACTTTGCAAAGATAAAAAATACAGAGTTACGATGGACATCACAATTATTCTATTAATCGTCAACGTGTTCGCAGCTGTCGCTGTCATTGGGTTGACCTTGATTCAGCAACCAAAAGGCGATATGGGTTCGGCATTTGGTGGCGGCGGCTCACAAAGCATGTTTGGTAGCCGAGGCTCGGCCAACTTTTTAACCAAGAGCACTTCTTGGATGTGCTTTGTGTTTTTTGCAACTAGTCTGATGTTGGCTTATCTTTATGCGCAAGTCGGAAACGACGAGGGCGTAGTGGATCAGAGTGTGATCGAAGAAGTGAGCAGCGACTTGCCAACAATAGTTGAAAGTGCTGAATCAACTAATGCCAATGGAGATCTACCACAGATCCCAGTTGAAGCAGCAGGCGAAACTATCGAAGCTGTTGAGTCTGCTGTCGAAGGCGCCGAGGAAGAAATAAACGCTGCAACAGACTCAATAGAAGAAGGGTTGCAAGAGGGTACAGAAAAAGCGCCGGAATAATCCAGCTCGCTTTTAGCATCCAACAAGAATTTTGCTCAGGTGGTGGAATTGGTAGACACGCTGTCTTGAGGGGGCAGTGGCGCAAGCCGTGCGGGTTCAAGTCCCGCTCTGAGCACCATTATTCAAAAAGGCCAACTTTTTAGTTGGCCTTTTTCTTGCCTAGTACAAAAAGCGCCGTCAGTGGGTAGAATGGTAGAATTGTAGGAGACATTTAATGGAAAGAACTCGATGGGGGATAATTGCCCCAGGAAAAATAGCCGCAAAGTTTGCCGACGCGCTGCACGCCGTGGATTCAGCCGAGTTGTACGCAGTGGCAAGTAGGTCATCTGAACGAGCTCGTTCGTTTGCTGAAATACACGGAGCGTCACAGTGGTATGGCGACTACACGGAATTGGTTAAGGATGAGGATGTAGATATCGTTTATATTGCATCGCCCCATACCTTTCACGCAGAGCAGGCCGTATTGGCACTCACTCACAATAAGCCAGTTTTATGTGAGAAGCCCATTACCGTGAATCACTCGCAGGCAAATGAACTTTTTGATCAGGCTAAACGTAATAATCTATTTTGCATGGAAGCGCTATGGACTCGTTTTATGCCTGTTTTTGAAAAAATAGATGAATGGATAGCCACAGATCAAATTGGGGAAGTTCAAATGATCAGGGCTAACTTTGGCTTTAGTTTTCAGTTTGATCCGAAGGGCCGTTTGTTTGATCCAAACTTAGGTGGTGGATCTCTGTTGGATCTTGGAATCTATCCGCTCACATTTGCTCAAATGGTATTAAGAGACTTAAGCCCTAGTAAGGTATCTGCGATAGCGACCAAAGGCTCTACAGGAGTAGATGAAAATCTTGGTATGCTGCTTCAGTATGACTCTGGTGTGATAGCTACACTCTCTTCCACTACTCGTGCGAACACAGGTTATATCGCCACCATTATAGGAACAAAGGGAAAGATAGAAGTCCCCATGTTTTGGTGTGCTCAATCAGCAGAATTGTACTCAACGGATCGCGCGGAAGAGGTATTAGTTGATAAAGCGGAGTTTCCGCATTTCTGTAATGGTTATGAGTGGGAGATACAAGAGGCTCAAAGGTGTTTGGCAAATCGACAATTAGAGAGCACAAAAATGACGTGGCAAAGTTCTCTTGATGTTATGAAAATAATGGATGAAGTAAGAAAGCAAATTAATCTTAGTTATCCTGATGACTGAGAGCGATGTGCTAACTTCAAATCGCAACCAAAAGACTACCCGTAACTCATTATGTTATGCCGATTTAATGTCTTGTGATGGAATGACCTGAGTGCTGGTGAAATGACATATGAATTTGCTTCCAATACCTTCGGAGCTCACTATTTCGAGCTCTGCATCATGTCTTTGTAATACATGTTTGACGATGGCGAGACCTAAGCCGGTGCCGCCACCCTCACGCGATCTATCAGTGTCTACCCGATAAAAGCGTTGTGTGAGTCTATGCAAATGATGGGGCGGTATACCTAAGCCGTTATCTTGCACACTCAACATCGCTCCTTGTTCGGTACTTACCCACTGTATTCTTATTTTGCCTTTAGGCTCAGTGTAGTGGATGGCGTTTGTGACTAAATTCGAGATTGCGCTGTGTACTTCAGTCTCGGCACCTAATAGTGAAAGCTTGTGATCAATATCAAGAGAAACTCTATGTCGTTTATCTTCTAGTAATGGTTGTACTGACTCGATGATTGTATTGATCAAATTCGTCATATTAATGGATGTATGCGGAACTTTATTGGCCTTGTCCTCGAGTTTAGCCAAATACAAAAGGTCGCTAACAATTAGCTGCATTCTTAGACTCTGCACATTCATTTGTTCGATGGGCTTCTCGAACACGGCAGGCATGTTGCCACTTCCTTGTAAGATCTCAATATAGCCTCGTAATACTGTGAGCGGAGTTTTGAGTTCATGTGACACATTCGCAACGAAGTCGGTATGCATCTGATTTACTTTAATCAAGCGACTTACATCACGGGCGATGATCATTCGAGTATCGGAAGAGTACGGCACCGATTTTAAGTTGATATCTTGTTGGTTAAGTCTGATTGAGTTTATCTCTTTAGTTTCTTTGAGGCTTGAATCGCTGTTTAAAATAGTATCGATTTCTGGGTGACGAATAAGATCGGTAAACCGTACTCCAGCATCGTCTGGCCAACGTATGGACAGAAGTTCGATTGAATTATTGTTTGCCCATTCGATCTTTCCGGCCGGATCTATTAGCACAATCGCATCCGGCATTGCGCCCACTGCTTTTCGAAATTGGCCCAGAAGTCCAGCAAGTTGCTTTTTTCGTTTTGCGAATTGGATATTCCTATTATTTAGCTTTTTATGTAACAGATAGTACAGGCCACCCATTTCGGGCATTGTGTTATCTCTTGGGTTATCAAGCCATTTATTCAGTAAGTTTACTCGATGTGTCTGCCATACTATTAGGCCTATGGCTGCCGCGAGCATTGCGATCAGGGTTATATCCAATGAATATCCTACGATCGCGGCGAATAGTAAGATAAAGAAATATTTGGTAAGATCTTTTTTCACTGGTCTTCGACGATCTTTCTAGGCTTGAGGTAGTGAGAACCGATAGCCTACACCCCGAACTGTATTAATGTAAGAGTCGCAATCAAATGGTTCTAATACTTTTCGCAGTCTGCGAATGTGTACATCAACTGTTCGATCTTCAACATACACTTGGTTGCCCCATACATTATCAAGAAGTTGATCTCGGGCAAAAACGCGATCTGGGTGCGTCAACAAAAAATGCAGGAGTCTAAATTCAGTAGGGCTAAAGTCGACAATCTTGTTATCAATGTGTATTCGATGCTGATCTGAGTCGATAGTGATTTTACCGGCGCTAACTACGTCTTGACTGTTTGTTGACTCAGCTAATCGTCGCAGTACGGCTTTTATTCGAGAGACCAGCTCTTTGGTAGAGAATGGCTTTTTGACATAGTCATCCGCACCCACATCGAGTCCTCTGATCATATCGTCCTCCTCGTCCTTGGCTGTGACCATGATGATTCCAACAGACGTATTGCCTTCACGTCGAATTTTACCGGCGAAGTCCACGCCAGACACACCTGGCATCATCCAGTCTAGCAATATTAAATCTACGTCCTCAGTCTCCAGTAATTTAGCTGCTTGGTGCGCGTTACTTGCATCAGACACGGTAAATCCCTCCATCTCGAGAGCCATCCTTACCATGTCGCGTATGGCTGCTTCATCATCAACAATTAGAATATGGGAATTCACGATATTTACCTTTGTTTTGGTTTGTTTTAATCAAAATGACTTAAAATAAGCTTTGGTTACAATTTTGCTGATTACAACTGTCAAATATTACAGTGTCGTGACATCGTCCATGTTGCTCTTTAACCCAGCCGGTTACTATCATTAGTTAACCAGTTCAACTTTACAACAGATTGCTCATAAATGACTTTGTTCTTTTATCAGTCTTAATTTGTGCACAGTTTTAACGTAAACTCGCGCCCAACTAACTTTATTCTCGATCTTGATAACAATTATGACGGCCAAACAATATCGTAAAAAATCATACAGCGATAACAAATTGTCCAAAAGGCTGCATCGACAAGTTGGAGAAGCCATAAGTGACTTCAACATGATCGAGGATGGCGATAGAGTTATGGTTTGTTTGTCTGGTGGCAAGGACAGCTACACGCTGCTCACTATTCTAGATAATATGCGGCAGCGAGCACCAATTAATTTCGAAGTTATTGCAGTCAATTTAGATCAGAAACAGCCTGGTTTCCCTGAAGAGGTTCTCCCAACATATTTAGCCTCCCAAGGTATCAACTATAAGATAGTCGAAGAAGACACCTACAGTGTTGTTACCGATAAGATACCTGAGGGTAAAACAACCTGCTCTTTATGTTCTCGCCTGCGTCGAGGAATCTTATACCGAACCGCCAGCGAATTAGGAGCCACCAAGATCGCATTAGGACACCATATGGACGATATGGTTGAGACTCTTTTTTTGAACATGTTCCACGGCGCTAGATTAAAGAGCATGCCACCAAAGTTGGTAAGTGATGACAAACAACATATGGTCATTAGGCCGTTAGCATATTCTCGGGAATTCGATATAGCTAAATTTTCTGAAATACAACAATATCCCATCATTCCTTGTAATTTGTGTGGCTCACAAGAAAATCTTCAGCGCAAACGCATCAAAGAAATGCTTGCTCAGTGGGACAAAGAACAGCCAGGAAGAGTCTTTAATATTTTTAAGTCAATGTCCCGAGTGACCAAAAGTCATTTGACCGATAGTGATCTATTCGACTTTAGAGGTCTCACAACCGCAAAGGCAGACCAACTGCAGGAATTCGATATTGCCTTCGATGAATCACCGATGGAAACCTTGATGACTAGATCTGCTTTGAATCTGCAGTTATCAGCCGATAAAGAGCCCTGATAGTCAAAAGAGCCTTCAGCCGATAAAGAGCCCTCAGCCGATAAAGAGCCCTAAGCTATAAAAAATCGTAGTTGGATAATTTGGCCTAATAAATTACTTACCCCAGAGGTCTCTCACACGTTTGTCTCTACCACAGCCATTACGGTAGAAGCGGTATCTGATGGGATTCTTTTTGTAGTAGTCTTGATGATACTCCTCAGCCAAATAGAATGGCTTAGCCGGCTCAATTGCCGTGACGATTGCATCGCTAAACGTTTTGTTTTTGTTCAATTGGTCAAGGGATGACAATGCGATCTGTTTTTCGAGTTCATCAGCGTAAAAAATAGCACTGCGATAGGAACTACCTTTGTCACAGAACTGTCCATCTGGATTGGTTGGATCGATATGGCGCCAAAAGTATTCCACAAGATCACTGTAGCTCACTATTGTCGGATTGTATGATACTTGGACCACTTCGTAATGTCCGGTTTCAGTGTAGGTGACTGTTTTGTAGTTGGCGGTATCGGCTGCCCCGCCACTGTACCCAGAAACAACGTTCGTTACACCGTCAAGCTTCTCAAAATCAGCTTCAATACACCAAAAGCATCCACCAGCGAAAATAGCTGTTTTATCCTTGTTCCTCATCTCAGCCATGGCAGTACTATCTGTCAACAAAAGGACGAGGGCGTAAATTTTAAAGATTTTGCTTGTCATCTGAAAACTCTCAAAAATTATTCTACTAAAAAGTTGATTGGCTTGATTATGACGAATACGTGATCTTGAAATCATCAATGAAGCTACAATATGGATTAATTAGGTACTTTAACTATTGCTGTATCGACCTTCATCTTACTCATACTGGAGAAAGACCGTGTTAGAGAAAAAAATATCACTTCCGAGTGCAGAAGAAGCATTGCCGGGTAGACAAACCGCTATCTCGTTTACAAACAAGCATTTTGTCAACGGTGCACCGCTAACCTATCCATATACTGATGAAGATAAAACATTGGATATAATTTATCTTGGGCTTGGTTGTTTCTGGGGCGCTGAAAGAAAGTATTGGCAGATGCCTGGGGTAATTACAACTGCAGTTGGGTATATGGGTGGGTTCACTGCTAACCCAACTTATGAAGAGGTCTGTACAGGGATGACCGGTCACAATGAAGTTGTGAAAGTGGTGTTTGATGTTAATGAAACCGATACTAAGGCCTTGCTAAAGGCCTTTTTTGAATTGCACGATCCTACTCAAGGCATGCGTCAAGGTAATGATAGGGGCACGCAATACCGATCGGGCATTTACTTTACCAGTGCAGACCAAGAAGCAATCGCCAGAGAGTTACTGCAACAATATCAGTATGAGTTGAGCAGACATGGTCATTCTGAAATCACTACTGAGTTATTACCTGCCCCGAAATTTTACTTTGCCGAGGATTACCATCAACAGTATTTGGCTAAAAACCCAAATGGCTATTGTGGTATCGGTGGTACCGGCGTGACCTGTCCTATTTGAGATTTCTATGTTTTTCTCTTCAAGCAAAATCTTTGCAGTTAGCGGTGCTCTGCTATGTCTTTTTGCCGTTTTGTTGGGTGCTTTTGGGGCTCATGCTCTAAAAGATTTGCTGGAGCAAAACGCGCGTTTGGATACATTCGAGCTCGCTAACAGATATCAGTTTTTTCATGGCTTAGCGTTACTAATTATATCCGGACGATATGATTTCGTTGCTACTTTCGAAAAACTGATTGGGTTTTGCATTCTGGTTGGTGTAATCGTATTTAGTGGATCCCTCTACGTGCTATCTATTTCGAATTTCACTTGGTTAGGTGCTGTAACTCCAATTGGCGGGCTCTTGCTAATTTTGGGGTGGGGTACTTTGGCAGTCAAAGAATGGCGCTGATCTCCGACGATACTCATTTTAGCAATCAAGCGCTCCATAGGTTACCATAAGGGGACAACTAGGAAACTAAAAACAGGTCAGTGGTCGATTGGTCGGCGAAGCTATAAATGAATCATTCAGAGCTTTCAGAGCGTTATTCTGCTTTAGAACACTCTTTGTCTGAATACGAAAGCTCAGACACTGAGCCCGGTATTGAGCAGCGAAAACAACAACTAAGTTCAAAGTTTCTAAAGCTTGGCTTGGTCAGTATATTAGTATTTTCGTTCTTAAGCTATTTGCTTGCGTATATCTTCATGCAAAGTCAGGAAATTAGCAGAGCTGGTGATTATGTGCATTCGCAGGTCAGCAAGGTTGCTAGGATAATATCAGCAAAGAAAGGAGTTGATCGTGATCGAGCTTTGGATGCAGTGGTGGCGCTCAGCAGAGACCGGATGCCAAATCTTATAAGCCTTAAACTTCTCGATGAGCGAGGACGTACAGTAAAACGGTCAGGTTCTATGAAAGATCTTAATGTTGCCCTTGATGGTGTAACCTTGACTGTTTTGGAGCCCGTGAGACCCGTTTCCTCATTATTATTAAATCCGGATTTTATGTTGGCGTTGATAACTAACGACTACCCTGATTTGGTTCTTGCAAATCTTGTTTCTTTGCAAAACAAGAGAGCAACGGTGCTAGTTGCTCTGGATAATAGCGAAGGCTTTGCGATGCAAAGGCTTAGTTCGATGCTTGTTTTAATAGTGGCTCTACTTACTAGCTCAATTGCGTTTCGCTGGTTATACGGGGTATTTTTGAGAAGTCTTGATACCATCGATCGACAAGAGCTTAAACTTAATCGGCAGATTTCTAAGTTATCTAACTTGCTTGAGTTGAACAAAAGTATGCAAAGATCTATTCGCTCGGCTAGTGCCAGAGCGGTCGAATTAAATGAGCAGTTTTTAAGGCGCACCGGGGCCGATTTGCACGATGGTCCGGCGCAGATGATTGGCTTTTCGGTAATGCGCCTTAATATGGCAATTGAAAAGGATGAAAGTAATTTGATCAGTCCAGAGTTCCACGCTATCAAGCAGGCACTCGAGGAATCTCTTGAAGAAATTCGAGGAATATCGTCTGGTCTGGTATTGCCGCAACTTGAGAGCATGAGCCTCGAGCAGTGTATGAACAAAGTAGTATTACTGCATACCTCAGCTCATCCAACTGAAGTCGAAGAGGTCTACAATAACCTTGAACATGAGATTCCGCTGCCTATAAAAATTTGTGCGTATAGAATGGTTCAAGAGGGGCTTAATAATGCTCTCAGGCACGGTAAGGCTGAGAAATGCCGACTCAAAGTTGGAGTGAGTAATGGTGTCTTACAAATTATTCTTAAAGACGATGGAGTTGGCTTTAGAAAGTCACAGCTTACCAATGATGGAAAACATCTGGGACTCATTGGTCTAAAAGATAGAATTGAGAGTTTAGGGGGTAAATTGGGTGTTGATAGTAAACTAGGAGTAGGGACAACACTCAGATTGATAATTACACTCGATACAGTTAATTAGTTTCTTTTTTAAACAGCATTCTTTTTTAGGCTTGGTTGTGAGTATCGTCTGTTTATTCATGGTCAAATTAGGTAGCATAGAGTCAATAGTGGCTATTCCGTTGTATTCGATTTTCATCCAGTGTAATCGGACAGAGTCGGATATTATGCAAATAAATCTAGTTTAGGATATTTTCAATGACGGATAGAATCTCGATCATCGTCGTGGATGATCACCCCTTGTTCCGGGAGGGGGTCGTAATGACTTTGCTGGAAAGCGGCTATTTTGACGTGGTTGCGCAAGCCGGTAGCAAGGATCAAGCCATAATGATGGCTAAAAAGCACATGCCAGATCTGATGCTGATGGACGTAAGTATGCCAGGTGGAGGAATCGAAACCGCAGCTGAGCTTGCTACCTCGTGTCCTGCAGTGAAAGTGATAATGCTCACGGTTTCAGAGCAAGAGCATGATGTGCAAGCTGCCCTAAGAGCTCTCGCCAGAGGGTATGTTTTAAAAGGAGTCGCCTCGAGCGAATTGGTCAGAATTCTCCGTGATATTTATAATGGCGATTCATACATTTCTCCGAACTTGGCTGTTAACCTCCTAATGAGGAATGAAGAAGACAAGGCCAAACCTAAAACAGCTCAAGAAGAGTTTGATCTGAGTGATCGTGAGAGGCAAATTTTGGAAAAGCTTGCTAAAGGAATGAGTAATCGAGATATTGCTGATGAGGTTTGTTTGAGTGAAAAGACCGTCAAGCACTATATGACTAATATCATGACTAAATTGCACGTAAGTAATCGTGTGCAGGCGGCGATTAAAGCTTATGAGATGACAAAAAAGTAGCCTAGGTTACAAATCTTTTAGGTGGATTGTCTATTTTACGACTTTAGTCTGATCAAAAAAGCTACCTTTGCCAATACCATGCACTAGTTTGCTTTAGTACCCTTAGATTATGGTTAGGTAGGAGTGTGATTCCTCTTCTTCAGATAATCTTGGGTAGGATTGAAAAGAGGTTTTACATACTTGATTTAAAAAACTTGCTAGGTTTTTTTAAAGCTCCGGGGGCGGAGCTTTTTTTGTGGGTGTTCAAAAATTGCTGCGGGGTCTGGGTTTGCGCGAACTTGTTCTATCTAGGCGGCAAAGATAAAGTTTGTACCCTCATCGAGATCCAGGTCTAACAAAAAATCTCTGATCTTTTCTCTAGCACCCCGAGACGCCACAGCGACAACACAGTACGAGTCAGATAAGCTCGCTTTGATCATTTCTGTGTGTTTTAAGGAAGAGGGCTGCACGACAGTGATGGGGAGGTTCTTTTTGAATCTACCGATTAGACGTTGATTTATATCGATAAAACCATTTATTTGGATGTCGTTAGCCAACAGTAAATCATGCAGTTTCTGTCCGGTTGGTCCAGCTCCCCATATGTATACATCATTTATGTTCTTCTTTATTTTGAGGTATTTTGCGAGGTAATAGGCTTTACATTTTAGAAATTCGATATCCGAGTAGCGTTTATCGACTCTTGAGGTACGGCTGCTGTGATCTCTCCAGTAAAGCATTGTTTGGGTTTCTGGTTTTCCGAATCTCATGTCAGCGAGTAGAGCTCGGCACCAGAGGTCGTAGTCTTCTGGCCAAGACGAATTTTTATACCCGCCGAGAGCTTCGAAATCCTTTCTGGTGAACAACGCGGTTGGGTGCGGTATTGCACTTTCGATAAAAAACTCTCGCTCTATTTGGTCATGGCTGGTAAGTCGATTTATCCAATTTTCATAGCAAAGATAGCCACCTTGTATTTCACTCTCACGCTTAAATAGTTCAACCTTGGCACCAACTATATTAACTTCTGGGTATAAGCACTTATAGGCGAGTTGATTTGCCAGCCTGTTGGGGTGGCATATATCATCACCATCCATCCGAGCAATAATCTCATTACTGGCATATTCGATTCCATGATTTAGTGCATCGACAATACCAGTGCCATTTGATGTCAATACCTTCAAACGTTGGTCTGTGACACTTGAGAGCAGATGTTCAATGGCCCCATCATCGCTATGATCGTCAATCAGCAATAATTCAAGCTTCTGATGTGTTTGCTCAAGTACACTATCTACGGCAGCTTGCAAGAACTCTCCGGGGTTATTAACAGGCATGACTACGCTGACACTGATATCAGACGAATAGTAATGGGAGTGCTGAATCGGTAGATGGGAAAGCAAACTAATGTTAGTCTGTTCTATCTGTCTTAAGGGAAATTGATTTAGAAATATAACTCAATCAGTTAGTACTCCGCCACAACTGCTACCAGCGCCTGCGGTGCATCCAAAACAATGACGATTGGTTGCCACTTTTTGACCTTCAATATCGCTAAAATTGATATCCCAAAGGTATTTTTCAGATCCACCGCCCATTGGGATGTCTAACATTTGATTGAAATCACAATCGAATACTCGACCCTCCCAGTCTAAGTTAACTAAATGACGGCACATAAGTTGTTCGACTGTTGAAGCATTAAAGTTGTCCACCAGCAATTGTTGATATGGAATTAGTTCACCGTCTCGCTGCAGAGCGTGAGCAAATCGATTGACTGGAAGATTAGTGATTGCCAAAAGACTTGTGAAGTGGATCCCAAAGTTTTCGTTCAACATGTTTCTGTAGTCCATTTCTAAACCCGCTTGGGCTGGGGGCAAAAACGCACCGCCTGGGTTATAGACCAAATCCAACGTAAGGTTCGGATTTTTACCATATCCAAGAGTATTTAGAAGCTGTAAACCTGCGATACTCTTATCGAATACGCCTTTGCCTCGCTGCGCATCAACATTGTCTTCGGTATAACATGGAAGCGAGCAAACCAGCCTTATTTTCCTCTCCGCATACCATTGTGCTAAATCTGATTGACCGGATTCAAACAAAACCGTGATATTGCATCGGGACGTGATTTCAATATTTTGCTTAAGTAGCTCGTCACAAAAGCGACGAAAATTTGGGTTTAATTCGGGTGCGCCGCCAGTTAGATCGACTTTTTTGACATTGGCTTCTTGGGCCCATGTCAAAACTCTCTCCATCGTTTCCCATGTCATGATCTCGGTACGTTTTGGACCGGCATCTACATGACAATGGTGGCAAGCTAGGTTGCAGAGTTTGCCCAAGTTGATCTGTAACTCATTTGGAGTCGTATGTAACAATTCAAGCTTGTGCTGCTCGAGCATATACTCGAAATGGGGTCCGGTGGATGGAATCAAATGAGTACTGTCAACTTCAAAGGTGCTTTCAGCATTCTGCCCGTAGCTAACTTCAATAGGGAATTCATTCATAGGCGCTATCTTTTATCAACTCAATTTATTGCCTTATTAGACCTGGAAGATGGGGATTTTCAAACAATCATTTAACGAATAGTATTATTGCTCAGTGAAGATCGTTATCACCGTAGCATACTGTCTGATTATATTCTTGTTAGTGATGGGCGACTGTGTGATTTCGCCGTTACCATAAAACCCGATCATGGGGACCTCAGGAAACGTGCTCTTAAAGCATTCGAAGTCCTTATCCAAACCATTGTAAAACTCGGCCCCTCGGCTTATGTTAGGAAACATTAAAGCAAATAGTGGGGTTTTGTCACTGTCTTTTTCGAGCGAGATCTTGAGTTTTAACAGTTCTTCTTGTACCGACTCTCCCGCACTTTCCGCATCTCGAATGGCCCAAAACAAGTAGCGACCGGCTTTGGGTTTACCTGATATTTGAACTACCCCCGACTCTCGATCCACTGAAATAACGTGATTAACAGCATAAACTCCCTTTGCCAATCCATTCGGATCGTTTGTTTCGGATGTGCAGCAAAGAAGCTGATACGGTTGCGTTTCAGCGATGGTTTTTAGATCTTCGGGTAATGTGTCAAATGCGCGCTGCTGATTAATTTGCTTTAAATCATGATCGTTAGCGAGGTTGATTTGCATATTCTTAGACAGTGCTTTTTCACCGGTGGCGATAATAGTGTGAGGTTTCAATTTGGGTGGAAATGCACTCAGGCTGAATTCATGTTCTTGTATTTGACCGCTTTGCCAGATTGAATATGGTCCGTGTCCAAATTCGTCGCTACACAATGATCCAAATTGGCCTAGTTGAGTAGTGTTGGTGGCGATAGCTGACGCATTAGGAGAGGCTAGGGTCAATACCGCGTTGGGCTGAATTTCTAGTTGCTCCATCACTCGCAAGGGTTGCAATGCCGTTTCCCTGGGAAAAACCATGGCCACAGCACCTTCAACATCCATTAGCCATTCCTCATCACATAACAAATTTAATGCGCAACAGCCGAACACCTGTGGGGTGCCAGCGACTTTTGCTGCTAACTTTATGGCTCCATGAGGGGCATGCGAATAAGCGCTGCTTAAGAAAAGTAATACGCTCCCGATAGTGCTATTTGGTTCAATTTTAGCAACAGCAGCTTCAACAGCCTTAGCTGCATGATGGTCTTCAGCAATAGCTCCATAACTCGATCCAGTCCCAATTTTTTTGTAATCAAGCGAGTAATTAATCATCGATCACTTTCTCTTTGAATTCACATAAATCGCTGATGATGCAAGAGCCACATCTGGGTTTGCGAGCTACACAAGTGTATCGACCGTGGAGGATTAACCAATGGTGAGCATCAACTAGAAACTCTTTAGGTACGAACTTCAGTAGGGCCTTCTCGACTGCTAAAACTGTCTTTCCTGGCGCAATTTTTGTCCTATTGGAAACTCTAAAAATATGGGTATCAACAGCCATAGTTGGTTGGCCAAAGGCGGTATTGAGCACAACGTTAGCTGTCTTTCGGCCTACCCCTGGCAAAGCCTCTAAAGACTCTCGATCTTGCGGCACTTTACTATCATGTAGATCGATCAGCATTTTGCATGCCGCTATTACATTTTTGGCTTTACTGTTATATAGACCAATCGTTTTAATGTATTCGCTTAAACCATCCACACCAAGAGCGTAAATCGCCTCAGGCGTATTGGCGACAGGAAACAATTTGTCGGTCGCTTTGTTGACTCCGACGTCAGTCGCTTGGGCAGAAAGCGTAACCGCAACTAAGAGCTCGAACTCAGAGCTATAGTTTAGTTCTGTTTGCGGTTTTGGGTTTTCCGCTTGGAAGCGACTAAATATTTCGTGGCGTTTGGCTTTGTTCATTTGAAAGCGCGGATATCATGATTCCTTTTTCTGTTTTACCCTAGCCAATGCAGCGGCGATGTCATTCTTGATTTGCTCAGCCCCCTTTTCTTTGCGCAGTTCTCGGAGTCTGTTCACCGAGCTCTTTGATTGTTGTCGAGCTTGCTCTCGCTTTATCTTTGCCTTGGTTTGTTTCCGAGCGCGAGTAGTCGCTTCAGGCGAGTAATCCGGCCAACGCCAATCAGCTGAGGAGGTGTGGATTACGTCGACCATGTCAATACAATCAACGGGGCAGGGCTCAATGCATAGCTCACAGCCAGTGCAGTCTCGCTCTATCACGGTATGCATCAATTTTGCTGCTCCGACAATGGCATCTGTGGGACATGCTTTAATACACATTACGCAGCCGATGCAGATGGTTTCATCGATAACGGCTACTTGTTTAGGCTTATGCTCACCATAAGAGGTATCTAAGGGAAGCCTTTCGACTGTCAAAAGGTTCGCCAGACCAGAAATTGTTTCATTTCCACCCGGGGGACATTGATTTATTTCGGCCTCACCGTCAGCGATTGCGACGGCGTAGTCGTGGCAACGTGGATAACTACATTGTGTGCATTGTGTTTGCGGTAACCACTGATCAATAGCGGCGATTTTTTGATCACGTTGCATGGCTGTTAAACTTAGAGACCTATTTGACTCGCATGCCAGGCTTGGCGCCGTCCTCGGGGTTCAGTATGTATAGGTCAGAGCCTCCAGGGCCGGCGGCTAAAACCATACCTTCTGACATGCCGAACCGCATTTTTCGTGGAGCCAAGTTGGCTACCATGACGGTTAATTTTCCTTTCAAGTCTTCTGGTTGGTATGCCGATTTAATACCAGCGAACACATTTCGAGTTTCTCCGCCTAAGTCTAGCGTCAATTGAAGTAATTTATCTGCACCTTTGACGTGCTGGGCGTCAACTATCTCAGCCACACGAAGGTCAATTTTGGCAAAGTCATCAAAGTTAATTTCATCGCTAATCGGATCCTGACCCAGTGGAGAATCTGGGTCAATCGTGTTGGCTGCCTCGGTCGCTTTCAGAGATTCTTTGCTTTCTTCAATCATGTCGTCAATTGAGTCTTTCTCGATTCGTGTCATCAGAGGTTTAAATTTGTTTATTTGGTGATCAAGAAGTGGAGCATTCAAATCGCTCCACTTCAGTTCATCTACGTTTAGGAAGGCTTCGGCCTCTTTAACCAGTTTCGGTAGTACTGGTTTGAGGTAAATACACAGTGATCTAAAGGCATTGATACCGGCTGTACAGACTTGTTGGACTTGATCCAACTTGGTTTCATCTTTGACTAAGACCCAAGGTTTGTTTTCGTCGATGAATTGGTTTGCTTTGTCTGCTAACGCCATAATTTCGCGCATTGCCTGAGAAAACTCCCGGTTTTCATAACGCTGAGCAATGCTGTCATTGGCATCAACAATTATTTGGTGTAACTCGGGAGCGGCACTGGCTGTCGCCAATTTGCCATCGAACTTTTTGACAATAAAGCCGGCACAACGTGACGCAATATTTACCATTTTACCAACTAAGTCTGAGTTGACGCGCGCAGCAAAATCGTCGAGATTTAAATCCATATCAACGACATTACTACTTAGTTTGGCTGCATAGTAATAGCGCAAGTATTCAGCATTTAAATGCTTCAGGTAAGTTTCAGCCATCACAAAAGTACCGCGAGACTTAGACATTTTCGCACCATCAACCGTTAGAAAGCCATGTACGAAAACGCCATTAGGTTGACGATATCCTGACGCTTTCAACATGGCTGGCCAAAACAAGGTGTGGAAGCGCACAATATCTTTGCCGATAAAGTGATACAACTCCGTCTCTGAATCGTCTTCCCAGTAACTCGCCCAATCATCGCCAGCGGCGTCACAATGAACTTTGTGGCTAGCCATGTAGCCAATCGGTGCGTCTAACCAAACGTAAAAGTACTTACCGGGAGCATCGGGAATTTCAAAACCCCAGTACGGCTTATCGCGACTGATGTCCCAGTCAATTAGCCCTGATTCAAACCATTCTTCGAGCTTATTAGCGATCTCGGGTTGTAATGCGCCAGAATCTTTCCAAGACGTTAGCATTTCTTCGAATTCGCTGACCTTGAAAAAATAGTGTTCGCTCTCTTTTTCTATTGGGGGTTTTCCCGACAACACTGAATAAGGCTCGATTAGATCGGTAGTTTCATATGTGCTTCCGCAAACTTCACAATTGTCCCCATATTGATCTGGAGCTTTACATTTTGGGCAGGTTCCCTTTACGTAGCGATCAGGCAAGAACATGCCTTTCTCTTCGTCATAGGCTTGTTTAATGGTACGGACGTCGATGTGGCCAGCGTTGCGTAGTTTGACGTATATGGCTTTTGCCATTTCTTCGTTTTCTACGTGATGAGTGCCGGTGTAATTGTCAAACCCGATTGAGAACCCATCTAATGACTCTTTATGAGCTTGCTCGATACGATCCACCAATTCTTGCGGAGAAATGCCCAGCTTTTCGGCACCAAGCATGATAGGGGTGCCATGTTGATCATCACCACCTACGAATGTAACTTTATGACCACGCAGCTTCTGAAAACGAGCCCAAATATCGGCTTGTAAGAAACCAACCATATGTCCAAGGTGTAATGGTCCATTAGCGTATGGAAGCGCATTGGTTATGAGTATCTTGCGATTGGTATTTTTAACGTATGTGGTGTTCGACATTTGGGTCTATAAACGGCCAGTTCAACGGTTTTTTTATGTGTTTTAGTTGGTTTTTAGTAAATAAAAACACACCTTGATAAGGGCGCTAATGTACCCGTTTTAGGGTGGAACCACAATTAATGATGACTAGGTTTTAAACTCGTTAACCACAATACCGAAACTATCGCGACAAATTAACTAACAATTGAGTCAATGCTTGGGCATATATTGCGTTTGCTTGTTGTTTTAACGTCCTCAGAACGCGATAAGATTGCAGGTGGAGCGCACAACGAGATCAGAGCGACTACTTTTTGAGGACTTGAGTTTCTAACCATCGAACGTGGCAGAACTCAAATCCAATTTTGCGCCATATCGACTATCAAAATTAGGGCACACAACTCAAGCAAAACCGGACCAACTTGACATTCCAGAGTATATAAAACCTATTAAGGAACGCACAAAGAATATGCTCGAGTGTTGACAATTAAAGTCAGATTATATGATAACCAAGAGGCTTAAATATGCGACTTATCTTGGGGTATATGAGCTGTTTTTAAATACCAAATTAGATATACCAACACAGATCAATAGGACAAGGGGGATTGGTTGCGAGTCGATTTTATTACTCAGCTTCTTCTCTGAAAAGCTCTTCAAACTTCAAACCGGTATGTTTGGTCATACTCTTGAACGCATAAAAAGCGGCCCCGAGGGTGAAAACAGTCGCGGGCAGACCGATCATTAAGTAGCCATAGACAGTGATCGTGCCAAGCTCTGAGTTGAATGCATCGGTGCCTGATTCGCTCACCACGATCCATTTTGCCAGAAAGTAGTTGGCTACTGCGGAGAATACAAAACTGGCTGCAATAATCCATGTGGCATTGACCAAGGATTGATCAAAGTCAGATTGTGTGCCTTGGTCTTTGAGAGCGCCTTCAATTTTCTCCGTGTTCATTATAACGGGGTTCATTACGAACGGCCTAACTAACGGCTTTTTAAGTAACGCTGATGCTATGACGATGATTCCAATGACACTTGGTACCAACGCCTCTTTGATGGCGATATACTCTTTGGGTAGTTTTAATACACCAATACTCCCCGTCAGTAATATTGAAACAAATCCAAGGGCAGGTATAAACGTTATTTTCCCTTTTTTGATAAAGCCCCAAATACCCGCTAATGCGGGAAAAGAGAGAGCCAGCACCAGAGCCCAAGTTGGGCCTAGCATATCTGCACCACTCATCTTCTTTAAAATTAAAGTCGGAATGATGATAGAAAACACGAGATCTATAAGAAGCTCATTGAAGCTACCCGTTTCGGCTTGCGAATCTCGACTTGGTGTTTTTATAGCTGGTTCGTTCATCTCTTTAGCGTGGCCAATAGTGCATCGCTGCATTTTGTGTATTGGTTTGGATTATAGATTAATTGCTCTGCAAAGCCGTGTATAAATCAGGTTTTTTACAGATCTTAGACAGTTAGATGTCTGCTGGTCTTTTTGGTGTATGGGTCAAAGCGTTGGTTGACCTTTAGCCGATCCCTAGTTGTTACTTGGTATCGTCATATAGAGATTTACGATCAATGTCCAAATTAAGCGCACGGACTTTTATACAGTGTGATAGTAAGTTCTTAGGTATACTCGGCAATCCCATGGCTTGATCTATAAGGTTAACTAAATTTTCATGACATTAGAGATTCCACTCAACAAGAAGCATATTGTGATTGAGGGCCCTATCGGAGTAGGAAAGTCGAGTCTGTGTCGCAAAATTGTTGAGCATTGTGGCGGGTATTTGTATTTAGAAAAGCCTGCTGAAAATCCATTTTTGGCCAGTTTTTACAAGAGAAAAGAGCAATTTGCGCTAGCTACTCAGCTTTTTTTTCTCATGCAAAGGCTTGAACAACGCGAAGAGCTAAAGTCCCTCGAGACAACAGGAGTCGTCAATCAGGTTGTTGCCGATTTTATGATCGAAAAAGATCCGCTGTTTGCAGAACTGATCTTATCTGGCGATGAGTTGTCACTCTATCGAAAAGTATTTGATCGAGTTTGTGTTCAAAAAACCAAACCAGATTTAGTAGTGTTTTTGCAAGCCCCTGTCGATGTGCTGAAAAAAAGAATCAAAAGGAAGATGAGAAGAAAAAGACGAAAATCGACTGGGAAGAAGAGAAAGATATTCTCAAAAAATATCTCAGTGAAAAATATCCATTAAGTAACAAAAAGATTGAAAACATT
>JAKVBA010000011.1:44158-66399 GCA_022447525.1 Gammaproteobacteria bacterium
AGAGATATCAAATTCGAGTTAAAAATTGAAAAAAACTATCTCGAGTCGCTATCGGCTGCGTATACTAAGTTCTTCCATGAGTATATCGACGCCCCCTTGTTGATTGTCAATGCCGCTGAGTTTAATCCAATTGATAATCAAGTCCATTTAAATGCACTTTTAGAAGAAATAAACAGTGTGCAGGCGGGAAAACACTTTTTTAACCCCATGTAACATAGGGAATCCATTTTAATCGAACCAACTAACCGACATATCAGGAGTGGTTTTATGGCTGTTACGGTCACGACAATGAAGAAAATGAAGCAGGAAAAGGACAAAATTACTTGGCTAACTGCTTATGATTATAGTTTTGCGTCATTAGTCGACGAGCAAGGTGTCGATGCAATACTTGTCGGAGATTCTCTTGGCATGGTTATGCAAGGTCATGAGACACCTGTTCCCGTAACTATAGAGCAGAGTTGCTACCACACTGAGTGTGTAGCTAGAGGGGTCAGCAATACAATGGTGGTGGGTGACTTACCATTTGGAAGCTATCAAACTAGCAAAGAACAAGCCTATGAAAACGCAGTCAAGCTAATGCGGTCTGGAGCTCATACGGTAAAACTGGAGGGTGGCGAGCTGCAAGTTGAAACGATTCAGTTTTTAGTTGAACGCGGGATTGCCGTTTGTGCTCATATTGGTTTGACGCCTCAATCAGTGCATCAATTGGGAGGCTTTAAAGTGCAGGGGCGAGGAGCCGCCGCGAATCAGCTTATTGAAGATGCTCTGGCCGTAGAGCAAGCAGGGGCTTTCGCCGTTGTATTGGAAGCAGTCCCACAGTCGCTTGCGGAGCAAATTACGCAGAAACTATCAATACCAACAATTGGTATTGGTGCGGGACCCGCATGCGATGGGCAAGTACTAGTTTTACAAGATATGCTTGGTATCTATCCACAAAAGAGCCCTAAGTTCTGTAAAAATTACATGGAGGGAGCTGAAACCATTCAGCAAGCTGTTGGTAATTATGTTGCAGAGGTTAAAGAGGGAATGTTCCCGGCTCAAGAGCACTGTTTTAATTAACTCTTGGTCACAATGCAGCAGTTTTTTACCAATCTTGGGTGCTTTAATAATTGGGAGTGATAAGTGAATAAGGTAGAGAAAATTTCTTCTTTAAGAGCGGCTGTATCTGCTGCCAGAAAGGATAAAAAAACCATCAGCTTTGTGCCAACAATGGGGAACCTACATGAAGGACACCTTGAATTAGTTAGGGTCGCAAAGCGTCGAGCCGATTTTGTTATTGTTAGTATTTATGTTAATCCCACTCAGTTCGGAAAAAATGAGGACCTTGAAAATTACCCCTCAACTCCAGATGATGACGCTCGTTTATTAGCTGAGTTAGGCGTGGATGTGCTGTTTTTACCAAATCACGAGACCATCTATCCTGGTGAGCTATCAAAACAAACTGTCGTCTACGTTCCTGAAATCAGCGACATGTATTGTGGGAAAGACCGCCCAGAGCACTTTTATGGGGTGACCACGGTAGTCAGTCGCCTGTTCAATATGGTGCAGCCTGACGTTGCTGTTTTTGGCAATAAAGATTACCAACAAGTTGCGATCATTCGAAGAATGGTTGAGGATTTAGCCTACCCAGTTCAGATAGTAGGTGTCGATACTCAAAGAAATGAACAGGGTCTAGCGCTTTCTTCAAGAAATGGTTATTTAACGGATAAACAGACACAAACAGCAAGACACTTACAAGCAACACTGCAAAATATGAGTGAATCGTTACGGGGGTCGAGCAGTGTGAAGTCTAAGGCGGCGCTTGCGGAGCTGGAGAAGAGCGCTAAAGCGAAACTTAAAAAGCTTGGCTTTAAGCCTCAGTACATAACCGTTGCTCGTCAATCGGATTTAATGCCTGCTAAAAAAGGTGATCAAGCATTAGTTATTCTAGCGGCAGCCTCAATTGGAAGAGCTAGACTGATCGATAATGTTGAAGTCCAGCTCGGTGAAGGTATCTAATTTGTGTGCAAGCAACTTAACTGCTCTTGAATAAGCCGCATCTAGCTCTTACACTGCGCTGCGACAAGAAATGTAATTGGATGAGCAATCCAGATAAATATTGAGAAACAAGCATGCCTAAAATTGTATTTATAGACCACCAAGGTGAACAACGAATAATAGACGCAAACGTCGGTGATTCGGTGATGGAGGCTGCCACCTCAAATGATGTGCCAGGTATTGATGCCGATTGCGGTGGTGCCTGTGCATGCGCTACTTGCCATATCTACGTAGATCAGCAATGGGCGGAGGTTGTCGGCGCCGCAAGTGAGCTCGAAGCCGAAATGCTTGAGGTCGCAGAGGGTGTTAAAACTAACTCGAGACTAGCTTGTCAAATGAATATAACTGAAGAAATGGACGGCCTAGTCGTTACTACTCCAGAGAGCCAATACTAAGTCTAAGCAAGCCCAAGCGGTGTCTGTTAGCACCTCGGTTTTTTTCAGTTTAGCCGCTCCATTTTGAGGCGAAGTCGGCCGGATTTAGTTCCGGTACTCGTTTACTGGCTTTTATATGTCCAACGTATATAAATCCAACTATTTTTTGCTGAGGAGTAAGCCCTAGTCCTTCATGCATACGGTTTTCGAACATTAAACTCCCTGACCTCCAAATTGCTCCAAGCCCCTGTGAAAATGCTGCGGTCATCATCATCTGTGCGGACGCACCAGCGGAAATGATTTGTTCGATCTCTGGAACTTTATCATGAGTTTTAATATCAGCGATTACTACAATAATCGTAGGAGCTCTCATTGGCTTGGAGCGCAGCTTAGTTTTTTCTTCTTCAGTGCATTCTGTCAGTTCATTTTGTATTTCTTTTGCATTAACCATTAGCTCACCAAATTTCTCTCGATCGTCGCCCTCGATGATCAAGAATTTCCATGGTCTCAAATTTTTATGATCACAGGCCCTAAGGCCAGCTCTTATAATGTTATCAAGTTGCTTTTGAGTCGGAGCGGGCTCGGTCAGAAGATTCACTGATACACGATTGTGTAGTGCGAAAAGTGCGTCCATATAAAAAACCTATGTTTAGGTGATTAGTCATTGGCGTAATATTAAATGATCATGACGCTAATTACTTCAAATTACTCTGAGCCAGGATTGATCTGGCATTGATTTACGAGGGACTAGCTATAAGCAACTATGTCAATAGACAAAAGGCCTTAGAATAAGTGTCCTTTTTACGACACATTCAATAACTATTAAGGCAATGTTGTGATATGGTATCGATGTGCGTTTGACCCACGCACATCAGTTCAACATCATTTCTTAGGAAGGCTACATTGGAAGTAGCGAAATCTTAAATAAAAAATCGTGATCTGACCCATCGCGTGATGTAGAACAGCGTCATTCAAAAGGACTTGATGGCAAACACTTAAGAGGAACGCCCAGTCGTTTTTCTTTACCGAGGCTCTCGAGTTACCCGCTCGAGGGCCTTTTTACTGAGAGACTATTACTCTATATCCTAGGTGAATAGTTTTCTCTAGTTTGGCTACGAAAGCAAGTGTCTAAAATCCGTAGTGGAAAACTAAGTCATTGATAATAATTTATATTTTTTGTTTTAAATCTGACGCTTTAAATTATTTAGATCAAAAAAGTGGTTAAACTCTCTAGCATGGTTTTTAAAGTGTCCGATTTTCGGTAAACAAGTCAAAGGCCTAAAATCTGCCTAGGGTGAAATCAAGCCGTGGGTTAATAAAATAACGGGGGAAATTGCAGATCGTAGGTTATGCGAAAAAGTTAAGTAAGTGTATCATAGCTGTAGATTGTGATAGACGCGAGAGTTCCTAAATTAGTGGACATTAACTTTTTATCCCTAGTGGCTGTGATTGCTGCCAAGACTCTGATCTGAAGATTTGATGAGTGCCCAGCATGAATGCTGCGCGTACTGGTATTGCGTAAAGTGTTTTGATTTAGCGGCTAGGGGCACTGTTTGCTTTGTAAACAAAGCAGGCTTACCGACGGTTTGCTATTACGGTTTGTTATTGTAAATGCAGTGTTTTTATGTATTCCTTCACGCTTGAGTGGCTCCCCGAACTGGACTCGAACCAGTGACCCAATGATTAACAGTCATTTGCTCTACCAACTGAGCTATCGGGGAACATCCTCTCAAGTGCTGCGCATGATATTGATTTGAATGCACTTGGTCAAGCACTTTTTACAGTTTTTATCTCCATGATTTATTGGCTGAAAAATGTAGCTATCCTAATCATGATTGAGCTTGTTTTTACACAGTTTAAGAGTGCCGCTGTTCAAATTATTCACCAGTCTTGTTCTGCCAGAATGCAGTAGTTTTAAGTGCTTCAGCTCTTTACTGCTTTTGCTGCACAGATAGAAGCCGGCGCTTCGGGAAGAACCGTCAGCAAAAAAGCGCAAACTGCCATTTTGATTAAAAATCAAAGAGATGCTTTTGGATGTTTCGAATTGTCTAAGAATGAGGTCATTGTTGTTCAATTCGTTGTTTTCATCATTATCTACAAACACCAACCATCCGTATTCCCATCTGCTATTGCGTTTTTGCGATTTTACACAGTTGCGATAGTTTTGCGTTGCGAGCGGGCAGACTAAAACTGTTTTTCCATGCGATATAGCGTTAGAGCGAGCGAGTGATAGCGTCCTTTGTATTTGTATCACAGCCGTATCAAGCTTTTTGCTCTCTGTGAAATGACTGAGACTTGGAAGTGCCATACTCATCATGGTTGCCAACAGGCCACCACAGAAAATAAGCTCATAAAGACTGTACCCTTGATTTAATGACCTATACGGTCGGTGCGAGCGCGATTGCATAAGCTGCCTCCTTGCATCTTAATTCGACTACCAAATTAGCTGTTCTTGTGTTAGTTGAGTTGTCTGTGACTCAGTCAATTCCTTTGACTTCGGTGAGAATAAATTAGCTTTTCAAACAATTCAAGAACTTGCAGTGAGATTCAGAGCCTAATTCCGATGAGAACTGAGTTGTTTGCCGAATCTACATCCTATATTCAAGAGCACGGATGTATACTCGGGTTCGTTTTTTGTTAACCAGTTTGCAAACGTAAGAGCAATGTCATTAAAGCGAGAATTTCAACTTGTTAGTGAATATACGCCATCTGGCGATCAGCCCGTGGCCATAACAGAATTGGTCGATGGTTTACAAAATGGAGAAGCATTTCAAACTCTGCTGGGCGTAACTGGTTCAGGCAAAACCTTTACTATGGCTAATGTGATTCAGACTCTGCAAAGGCCAACCATCTTGATGGCACCTAACAAAACTCTTGCGGCTCAACTCTACTCGGAGATGCGAGATTTTTTCCCACACAACGCCGTAGAGTACTTTGTTTCCTACTACGACTATTACCAACCAGAAGCTTATGTCCCAAGTTCTGACACCTTTATCGAAAAAGATGCATCGGTTAACGAACACATTGACCAGATGAGACTTTCGGCTACGAAGGCTATTTTAGAGCGCGACGATGTAATCATTGTAGCTACGGTGTCAGCAATTTATGGTCTGGGTGATCCTCAGTCGTATCACGAAATGATTCTTCATTTGAGTATTGGAGACATCATGGATCAGCGTGCAATCTTGACCCGTCTAGCGGAGCTGCAATACACCCGTAACGATACCGAACTAAAGCGCGCAACCTTTAGGGTTCGCGGTGATGTTATTGATATATTTCCTGCGGAGTCAGAGCGGTATGCTATTAGAATTGAGCTGTTTGGTGATGATATTGACAAGATTTCAAGATTTGATCCCTTAACAGGTTCAATCGAAGAGGAGCTTAAAAGGATCACGATCTTTCCAAAATCACATTATGTGACGCCTCGAGTCAAGGTTTTGGAAGCATGTGAGAAAATTAAAGAGGAATTAGTTGATCGGCTGGCTTATTTGCGAGAGAACGAAAAGCTGGTCGAAGCGCAGCGATTAGAACAGAGGACGCTGTTTGATTTAGAAATGATGCAGGAGCTTGGATATTGTAATGGTATTGAAAACTATTCTCGTTTTTTATCAGGAGCCGCTCCCGGTGAAGCTCCACCCACATTGATTAATTATTTACCACCGAATGCAATTATGATTTTGGATGAAAGCCACGTTATGGTTCCTCAGTTGGGCGCAATGTACAAGGGAGATCGATCCAGAAAAGAGACACTCGTCGATTACGGATTCCGATTGCCATCAGCGATGGATAATCGACCCTTAAAGTTCGAAGAGTTTCGTCAACTAATGCCGCAAACGGTGTTCGTCTCAGCGACGCCTGGCGACTACGAATTAGAGCAGAATCCAGATACGATCGATCAGGTTGTTCGCCCTACAGGATTGGTTGACCCAATTATTGAAGTTCGTCCGGTTGGAACTCAAGTAGATGATGTTCTTTCGGAGATCAACAAGAGGGTGGTAAAAGATGAGCGAGTGTTGATCACCACACTTACGAAACGCATGTCAGAAGATTTAACTGACTATTTGGCCGATGCCGGTGTCAAGGTTCGTTACTTGCATTCGGATATCGATACAGTAGAGAGGGTAGAAATTATAAGAGATTTAAGGGCTGGGGTGTTTGATGTTCTTGTAGGCATAAACTTGCTTAGAGAGGGCTTGGACATGCCAGAGGTATCTCTAGTGGCGATTCTTGATGCAGATAAAGAGGGGTTTTTACGGTCAACCAGATCGTTGATTCAGACCATTGGTAGAGCAGCAAGGAATTTGAATGGTAAAGCTATTCTTTATGCCGATAAAGTAACGAAATCAATGAAGGTCGCTATTGATGAAACAGAGCGCCGACGCAAAAAGCAGCAAGAATATAATAAGAGGCATGGCATTGTTCCCAAATCTGTGAGTAAGGCGGTCAGAGATATTATCGATGGGGCTACCAGTGACGCGGCTCAAGAGCAAGCAAAGAAAAAGATAGAGCTAGTCGATATGCCAGATTTAAGCGATCCAAAACAACTAGCAAAGTCGTTGAAAGATCTTGAAAGAGAAATGTATCAATTTGCCGAAAATTTAGAGTTTGAGAAGGCGGCTCGAACAAGAGATAAAATTGAAGAGATAAGATCTCAATATTTACTAGATAATGTTTGAATACGAAGCTAGACAACAGCACCAATTTTAAATATGAGCGATATCGATAAAGACTTTAGTCTAGATACTTTGGCCTTGGGAAAGGTCACTAAGTACATGACGACCTATACGCCTGATTTACTGCAAGCTGTTCCCCGAAGTATGAACAGAAACGAACTTGAAATAACCGGCAATCTACCATTTTTTGGCGAGGACATATGGCAGGGCTATGAGCTCTCTTGGTTGAACAACAAGGGAAAACCGATAGTGGCTTTACTCAAATGTTATGTGCCTTGCTCTTCGCCAAATTTAATAGAATCAAAGTCGTTCAAGTTATACCTTAATAGCTTCAACCAAAGCCGTTTTCAGAGTCAGATCGAGGTGCAAGAGACTTTGGAGCATGACCTCTCTCAGGCCGCAGGTTGTCCCTTGCGAGTCGAACTTTTTACTCCGGATAACCTGCGTGCGTTTGAGATTTCTGCGCTACCAGGTGCCTGTATCGATGAACTGGATATTGAGGTGGTTGCTTATGATTTAGACCCACTTTTACTAAAGCTTGAGTCTGATTCACAAATTAATGAAAGTAATAAATATAAAGAGGTCTCTGAAGTACTTCATAGTCATCTTCTTAAATCCAATTGTCTAATTACAAACCAACCAGATTGGGCAAGTGTGGTGATCTCCTATACAGGCAGCAAGATTTGTCGCGAAAGTCTGCTTCGTTATTTGATTTCTTTTCGAATGCACAATGAGTTTCATGAGCAATGTGTAGAACGAGTCTTTACTGACCTTATGAAGCATTGCGGTTGTAAAGAACTGAGCGTACAAGCCTTCTATACGCGACGAGGGGGGCTAGACATTAATCCGTTTCGTAGCACGGATCCAACATTGTCGCCCCCAGATTTGAGAGTTAATCGTCAATAAGTTGAGTGATCTTCGAAGGCCTAGTCCCTAAGAATTCCAGGCCAATTTTCTTCCGCACTCTTTATGAGGTCACTTTCGTTAGCTTTCCAGCGTTTATAAACCGACTTGCTGTAATTTAAATACAGTTTTCCATCCACAATCGAGAAGTACTGCGGTTTTATTGAGGCTGTGGTGTCGTTGGCAACCGCGTAAGCGCAATAACCACCAAATTGTGGGGCATAATCGTAGGGTGCCGATTCGAATAAATTTTTATTTTTCTCGCTCGAAAACAGCCATTTGGCTCCGTTGTATTCAAGTGAAAATTGTTTGCTGCCCTTGACTGGCTTACCTTCGACAAAATACGCTACGGGGTCGTAGCCTCGAATCGCGGCTCGTTCTTTCCCTCCAACGTAGACAGGTTTAGCCGCATATGAAACAGCGTTTATTAAAAAAGTGATTAGCAAGATTATAAATCTCAGTGGCGGGTGTCTCATTTGATTTTCAGATAGGTTTTATAGAAGTTTCAATACTATTAGCTTGTTTTTGGGTCGCCCCCGAGTAGGCGCCTAAACATGCTTTGCAGGTTAGCGCCAAGCGTGCCTTTGGTTTTTTCTACTTTGAAGCGACGTTGGGCTGCTATGTTTTTCTTCAAAAAGCGATGTTTGATAAACGCATTTACAATCGTATTTTCGAATCTAGAAAGATCTATAGGTTTAGCAAGGTATTTAAATACCTGACCTTGATTAATTAGATCGACGGCTGTGCGCGCGTCATACTCTTCAGCCAAGGCAATTGTTATCAATTCTGGTCTTGCTTGTTTCAACAGATTGATTGTTTGCAATGTACTTTCTGTGTCATGGGAAAGTTCTATCACCGCTACGCCTATACTCTCTCGTGAGGTCGCAGCAGCAACCGCTTGCTCAATACTCTGTGTTCCATAGATCATAATGGAGTTATCGTTACAAAAGCGCCTGATCTGTGTTCGAATATCTTTTGCTGGCTCCATCATCAATAGGGCATGGTCACCTTTGAGTGCTCGATCTATCGTCGCTATTGCGCTGGCTACTGAAGTAGTGCTTGTTTCTTTATCGTGTTGGTCTATGAAACCACGTTCCACCGGAATTTCGGATGCCAGCGCAGCCTCCGCCACTACTTCACGCATCTCCTCATTACGCCAGGGCTTATTTATGAAACGATAGACCTCACCCTCATTGATTGAGTCAACGATGGCTTTTTTATCCATAAATCCCGTCAGTAAGATTCTCATGGTTTGTGGGTGATGTTTAGAAACTTTTGCGAGAAGTTCGTTTCCAAACATCCCCGGCATACGCTGATCGCTAACGATAACGTCAAAAGGTTTCTGTCGCATGGTATCTAGTGCTTCCGCACCACTATTAGCAACGCCAACTTCATATTCGCGCCTAAACATCGCTTTTAATGCGCTCGTTACGCGGGGTTCGTCATCAACGAAAAGAACACTGTATTTTCTGTTTTTGTCACTCATATTGATAAACTTACTTTCAAGACTTTGGAAGAATCACGGTAACGTTTGTTCCGATTCCAATTTCGGAGTCAATATCTATACGACCTTTATGCGCTTCGATTATTTTGAACGCGATCGACATGCCAAGACCGGTTCCAACTCCAATTTTTTTGGATGTGAAAAATGGATCGAATATTTTGAGCCTAGTGTCTTCGTTCATCCCAGTACCTTGGTCAAGAAAATTAATTCTGATGAAATCATTATCATCCAGCGTTCTCACCGTTAACTGCCCTCCAGATTCACTCATTGCCTGACAGGCATTAGTAATAATGTTTAAAAACAATTGATTCAGTTTAGAGGGAATGCAGTTAATCTTCGGCAGTTTTGAAAATTCTCTAACCACTGTGACGTTGTTATCTCTGATGTGGTTGCTAGCGATTGTTAATGAACTTTCTACGCATTCGTGTACATCGACATGATCAATAGCCTGTCGGTCTAATCTGGCGAAGTCTTTCAAACTGCCTACCAATTTGGTCATCTCATTGAGGCCATAAGAGCCGTCTTCGAGCAATTGATGGCTCTCTTCGAGTAACTCCTTTGCTTCCAGGTCTTTATAAGATTTAAGTGTTTTCATAAGCTGCCGAGAAATAGCTTTTTTAGTTCGTTTTGGCGCCGTGACAGTGTCTAGTAAAGACTGTAATTCCGAGATCACTGTAAAGACATCCTCAACATTAAGCCGTAGGGTTTGCATATTGCTACTGACGTAACCCAATGGTGTATTGATTTCATGAGCAACCCCGGCGACCATCTGCCCTAATGACGCCATTTTTTCAGACTGTATAAGTTGTTCTTGAGACTCTTGCAGCTCTTTGTAAGCCAAGTTGATTTCTTCTGTGCGGTCAGAGACCTCTTGCTCTAAAAATAAGAAATTTCTTCTTATTTTCGCTGCGAAAAATATCAAAGCAATAAGTAGCACAACACCGTAAACAATCATTGCCACCTTGAATTGGTTGGCGCTCTCGATTGCTCGATTGTGATAGTTGACGTACGCTTTCTCAATGTTGTCGAGTAGCGCTCCGGTTTCTAATCGGCTTAGTTCAGAGTAGGCTTTATTGGTCTCGATTGAGCTTTGCATAATTGATTTAACTAGCTCAATATAAGTAGCTTGCTGCTTTAATTCATTTTCAGATTGGTTTTCGGCTATCTGAATCAATCTGCGAAGCTCGTCTCGAGTTTCTATTGAGTCCGTTAATAGTAAAGAGAAGGCGTTGGTATTTATTGCGCTTGCTATCTCGTTGCCCTGCTCTTTTATTACGCTTGTTAATGTTTTGATTGATTCCCTGACTCGCTGGTTACTCTTAGCATACAATTCCAGTGTTTCTTCCCTTGAAGCGTAATGGTCGTCGAAACGTCTGACGGCGTCGTTGAGCTTTTTACTTGCCTCGATCTCTTCAAACAAGGCTTCGTATCTAAGATTTGAAAATTCCTCACTTAACTGATAGCTAATTTCCAATAATTCATCATCATCGAAATCACTGTTAAATCTAGATTGACTGAGAAATACCAAAAGCCTTTTATCTAAATTTTGGAGGTTTCTTATCGATTCTGTTGTTTGATTAAAAACAGTTTGATCGAGTTTTTCATCGCGCGTAATCAGCAGTGCTGTTAAACCGATCCCAATCACCGTCAAAATTGCTAGAATGATCCCATATGTCTTCATTGTTAAGGCCTGTTCTGTACCAGTCTACGTGAGCTAAACTTGCGTTTGCCGGTTATGGCTTCCACAATACAGACAGGTTCAGCGGGCATTAGCTTTCAAAGATTTTAATCGAATATCCGTCATACTCATTTATCTATTGATCGAAATCAGTATTTTTGATGGCGATGTAGAGGAAAACTTGCTTAGAGCTCTCTTACTCATATGGGATCTCTAAAGCCACCTAACTTAAGTAGCTTTTTATGATCGAAAGTATGGTTTCAGTTTACTCTGAGGTAAGTCCCTGGGCTTTATTGTGGCTACTTTTAGCTGCATTTATCGCTGGCTACATAGATACATTGGTTGGTGGTGGAGGCTTAATTACTATACCCGCGTTGTTGTTGGCGGGTATTCCGCCGATTCAAGCTTTAGGTACCAACAAGTTACAAGCTTGTGCGGGCTCTGGAACTGCAACACTGACATTGATTTTGAAAGGTAAGTTATCTTTTAAACAGTTGCGTTTGGGCATGGTCACTGCGTTTATTGGTGCTTTGTTTGGAGCTGTTGTTGTGCAGTATATCAATGCCGAGGTTCTCGCTTTCGTCGTGCCAATTGTCATTGTGCTGATTGCCCTGTACTTTCTTTTGGTACCAAAACAGAGGGTTGGTGGTGGTAAGCCAAAAGTTTCGGTAATGACTCATAGGTTAACGGCAGTTCCGACAGTGGGTTTTTATGACGGAATGTTTGGTCCGGCAACTGGCTCATTTTTTGTTTTGGCTGGGGTCAGTTTACGAGGGCAGGGGATCGTTGAGTCTAGTATGGTGGCGAAGGCCCTTAATTTTGCATCAAATATAGCGTCTCTGACGGTATTTATTTGGTATGGGCAGGTGGTATTTGTATTAGGCGCCATGATGATGTTAGGTCAATTTGTTGGCGCAAGTATCGGGGCGCGGTCTCTAATGAAGATAGACCAAGAAATGCTGAGATTTTTAGTTGTTGGAATGTGCGTAACAATATTGGTGGTGTGGTTTGTAAATCGTTAGTGTAATTTTTAGTTCTATGTCGGTGTGATGATGTGATAACTAATTTGAGGAGGAACGTGAATGTCAGAGAAAATAACTGAAGAGTTTTTGAAGTACAAAAGGGTCATCGCCTCATTGTTGAGCAAAATTCGCCCTGCAGCTACAAGACAAGATATCGAAGATATTTTGCAGGATACCTACATAAACACTTATCAGTCTTCTTTAAAGCAAGAAATACAGTTCCCTAAAGCGTTTATGGTTAAGACAGCCATTCGTTTAGCAAACAGGAGCATCCAACTAGCACAGAGGGTCGATACAGAAGTAGACGTTAGTGAACAAAGTGATGATAGTTTGTTCTCTTACGACCGTACTAAATTTTGTAGTCAAACGGAAAAAGAAGTGCTCAATCGAGAGGATTTCGGCCTCTTATGTGCAGCGGTCGATGATCTGCCGGAACAGTGCAGAAAAGTGTTTGTATTGAAGAAAGTATATGGTTTGAGTCAACGAGAAATATCGCAAAAGTTAAAAATATCCGAAAGTACGGTTGAAAAGCATGTCGCCAAAGGGCTTCTGCGGACAATGCAGTACTACGATGCTAGGACATCCGATATTGGAGTCAGGCAGACTGGCGAAGTGGCCAGTCTATCTGAGTACCTAAGAGTCAAACGGAAGGTGAAGTAAAATGAGTGCAGTAAAGTTTCCGAATTTAGAGATTATTGAGAATTGTGCGGCCGATTGGGTCGCGAAAATTGATCGTGGTTTGTCTGCAAGAGAAGAAGTGCAATTGTCGCAATGGTTGGAAGAATCGCCGGTGCATGGCGAGACGCTAGTTAAATGTGCGTCTATGTGGGACCTGCTAGATGTTTTATCGCCAATCGCCAAACTTATGCCGATGGAAAAATTGAAACTCGAAAACGGTTCCAATGATACGGTCGTGGAATATTCTGCCAGATATGAGAGAAAAGTATCAACGTCTGGCTTTTGGGGGATGTTTGCAACAGCGGCGGCTACAGTGGCTGTGGTGCTTGGGATAAATAATTTCAAGATGGCTCCCGCTGATAGTTTGTCCGCTCAGATTGCTGGGGTAGACAAGAGTCTTGTTTCTCAAACAGTTGGTAAGGTTTATAAGACAGCCATTGGTGAGAGGTCTACGGTGAAATTGGCCGACGGAAGTGTTTTAGAGCTCAATACCAATTCAGAAGTTAGTGTATTGTTCACCAAGAGCCAACGTCAAATAGAGCTTGTTGCTGGTGAGGTTTATTTCGATGTTGCCAAAGACCCAACTAAGCCTTTTGTGGTGGACGTTGGAAGCGATCAGGTTGTGGCTATTGGCACGGCTTTTAATATCGACGCTAGGCCCGGTCTAGATAAAGAAGTATTGGTCACAGAAGGAAAAGTTAAAGTGAGTATGAACTCACTATCATCAAATCAAATAGACGAACTATTTTTGACAAAGGGGCAAAAAGTGACAATAGGCCCTAATGAGTCAAAGGTGAGAAATGATCAAGACACTGAGGCGTTACTTTCATGGCGGGACGGCATGCTGGTATTCCAGGGTCAACCTTTGGAAGAGGCTATTCGTGAGATAGATCGCTATACACCTCTGAGTTTTACGATTATGGACGAGTCTATCGCTGTAATTCCTGTTGGTGGCTACTTTAAGACTGGTGATACGGAGCAGTTATTAAAAATTTTAGAACTTAACTTCGGTGTACAGTCTAAGAGAATTGGTGATGAAGTGCTTTTGTATACCAAAGTAACCAGATAGCTAAAAAAACTGATAGAGAGCTATCATTAGACAAATGAGGCTGACCTTGGTCAGCCTCATTTTTTTTGCCCTCAATATAATGTGGTGGTTTTTTACTTTGCTATTGGGGTACATAAAAAAAATGATAAGCGACCGATTAATTTACTGATAAAATCAAAAAATAACGTAAATAAAAAGGGTTTTGGTGTGGGGGAAGAAACGAAGTTGATGCTCCTAATAGAAGAGGCGTATGAAAATGCGTAAAATGAGGCTATGACACTTACTCGAGAAATGTCCAGCCTCCTACTTAGGTTAGTGATGGTATTAGTTCTGATAGCTCAGGCTAGAGCTTCCTATGGCGCTACCGAAGAACAGTTTTATTTTCATATACCGCGCCTCTCTGCCGATAAAGCCTTGGTAAGATTCGCCCAACAGGCGGAAATTACGTTGTTGTATCCTTATTCGGAGATAAAAAAGTATAAGACTCAACCACTATTTGGGCGTTATACAATCCGCGATGGCTTACAACTAATGCTGTCTGGCACCGATATACGAATCAGTGCTGGCGTCGGCTCTCCAGAGGAGTCATATGACAGTGATAACTATGACTCTGACTTAGAAACAGAAAATACAGAGGAGTCAGACATGAATAAAATTTCCAAAACCTTAACGCCAAGTGTCATTAGTTTGGCGGTGGCTGCCAGCTTGAGCAGCCCACTGGCACAAGCTCAAAATACAGAGCAGACAGCCGGAACCCAACTTGAGGAAGTGGTGGTGCTCGGTAGTCGAAGTGCCAAACCCAGGTCAGCAGCAGATTCGCCGGTTCCGGTTGACGTGATCAGTGAAGAAGATTTCTCTGCACTTGGCAATGGGGCTGATATTACAGATAACTTAAAGACCCTCGTTCCTTCTTACACAGCCACTCCGGCTACGGGCGACGGCAGTGCGTTCGTGCGTCCGACCTCTCTTCGTGGTATGTCTCCTGATCAAACCCTAATCTTGGTAAACGGGAAACGACGACATCGCTCTGCGTTAGTGCAGTTTTTCGCGCCGGCCGCTGGTAATGGTTCTCATGGTGTTGATGTGGGTATGATTCCAAGTATTGCCTTGAAAAATGTGCAAGTGCTTCGCGATGGTGCGGCAGCTCAATATGGCTCCGACGCGATAGCTGGAGTAATGAACTTTGAGCTAAAAGACGCAAATGACGGCGGTGAAATCCAAGTTAGCTATGGTGAGTTTTATGAGGGTGAATCCAGCACTAAGATAGCAGCCAATCTTGGTTTTGCTGCGGGTGAAAATGGTTTTATTAATGCCAGCATTGAATATTCTGACAATGAGGCCTTATCTCGAGGTTTGATTCGCCCAGATGCGCAAGCATTAGTCGATGCAGGATTTCCGGGGGTCGGAGCCGATTCTCCTTTTGGCGATGCTCCTTTTACACAAACGTGGGGCCGACCAGAGACCGACGGCACACGTATCTTTTTGAACGCTGGTTGGGAATTGGCCAATGGCGCAGAAATATACGCCTTTGGTAACTATGCTGACACTGATGGTCGTTATCGCTTCTTCTACAGAAACCCGAGCCATCCATCCATTGCGGCTCTTGGCTTACAGGATCAACTTCCGGTTGGTTACACGCCTTTCTTGGACGGAGCCCAGACCGACACTAGTTTTGTGGCGGGATATCGTGGTGAGTTTGCCAGCGGTACAACTTATGACTTTAGTGTTGGCTATGGAAAAAATGAGTTAGACTATTTTTTGAATAATACTCTCAACCCAAGTCTACCATTGCTGAGTGATGGCACTGCGGTGCGAGACTTTGATGTCGGCGCTTATGAGCAGGATGAGCTTAATTTTAATGCCGACTTCTCGACCGCTTTAACCGACAGCCTTTCTCTCTCATACGGTGCGGAGTATCGGGAGGAAACATTCACTCAAATTACCGGTGATGCAAACGCAATAACAGGCTCTGGGCCTAGTGGTTTTCGTCCGCCTAGCCCTGAAAGTGCTGGTTCTTTTGATAGAGATAACTTTGCGGTTTATGCTGATCTCGAGCACGATATTTCCGATCGATGGTTAATGCAGTATGCATTGAGATATGAGGATTTTTCTGATTTTGGTAGCACCACCAACTGGAAAGTAGCAACCAGGTACAATGTCACTGACACCTTCACTATCCGAGGTGCCGCCTCTACTGGCTTTCACGCACCGACACCTGGCCAGGCAAATATTTCTTCGATCATAACCACGTTCGATGGCAGAACCGGTTTGCAAGTTGAAGAAGGTCTTGTTCCTGCAAACTCACCTCAAGCCACCGCGGCTGGTGGAACAAATCTAAAAGAGGAAGAGTCAACTAACCTAAGTTTTGGTTTTACAACTCCATTGGGCAGCGCTTGGGATTTAACTGTTGATTTCTACAGCGTTGATGTTGAGGACCGAATTTACCGAACTGGTGATATTCCAATTCCTGGTTCGGATGGTCGAACCTTGTCGTTCTATACCAATGCACTTGAACTTGAGCACTCTGGTTTTGATGTGGTGCTTAACGGCAGTATCAATTGGGGTGACATCGATACCTCGGTTACCTTTGCTTACGCTCATAATGAAATCGACGTAACTGGTCAAACCCCTGTTCAGGGCATAAATCCAGTGAGTGACTCAACCATCGAGGATATCGAAAACAACTACCCTGAAGATAGATTTACTTTATCAACCAATACCTTTTTCAACGAGAATTGGAATTTGGTTGCTAGAGCCACCTATTACGGATCTCATTTTGATGAACGAGGAACCATCAACGGTCCCCTTGGGAACAGGAGTTCAGAGATTGACTCGATAGTCTATTTTGATTTGGAGTTAGGTTGGCAAGTCAACGATGCCTTACGTGTGGTATTTGGCGGCTCGAACGTTTTCGATTCTTATGTTGATGAGATCGAAAATGACGGGGTATTCGCAAATCGCCAGAGTGTAGGCTTGCAATATCCTCGTCGTACCGCTGCAAACTATGAAGGTGGTTCCTGGTACCTCAAAGGTATCTATAATTTTTAACGTCTGTGTAAATTTTTAGACTTCAGAGCCCGCAACTTTCACTCGAAACTGCGGGCTTTTTTTGACTACAAACATAATCATGAGTCCATATCTTTTATTGGATCCGGCCTTCGACGGTTTGGTCCCATCTTCCACTCTACACATAAACGAAACTGTAAACAGGTTTTGGCGTGAGGGTAAAACAGTTCATCACATGGGTTTTGGAGAGTCTCGCTTTGACGTGCATCCAAAGTTGCAACGAGCACTCGCGGATAATGCTGACAAAAAGAGCTATCTACCGGCGAAAGGCTTGCCTGATCTAACAAGTGAGGTTGCCGCCTATTATTCCAAAAAGTTAGATAGGTCTTTCAATTCAAATCAAGTGATTATTGGGCCTGGTAGCAAAGCGATCATATATGGTTTGCAAATGGTCTTAAATGCCCATGTATTTTTACCAACGCCGTCTTGGGTTAGCTATGGTCCCCAAGCGACTATTTTGGGCAGGAGCTTCAGCTATATTCCCAGTGATCACGACGACAACTATAGCTTAGATATCGGTGAGTTGGACAAGTTGGTGCGTGCTTGCGACAACCCTTGTAAATTACTAATCATCAACAGTCCCAATAATCCAACTGGTCAAGTAATGGACGCTGAAACTTTGCGGGAGTTGGCCGAATACTGTCGCGAGCATAAAATCTGGGTTTTGAGCGACGAAATCTACTTCGAAGTTTGTTACGCGAACAGTAAGCATAAGTCCATATCGACGTATTATCCTGAAGGTACATTTGTTTTGGGTGGCTTGAGTAAGCATTTGTCTATAGGAGGTTGGCGGCTTGGCGTTGGCTTGATGCCTGACACTGAGCAAGGCGTGACAATTATGCAAAAGCTAGCGGTATTGGCGAGCGAAACCTGGTCAGGTGTGTCAGCTCCTGTGCAGTATGCGGCAATCAAGGCTTATGAGATGGACGAAGAGATAGAGCAGTATGTGGCTGATTGTCGCGAAATCCACAGAATGCGAACTCAGTTCTTCCGGGATGCTTTACTCAATATGGGTATTAAGTGTACAAAATCTGAAGGAGGCTTTTATATTACTCCAAATTTCGATTCATTTTCGCAGGGGCTAGAGCGGGTTGGAATAAAAAATTCAAGGGATTTGGCGGATCACTTATTACACCAATATTCGATTGCTTCATTACCTGGAATTGACTTTGGAATACCTGAAAAAACGCATAGTCTGCGGTTATCGACCTCGTATCTAGACATAGAAACTGAATTTGATTCTGGACGCTTGTTAAGCTTGTATCAAGCGGGCGTTGACGTTAAAACTTTCATGTCAAAACAGCATCATCCTAATGTTCATGGAGCATTGGATGGGTTTCAGCAATTTGTTGACACCATAAGATAGTAAAAATTACAAAGTAACAGCCTGCTTACCGCGCTTAAATAAAGCAAGAACGAATAAGGCATAAACTGAGTGATTTTTAGTATGTGTAATTTAATAAATAAAACTATATGAAGGCTTTATCCGAGGAGGAATAATGTCACACAGCGATGAGAGCTTCTTATCATCTGTAGAGCTAATGTTTGATCAGGCAGCAGAGCTAGTGGGGTTGCCAGATGATCTAAGGCATAAAATCAAGGTTTGTAACTCAACTTATACCGTTCGTTTCGGGGTGAGATTGCGTAACAAGCTTTTTACGTTTACCGGTTATCGTTCAGTTCATTCGGAGCATCGTGAACCGGTTAAAGGAGGTATTCGTTATTCTCCGCATGCTGATCAGGATGAGGTAGAGGCGTTAGCTTCACTCATGTCTCTCAAAAGGAGCTTTGGTTATTGATCCAAATGATTGGGAGCCACATGAGCTTGAAAAAATCACACGACGTTTTACTCATGAATTAGCAAAACGTACTCTTATCAGTCCAGCACAAAATGTTCCAGCGCCTGATATGGGCACTGGTGAAAGAGAGATGTCTTGGATGGCCGATGAGTATAAGCGTCTTTATCCAAATGATCTAAATAGTTGGGGATGCGTCACTGGCAAACCTGTTAGCAAAGGTGGTATCAGAGGGCGTGTGGAAGCTACCGGTAGAGGCATCCAGTATGCGCTGCAAGAGGCTTTTAGGCACCCTAAAGACATTGAATGGGCTGGCTTGACAGGGTCTCTTTCCGGCAAGCGAATAGTGGTGCAAGGTCTCGGTAATGTAGGTTATCACGCGGCACAATTTTTATCTCAAGAAGACGATGCCGTTATCGTTGGTGTAATGGAGCGCGACGGTGCCGTTATTGATGAAAACGGTATAGATATTGATGGCCTTCACAAACACATTCACGATAATGGCGGCGTAAAGGGATTCAAAGGCTATACACCCGATTCAAACTCTGTTCTGACTATGGATTGCGATATTTTTATCCCAGCGGCGATGGAAGGAGTAATCACTAGTGATAATGCCGATCAAATCAAAGCTAAAATCATCGCCGAAGCAGCGAATGGGCCAGTCACATTCTCAGCGAACAAAATTTTAAGAGATCGTAATTGCCTGATTATCCCTGATTTGTATGCTAATGCCGGCGGTGTCACGGTTTCTTATTTTGAATGGGTAAAGAACTTAGGCCATATTCGGTTTGGCAGAATGCAGCGCAGGCAGCACGAGCGTCAAACCAACGAAATGGTCTCTGCAATCGAAGAGATGGTAGGTTTACCATTTCCTAAGGATAAGTTGGCGAAAATTATTGAGGGACCTACTGAATTAGACCTAGTCCGATCAGGTCTTGATGATGTGATGCGTGAGGGTTACCAAGTGATCAGTGAAAAATGGAATGGCGATAATCGTATTCCCGATTTGAGAACGGCGGCAATGATGATAGCCATCGAGAGAATAAGAGATTCATACTCTTCGTTAGGTATCTAAGGTATCTCAGCCTAGTTTGAAAATTACCAACAATAAAAAAGCCTATTCAGAATGAATAGGCTTTTTTATTTAAGCACATCAGGTCTAAGACTGGTGTCAACAAGTGGTCTCTATGATTTGGGTAGATGAATATCGTCAAGCTGGCCGGCCTCTGGGTCATTAAACACGTCCATATCCAATTTACCCTCGCTTTTAGCCACAATACTGGTTACCACCGTGTCTCCGGTGACGTTAACAGCGGTTCTAGTCATATCAAGTAACCGATCGACACCCATAATTAAGCCGATAGCCTCGACTGGAAGATTAACTTGTTCAAAAACCAGCGTGAGCATTACAAGACCAACTGAAGGTACTGCTGCTGTGCCAATTGACGCCAGCACAGCGGTTAATACGACAATCACATAGCCCATTATGCCAAGATCTATACCGTATAAGTTAGCGATGAATACGGTGGCGACGCCTTGCATAATAGCGGTGCCATCCATATTGATCGTAGCGCCAAAAGGCACGCTAAAAGAAGAAATCGCACGATCCACACCAAGCCGCTCTTGCACAGTTCTTAAGGTTACAGGTATCGTTGCTCCCGAGCTGGATGTGCTGAATGCAAAGAGCTGTGCATTTCTTATTTTCGATAGAAATAGTCCAATGCTCATACCAGTGAAGGTTTTTAATATAAGCATTTGCGTGATAAAGGCATGAAAAAGAAGGGCTCCTACCACAACACTGAAGTACCCAGCTAGATCGATTAGTAGTTGAGGTCCAACGTCTGCGATAGCTTTACCAATTAGACAAAAGACAGCGTACGGAGCAAACCACATAACCATCTCTACCATCTGCATCACAATTTTATTAAGCTGATCAATTAAGCTAATGGTTTCTTTAATTTGATCCTTGATGCTTAGTGCTGCTATTCCAAAGAAAATTGAGAAAAAGATAATGGCCAGCATGTCTCCAGAGGCAAACGCCTTGAAGATGTTTGTTGGTACAATGCCAATTAGGATATCCAATGTGCTTTTGTCAGCACTCCTGCCGACGAACTCTATGTCTTCTGGTGGAGTTCCGCCTGAGCCTATGCCAAACAATGCCGCTAAACTGATTGCCGTTGCGATGGCAATCGCGGTGGTGGCGATATACAAAATAATACTTTTGGTTCCCACCTTGCCTAAAAGTTTGATGTCCCCGATAGCAAAGACGCCAGGTATGAGAGAAAAAATTACCAATGGCACTACTAACATTTTGAGTGCATTTACGAATAGCTTGCCTCCGGCGTACATTGCGCCATCGACAACATAATTGTTTAAAAAAGAGTTATCTAAAAAATTTAGGATAGCTCCAGTGGCGGCCCCCAATAGCAGGCCGACAATTACTTTGTTAGTTAAGGACATATTTTTAGAATTGTTTTTATCGGTTGGTATGACACAGATCTGCGATGATGGAGGAGCATCGTTTACCGTGAAGATCAGTCTACACTAATTATCTGAGTAATGAACTGCCATAATCCTCTAGTCAGTCATTATTCGATCTCTCTAGTAATTCCTGATGCCAAAAAAAACGGTCGCGCCCGCGACCGTTTAACTAGTCTCGTAAAAGATGCTATCTACTTAAGAAATTTGCTCGCCAAACTAGCCAAGCCACCAACTCCACCTAGATCATCAAGCAGACTGCCTCCTTTGGATGATTTGTCTACCATTTGTGGTAGTAATTCTTGCAGCCCTCTTAATAGATCATTTTGATCGGCACCTAGTTGATTCGCTGCTTGCTGTATTTTGTCCGACCCAAGTAGATCCGCTATTTGTGAGCGAGAAATGTGGTCGTTATCACCATCTCCCAGCCAAGAAGTAGCAATATCGCCTAGTCCGCTTTTTTGAAGGTTGCCAACTAATGAGCCTAGATCGATGCCAGATTGACCAGAGCCACCGCCAAGTAGGCTACCAATCACCGAACTTACAAGTTCATTGTTTGCTCCATTGGAACTACTGAGTTTCTGACCGATCATTTGGGTTGCTATTTGCATTAAGTCCATTCTAGTTTCCTCTTATGTAAATTGTTAGAAGTGGCAGTAGTGCCTAGATTACAGTCCTAGTATGCGGATTGCCCAGGCAATTGCAACTCGGCGTTTGGCAATGGGATAAAGAATAATTAAAAAGGTTTGCCAACATTCTAAATATTGGGCTAAAATCCAGCCCCTGCATTGCAGTGCAGGCGCGTAGCTCAGTTGGTTAGAGCACCACCTTGACATGGTGGGGGTCGTTGGTTCGAATCCAATCGCGCCTACCAGAATATCGTAAAACGCCAGATGCCCGATGTGTCTGGCGTTTTTTATTGATTTTTTGAAGTTTTTGGTGCTTTTAGCCCTACTAACTATTGAGAGCGTTGGCTTTCCACAT
>JAKVBA010000110.1 GCA_022447525.1 Gammaproteobacteria bacterium
TAGACAGTGCATGGGCCGGAAGCACATGGAATTAAATTCGTGGGGATCCCTCAGGATCTGGCCCTGGCTTTTTCACTTCATATAAATCAGTACTAGCAAAGAAGCCCCGGTAACTTAACAGCGCTTCGTACACGGCCCCCAATTGGTTAATGCCTAATTGCGCATAGCTCACTCGCCCACGGCGTTTGTTGCCGCGCCCCGATGTCTCGCGGGTTAGCGACATTAAGCGGATTACCCGTTGCAAGGTATTGTTATTAAACTTTACCTTGTTGAGATAAGGCGTGCGCTTGGGGTCGAATAAATGGCTGTCGAGTGATGGGATTTCAAAGCCATCCACACCGGTTTTGTAGGTTACCGGCATTTCATTCATCTCAAAGCCACTTTGCGCTTGTACGGGCTTCATGCGGCCCTGATGGATCATGGCGAAAAGCTTTTGGATACTATTGTGAAAATAAAAACCCTGTTGCGCCTGCTCGGTATTAAGCTGAACAAGCTCTAAATCACGCAAACTTTCTAAGCTGTAGCCTTTTAGATAAGTTTCGCTGCTTTTGATTGGTACGTAACCTAATTCAGGCCTAGCTTCTATGTAAAACAAAAACAGTAACCGGTACATATACCGCAAGCATTCACGAGACAGCTGTTCGGGGTTAAGCGCGGTTTTACCTTGGTAGGCTATATCACTGCGTTCTAGTAGCTGCGCGGCGGCTTCATTACCCAATAATTCTATAGCTTCACGCAGTGCATATTTTAAGTCTTCAGATACGCCAAATGCATGCTTATGCGCTTGCTCATCTAGGTTATCGAGTAGAGATGAGCCATCTTTTGGAGCCAGACTTTCCTGATGTAACAAGGCCGTTGTAGCTTTTAACGTTTTATCGTTTTTACGGCCAAGAATTTCATCGAGGTCGAACCTCAATACGCGGTTTTGTAGCCATTTAAAGCGGTCGACCAACACACATTGCCGGTCACTTAGCAAAATCACCCAGCGAGGTGGCTCGTCTAGTTTAAATACAAAGTCGTTAATGATATCGAACCAGCTGTTGCCAGCAAGTTTATCGGCGTGGGGTTTGGGCCCGTAAAACTGCGCTTTTTCCAGCGTCAAACTGAAAGGATCTAGGCCTTCTTTTTCTGTGTCTAATGCTCCGAGCACCCAAACTTGAGGCTGCTCGGCATTGGGGTATACAGAAAGTACTGGTACTTCCAAATCCTGTCCAACAATTTGATTACTGGCGGTATTGGGTAAATTCAGCGCTTGTAAGAATGCAGCGAAGAACTCTCGCTGTAGCGCAATCGCTTTTTGAGGCTGACGTTCTCTTTGGGATTGTTCACGCATTGCGAAATAGCCACGCGCAATATCTTTTAAGCGCTGATATGGCGGAACAAACGGCTGGGGTTTTTCCGCCGCTTTATCATCATCGCTTTGCTGCTGCCATCGTTGAATGATGTCTTTAATGTCGCCTTGGAACACCTCAGCAAGATAGTGGGCAGAGTAAAATTCGTTTTCATTATGAATGCCCAAAAAGGTGGCGGCGTTATCACTGATTGCCATGTTCTTATCCTTACACTACATCTTGAGAGTTTACCGAAGCGATTACCGCTACTAACTGAATATAAGGGGCTGGCTCTGTTTGCCAGGTATCTTTCACCCATTGTTGATATTCAGCAAATACCTTATCGATTTGCCGCTGTTTCGTAATTCGCTTACTTTCTCTGGTTGTTTCAAGCCCCTTACCTATATCAAGTTCCATTTGCTGAACCTGTTTAGATTTTAACTTTGTCAACTCGGCCAGTTGCTGCTTTAACTTAGGCTGCATTTCTGCATCAAATGCCTGCTTTTTCTGTAACACGGAACTTTCAACAGCATCAATGACCGGCGCTCTTAACGCTTCAAGCTGCTCTGTATTCACAGGTAAGCCGGTGTTCGGCAATGTCTTGAGTTTATCGCCAAATTCAAGGAGTACTTCTTGTAGTGGTTTTATGTATGCCACTTTTCCTTTAGCCGTGTGAACTGCATACCACTCCCAAATAACCGGGTGAGCTTTTCGGTTAGGAATGAGTGCGCTGACTAAAAAGATGGCTTCATCTTGATTTAGTTCACTATCTATCCCCATAACAAGTGCTTCATGCCGCCCCGTGTTACCGAGCATGCGTTCTTGTAACCAATCAGTAAGAGGGTGTTTGCGCCATAAATAATGTTGTTTCGGCCAGTCACTCTCATCCCCCCGAGCGCGTTTCACTTCTTCCATATAAGCTTTTTTATCTGCCGTTAGAATAAAGTCACCGTTTTCAGGGTAAATCTCTGGCGGGAAGGATTTAAATTTCTGCTTTAAATCGTCGGGGGCAGTTAGTCGGATAATTTGCGAAACGTCGTTAAACTCAACGGCAATGCGCTTTTTATCTTTATTAATGAAACGCAATGCTGCTTTTGCATAAAGGTAATCATTGTCAAAGAGAGTGATGTGAGCATCTTCTGGCTTTTTCTCTTCAGCCTGATTTGCTTCTGGTGGCGTTAGTGTTGCATTCATAAACATCGCCATCAGGTCGTCGGCCTCGTTTTCTTCCACATCAACAACGTATTTTTTATCAAATTCCTGGGCGCTCATCCCCGTTATCATGGCTTCTGCAGCAAGTTATTCCTCTTTAGCGCTGTCGTAAACGTCCATAAACGTGGCGGGGTCGCCGATATTTTCATACGCTTGTTCATCTTTTTGCTGCAAGATTTCTAATATGCGCACATCGCCACGAATAGTTTCGTTTTGGCTTTCGGTGATCAGGTAATAAATTTGCGGCTCTTCTGTTTGCCCGTATCGGTCAACACGGCCATTTCGCTGCTGGAAGACCATAAGTGACCAAGGTAAATCAAAGTGAATCAGCCGATGAGAAAGGTAATGCAGGTTGATACCTTCACTTGCCACGTCGGAACAAAGCAGCACTCTTAGCTTTTCTTCCGACTTGCCAAAGCTTTCTACCACTGCTTGCTGCTCGATATCACTCATTCCGCCATGCAGTTGCGTTATCTGGTTTTCTTTTAGCTTAAGGTCGGCGATTAAGCGTTGCTCCAGATATCTAAGTGTTTCAATACGCTCGGAAAAAATAACTAAGCGGTCATTGGTGTTGTTTTTGTTCCAGTTAAACGACTGACTTTTTACAAGGATTAGTAGGCGCTGATACTTAGTCCAACTTTCGTCCTGCAGTTCGTGAAGTAGTTGCTGTAACGTGCGTAAACCGTTTATTTCACTTTGGACATCATCTGAGATGGCAATATCACCGGACTTTGGAGAAAGTGTTCGTATACGCTGCTCAACAGACTTTAAACACGCAGCAGGAGACGAAAATAGCGCTTTCTGCAAGCCGATACGAATCAACTGGCCAGGCTTTTCGCTATCATGTTCGCCTTTAACGGTAAAAGGAATATCCAGTAAGGTGTTGTAAATTGCTTCTTCATTGGCCGATGCAGATTCGCGTATAGCGTGTACTGAACGCTCTTTAAACTCTGTTTTTACCTGGTTTTTAATATCATGCTTAAAGCGTCGTACCACCAGCCCTTTGCTAGAGAAGTCACCTTTTACATAGTTTTCAGGATCGGCAATCGCCGTTGGGTCTAGCATATTCATTAGACTGGCAAAACTTTTTGCTCGGCCATCGTGCGGCGTGGCAGATAGCATGATCAAGGTGTCTGACTTCCGAGCCAGTAGCTGTGCTAACTCTGCGCGTTGTGAACTGGTACCACGGTCTGCAACATTGTGCGCTTCATCTATGATGATGATGTCCCAGTACGCCTTCTCCAGATACATCTTAAATTCGTTATCTTGTTTTAGCGTATCGATAGAGATAATAGATTTGTCGTAATAGTAGAATGGGTTATGGTTAGCGGGAATTCGGCCACGCACTCGCTGTAAACCATTCGAATCTAAGCGTGTTAATGGAATAGAGAATCGAGTCCAGAATTCTTTTTGGAACTGGGTCATCATGCTTTTTAGCGTAAGCACTAATATGCGTTTGCCTCGTCCCCGCTGCATGAGCTCAGTTGCTAAGATGCCCGCTTCAAGCGTTTTCCCCAAACCTACAGCATCGGCAATCAATATGCGCTGGCGAGGTTGCTCCAATGCTTGATAAGTTGGGTCGAGCTGATAGGGAACAACATCCATTGCAGCGTCTTTAGCCACATGAATTTGATTATCGTTAGGGGTGGATTGGCGAAGTTGACTTTCGATAAACAGCAGGCTTTGTGAAAAGTCTGGAGACATATCCTGAACCAGTTTTGTTTCTTTAGGATCGAGTACTGTGATGTCGTCTTCAAGCTCCGTAAGAAATAAAGCCTCTTTTCCCCTTACAAGCTCTGAAATACCTTCGCAGGTTAGTTGATAGCCCTGATAGTTCGTTAAATCAACGCGCCTAATTACCCACTCTTCGTCTCTAATTTCAACGCGGGCGCCTGGTGCAAATTTTTGTTTCTTTAACGTCATTCTAATTCTCTTGCTATTTATTATTTTGCGAAGCGGTAAGCAGTGACTTTAACCTTTCAAGGCCTGCTTTTACTTCATCAATTGATAACAGTTGCCAACCTTCTAACTGAATCGGTTCGTCAGGTAAGAAAATCCCTACTTTGCATTCTGGCCATGCAAACTCCAAGGTACCAACCACACGCTTATTCTCTTCACAATCGTAACCAATTATTGGGGGTGTCACTTTCTGAGTTAACAGTTCCGAGTAAAGCTCGCGAGAGCTCTTATCATAGAAAAGCTCTGGAGATGGGAGCTCTATGCGCGCGCTTTCAAGCAATGCTTTTGGTTCATCTACACGCAATTGACCTTCAGCTTGCGAGTCAAACAATGCTGCTATTGTGGGTGTATAAAGCTGCAGGCTCTGCTTTGCCCTAGTAATAGCAACATATAACAAGTTCCACTCGGACTTTTCTATTTCGCCATCAGGTCGCAGTTTTACATTATTGAAATCGTCCGACAATAATACAAAGTCCCATTCTAACCCTTTGCTCTGGTGAGCTGTTGTTAATTCGTATTTATGATTTAGATCGTTAAACTGCTCTATTTCATGAAGCGCTTTCGTAATCTTTGTTAAATTGTAAATATATTCCTCACAAAGGTCATAAGCTCGCTTTATTACATCTGAGGGATTGTTTTCTAAATGATCTTTTAGTTCTTCAATACTAGAAAAGTCCTCGTAAAGCCCCCCTGCTCTCTTGTTATTGGCTAGATTTACTATTTGTTCGCAGTTCCACTTCAAACTTTGAATATTGAATTTTTTCCAACTAAATTTTTGCCGTTTTGCCGCCAACTCTAGCGCTTTAGAGAATAACGTTTTATTAGTCCGTGCAATAAAAACAAAAGAGTTATGCTTTTTTTGAGAGTTTTTGTGTACGTGCGTTACGATCTCTCGTGGCACATTCAATTTTTTTAGTACCTTATTAGCAGCCTCAGCAATAGTCGGTGGAAATCGATAGGTCTCTGTTAGGTACAATCGTTTCTTACATTCAATAATTTCCAAAGCATTCACAGCACCACGCCACTCATATATTTGTTGAAACTCATCCCCTAGCCACACTTTTTGTGCGGGTTGTCGTTGCAAAACATCTAACATGACCGGATCTAAGTCTTGAGCTTCATCTATGTAAATTATGTCAGCCTTGAGCTGAGGCTTTTGCAACTGCCATAACTTAAGATAACTGTCATCATCAATAGGTGTAGCCTGACTTGGGTCGATAATTGCTTCCCAGAAAAGCTTTGCAAGTTGCAGCCAACGATGTACAAGCATATCGATTTTCTCTTGCTTGCCGCCGCCCTCAAGAGATGAAATTTTTTGATATTCTTTAGATGGAAAGTCCTCTACCGATATTGGTGCTTTTGGAGAGTATGAATAGGAGTTTTTTGCGATTTTTCTGACGAGATTATTTTGCTCTTGTGATGTAAAAAGCTCCGAAAGTGCGGCTTGTGACTTTTTAAAGGTATCCGTGTTAATTTGTTTTAAAAGACTACGTCGTCTATTTTCAGTTGCTTCATCAGCGTTTGACGCATAATCCC
>JAKVBA010000111.1 GCA_022447525.1 Gammaproteobacteria bacterium
CAAGACCCTGCGTGAGTTAAAAAAAGTCGGGTCAGAGTAAACTTTTGAGAAAATTCTTATTCCGCTATTGTCGATTGAAATAGGCGCATATGCAGAAAATATAGGTCGCTTGAGGATAGTGAATTTAGCAGATCTGCTGATCTAGGTTTATTTGTTACCAGCATCATATAAGAAACGACTATTTAGCGAAGCCTCGAATCTTTGGATTATCTGAATCTCCCGCTAGTTCGCGAGCGAGGGCGCGATGGTCTTTGTAAATAGTCCTGAGAAACTTTATTCGATCATTGTCACGCTCGAGGGTTTGATAGCCTTCGCGTAGCAAATCAGTATCTTCAACATTGCTTAGTAAGCGCAGTACAAAATCACGTTTTTCGCGGTAGTTATCTCCTAACTTGCGGATTAAGTCTCTTTGCTGATCGTCGTTAAGGTCGAGTTCGGCTACTTGATTGCTAAGTTGTAGAACTGAGGGGTCATTCGATTGCAATATTTCATCGAAATTTCTGACCACAAATTCTTTGGCTAATTCTTGTTCTTGATAAAACAGACCGGATAAATTTGAGATCTCATTGCGATGATTGAGGTCAATGTTATTAATATATTCCGTAACAAAATCAGGGTCGTATCTGTAAATATCACTTAGCATATCTCCCCCCAAATATACGTTTAATCCCTGATTTTCCACCAAAGTTTGTTTAGCCCAGCGTATGCCATCGGGGTCTCCGATCGAGATAAGCTTTTTAATGATTGCCTCGCGAGCCCATATTTCCGCGTGAGGGGTTTCATACAACGCCTTTAACTCGAAAGACTCGAGATCACTAAAATCCATAATAATTAGTTTTGTCAATGCGGTTTGCTTTTCCAACTGGCTGTCAGAGCCATAATATTCAGCCAATAACTTAGCCGAACTCATGGTGGCATATCGCTGCTCGATTTCAAGATACAACTCCTGTGCACGCTTTTGTAGCTCAAGAGCTATTTCAGCTAACTCGTCGGTTTTTGCGGCGCTTCTAAACGCCTGTATGAATTCCTTATCGGTCGCTGTAATGTCAGAAATAGTGCTTGTACTCTCTGGGCGATCAAGAGCTTTTTGAGGCTCGATGTTTACATCACCCGTGTTGGATAAGTTCAAATCTTTAGGATTTGTAGCCGTATCTAAGTCTTGGATCGTTACAGGGATAGCCTGCTTTTGACCAACCAGATTTTGATTGGTAGAGAGGGAATTGGCTGCGTCGTATTTAATCCAGTTAACTAGCAGTATGTTGTTAATGGCCAAAACGACAAAGGCTAACACTAGCCATTTAGTTGTACTCACTAGCACACTCCATTGGATGGGTAACACTGCCTCATGCAGCTTGATTCCTACATGATATTAAATGTTTTTACTCAAGTGAAACTTAACAAAAGCAAATGAACGGGTTTGTTCTTGTCGGCTACCAATAAAAAGTGTCAGTGGTAAATCAATTTGTAAAAACAAAAGAGCGTAGAGTCGATTTTTAACGTATCTTTTCTATCGTGACTCTCATTCTTGTTTGTCTGCTCTTCTAAATTGGTAGTTCAGTATCGTTTTTGATTTTTGATAATGCTACCGAGCTTCTAATTTCTGCAACGCCTTCGATGTTTGATAGTTTTTTGAAGAAAAACTGCTCATATTCGTATACGTCTTTTACGACGATCTTAAGGAAAAAATCTTGGTCACCTAGGACGACAAAACACTCTATGACATTTGGGAGTTCCTTAATCTTCTCGGTAAACTCATCGAAATGAGCGCGCCCATGTGCGGTTAATTTGACGTGCGCAAGAACAAGGGTGCCACAACCCAGTTTGTCGCCATTGAGAAGTGTCACTTGTTTACGAATGTAGCCCTCTTCCTCAAGCTTATGAATACGTCGCCATACAGCGGCTTGGGATAGCCCTATCTTGGTGCCAAGCTCGCTTGCGGTGATGCTTGCGTCATATTGAAGGCTGCGGAGTATCTCTTTATCGAATTTATCCATATTTATAAAATAAAACAAAAATATAATATATACGAATATATTATGATAATAATTTCAATTTAACACATCAATATGTGTAAATTTTAGATCCTTTCGTGGTTATTCTCTAGTTTTAAACCTTAGATTGAGAGATAAGCAATGAATGCACAGAGTGTTGCAAACGTCCAACGAGGCGTATTAAGTGTAACTCTGTATTTTGGAGATGATTGTTTTGGGCCGAGCAAAGTAATGCAGTTGTTTGGTGCGACCGGTCAGCTCCCTGATTTTTACCAGCTCCAGCGACAGGCTTCCAACTCAGGTTGGCTGATAAACCTTGCGCTGGTAAATAATGATCTAAACCGAGTCTTGCTCTCAAAATTGAAGACCATCTCGGGGCTGATGGATGTGAAAATAAGCTAGCCTTCATTTTAACAAAAGGACAAGAGTCGAGCTGCCACAGCTAGGCGGATACTTTTGTTGAGCGACAGTTGTTGCTCGGGAGTATGCGGGTAACAGACAGAATATGGCTTTATAAAACCTATCCGAAACGCATTCAAATCGAGGCACGACTCATACTACAGAGGTCAGTTTGTTGTGTTCCCTAGGTTATTGTATTGCAAGAAATTTGATGAGTTCCCTTTACACGTCAGGAAATCTGTTAGCAACGATAGGCGAGTCAGGTTTTAATGCCTACCAAGGTGGACCATTCAGGTCTGATCATAATGAAGTAGCGAAGCTTCGCTAAAAAATGATCGTTTGTGTTAAGTACAAATACTACAGATGCTAGGGCGTAATAAATTATCTAAGTCATTTGAACTGGGTGTATGATGATGTTGCGTGGGAAGATGCTGGCCTTTTCAAGTATTATGGGAGAAAGGAACATCCAGGTGAATCGTGGCAAATGAAACAACAAATGCTCAGCTAGCGCAATAGGCTGTTGAACCTATCACTTAAATCGTTGCATGTGGGCGTGCCAGCTGTGCTGATCATTAGGCCATACTTTTATAGAACTGAGTTCTACTATTCTCACTATATTTTGGGTAAAAAGTTGTTTTCCACCGCTCAAGCCCCTCAACAACAGGAGAAACTATGTTAAGAAAACTGTTTATCGGTCTAAGCTGTTTATTCATGCTTGGTTGCAAAGGTAGTTATCAAACTGATGAGCCGGGAGCATTGGTGTCAAAACCCACGTTGATCAGTGGTAAGGTGTTCTATAAAGAACGCAAAATGTTACCCCCGGGCGCATTATTGACGGTCACATTAGAAGATGTATCCAAAATGGACGTCGCATCAACTGTGGTTGCTTCCGTCGATAAAGTCATCGATGGTGCCCCACCATACGCCTTTTCTTTAGCCTATCCTGCGGATCAAGTTCAAGCTTCTAGGCGGTACAGTTTGCGCGCTAAAATCACGTTAGCGGACAAACTTTTGATGACGTCCACTCTGGCACTCAACCCATTTGTTGACTCAGCATCAGATATTCAAATCATATTAAGCTCTGTAGGTGCCTCTATCGCCAAGCCAGAGCATGCCAAAACCAATACGGAGCCTGCGGTGGTGTCGGTTAACCCGCTGGCGTCACTGACTAATACATATTGGAAGCTTCTAGCAATAGACGGTCAATCTATAGCCATGGACATGAAGCAGTCACGAGAGGCATTTATTCAGCTGAATGATCTGGAGCAACGCATAAAAGGCTTTGCTGGGTGTAACCAGCTAATGGGTGGCTTTACTCAAAAGGGCAATGATTTGAGATTTTCTGCTGTGGCCACCACACGCAAAGCTTGCCTTGCAGGTATGGATACTGAGCAGCGATTTGTCGAGGTCATTGAAAAGACTGCTCACTTTTCGATTCATGAGGAAGAATTGATTTTGTTCGACGCTAATAAAAAGCCGCTGGCTCAATTCCAAGCCCAGTACTTTAATTAACCTTAGTTTAACGAGATAAATTTTTCGGAGACAAATATGGTACGAATAACCCTAGCGCGTTTCGCGTTCGTAATGTTGATGTTGTCGGCAGTCTTCATAACCGGTTGCACCTCAAAATTTACTCCGCCCATTGCTGGTGGTGATCAAGATGAACGCGGTTGCATCGGTTCAGCCGGTTATCAGTGGTGTGACAGTACGCAAAGCTGCGAACGTCCTTGGGAGTTGGCTGAGGAGCAAGGATTTGAAAACAGTGCAGAGGCTTTTGCGCGTTTCTGCGAGACTCCTTGACAACACAGTGAGGAGCCAATTCTGGCCGCACTGTTTGCTAGGTAAAACCTAGCCCATGGGAAACATCATTTGTCGTCGAGTTCAGATCTTTTACAAAATGAGAATAACAACTGCTCGGTCTCTAGACGAATATTGGTAAAAGCCTCCATGGTAGAGGCTTTGATCATGCGCCTTATCTAAACTGCGTATGCAAACTCAGCGCTCAAGTTTGTGAATCAACTACAGCGGTGGGAAACCTTCAAGCAACGAGTTGGCAACCTGCGCTTGATTATTGCTAACTCCTCTTAGGTCTTGAACCTTGAGCTTTTTTGTAGCATTCGAGTGCCAAACCGGTCGCATATCGGCACGATCGAAAAAATCAACTGAGATACTGCCCTCAGTGAACTGGTACGGTACTTCTTGGGTGACTGGTATGGTATCTGGGAAATAGTATGGGTAATACGCTGACCCCCAACGCCAGGAGTAAGGATCAATGCGATATTCCGTTACTCGTCGTGTTTTAATCTTGTCTCTCGCACCAAGTGTTAATGCCAGTAGGAGATCGGCATCATTGTTATTCTCAACAAACTCGAAGCCCTTTGCTGTTAATTCATCTTCGAAGGCTTTTTTCATCTTGGTTTTTGTGTATTCAGACACTGGATAGGTACCAGATACAAGAATTTGATCTTGCTTCCAAGCTATCTTTTTATAGCTCGAAAAAGATTGGGATGTATCGTAATCAGTGTAAATTTTCGGGCTGCTGGCGCAACCACTCAAAAAAGCCGCCGACAAGCTTAAAATGATCAGTAGTTTTGATATTTTCATGGCATCGTACCTTTCGTAATTTAGTTGTAAAACCCCTGGGTTGTGTCCAATCTTGGACCAATACAGAGCCGCTGTAAAGTGATTCCATCTGTGTAACGAAAAAGCGCTAACCCAATCTTAAAAACTCTCGGTAATAGTTTTGAACTTGGGGAGAATTTGGTGCCGATTGATGTCATTGCGACCTCTTTAATCTTGCGCATGCGGGCTTATAAGACTCAAAACTCGGTACGCAAGAACACGATGCTATATTTCTGAATGCTTTGCCACAGAAACACTATCAAAAAGTCTTCGCAATCATACGCTGATAGCCTTAATTGATCAGGAATCCAGCTTTGAATTTGGCGAATGTAATGAGCACCTATTAATTTGGTTGCCACCGTTGTTTGAGTGACGAACTGATAGTGAAATCAAACTCCTGATCAGATGAACCGAAAGTATTTATATCAAAGTGTATTCAGGGCAATGTTCGTCGACATTCTTGAGATTTTGGCTGACTTAGCTAATTACCCCCTCATTGTTTAAGACACCGCATTTATTTTGATACGGTGTCTTAAACAGATTAGCTAGCGACCCATTTGTCTGCGGTTGGTAAATTGTTGCTGTTTGTGCATGCTTCGAGCCCTTTGCTGGTGACTTCTTTGAACACCCTGAGAAACCCTATTATTTTTTTGCCAACCTGATTGTGTAAACTTTTGCCAACCATTGTTGGTTTTCCTGTGTACTTGCCCCTTCCTGTCGGCAAACACTTGTTGATTAGAAAACCTATGTTGAGTCTGTTGATGTAAGGCGTTTGACTCAAAAGGTCGAGAATATCTTACCTTAGGTTTTGGCGTAGGCTTCAAATTAGGTCTAGGTGCGGGTCTTACCTTAGGCTTCGGTGCAGGCCTTAAATTTGGTTTTGGCGTAGGCCTGACGTTTGGTTTTGGCGCCGGTCTGACATTTGGTGTTGGCGCGGGCCTGACGTTTGGTTTTGGCGCCGGTCTGACATTTGGTGTTGGCGCGGGCCTGA
>JAKVBA010000112.1 GCA_022447525.1 Gammaproteobacteria bacterium
CGCAATCCCGCGCCCACTTCATTGAGTGGGCAACAGACGTCGGCGACAACGCCCTTACTATCGTGCAGGCGCAATTCGAAGGCAAGCCTGAACATTCCATGCAAGGCTGCAAAGCCAGCAACAAACTTATGTCACTGGGAAGGCAATATGGACATGCCAGATTGGAGCAAGCGTGTCGCTGTGCGTGTGACATCCAGTCGTTAACTGTTAGCAGTGTTCGCTCTATTTTGCAGTGCAGATTGGATGAATCAACCACTGACAAGCAACCAGCACAAACCGCGTTGCCACTTCACCATAACGTGCGTGGCGCTGAATACTGCGTCAACGGAAGGCAGTGATATGAGCAATGAACAGAGTGTTTTCGCTAACCTTCAGGCACTTCGATTACCCGGAATGAGTGACGCATTGCAAAAGGTGCTGGTTACGCCCGACATGGCCGCCATGCCATTACTTGATGTGTTGGCCTTTTTAACGTGCGAAGAGCTGCAATTTAAATCACAGAAAAAACGTGAACGACTGTTTAAAGCAGCAAAGCTCAAGCAGGGCAATGCCTGCATTGAGAATATCGACCATTTAGCAAAACGCGGTATCGATAAAGGCTACTTTGCATCGCTTACCACGTGTGAATGGGTTACGCGCAATCAGTTTCTTATCATTACAGGGCCGACGGGAGTCGGTAAAAGCTGGATTGCGTGCGCGTTCGCTAATGAGGTTATTAAGCGCAGTGAGTCGGTACTGTACAAGCGTTTTGATCTGCTAATGGAAGAGTTGGACATGGCACACCGAGATGGCTCGTTACCCAAACTCAGAAATCAGCTGGCTAAATTTAAGCTGCTTATTCTGGATGACTGGGCGATGGCACCACTCAATGCCCGAAATCGACAGGACCTACTGGAACTGATTGAAGAGCGGATTGAGTCCGGCGCATTGATCATCACCACACAATTGCCCGTTAGTGAATGGCATAGCTACATCGGTGAGCCGACCGTTGCAGATGCCATTATGGATCGCATTATCCACCGCGCTCATAAGCTAGAGCTACACGGTGAATCCATGCGCAAAGCGTATGGCATCTACAGGGAGGATAAATAGTATGATGCCGAACAAAACGTTGCAGCATATTCTGGCGCAGATAAATCTTGACGATATCTATATAAAACAAGCGTTCGATTACTACCATGAGCGCTTTCTGGCAAACCATCGCGCACAAGACTTTGTAAATAGTTCGCCATTGCTCTGTGAAACAATGAAGCAGAATCCCCACATTGGGTTATGTGACAGGACGCTTGGCAGACACCTTCCCAGTGCTAGAACAATGGAAGGTGGTGCAATCAGAGGGCATTACCGTACCTGTGGTCTGTTTAGAGCCTCCGGCTGCGAATTATTCAGAGGTTATATTGTGTTTCCCTGTGTGGATGGCGAAAGGGTAATTACTTCAGCAGTGGGCTATCGGTACGGCAGGATACGAGACAATCAACCCGCCGTAATTGACTGGCAAAAGCCTGCGACTCACGAACTTGTCGTAGCTGAGCTGCAACACGTTAAGGAACTCATCCATGGAAAAGCCAACCAATAATCATCTTTGGCGTTGTGCACGTTACTACTTTGCCCTCTGCCTAGCGCAGGGGCAGTCCTCTGATACGGTACGCAGCAAAACATACGCACTGAAAAAGTTCTGCAAGTGGTGCTTTGCCAGAAACGTCAGGCGCATTGATGACGTAGATATTGCGTTGATGGATGAGTACATGGCATATCTCAACGCTTACCGCAAATCGCTTGATGGGCAACCGCTTTGTGCAGCCAATAAATACGCGTTGATATTGTGTATTAAAAGCTTTGTCAAAAAGATGTTCAATCGTGGCCTGTTAACTACTGACAAGCTTAGTAGCATCGACTTACCCACGGTTGACAGGCCATTACCCAAGGCGATTTTTACTGCCGAGGAGGTCGAGCAAATCCTTGAACAGCCTTTGCTATATGGTTTTAAGGGAATGCGAGACCGCGTGATACTTGAAACGCTGTTTGCCACAGGTATTCGTAGAATAGAATTGTTGCACCTCGATATTGAGGATGTGGATTTTAATCAGCAATTGATAAGGGTAAGAAAAGGCAAAGGTAATCGGGAGTACATTTTGCCAGTGAGTGATCGTGCGATTGAATGGCTGGCTTTCTACCTGACTAAACTTCGCCCCAAACTGGCAACCTTACAATCGGGTAGTGCGCTGTTTCTAAACGATAAGGGAACGCGATACCGTGCTTGCGCGTTATCCGATATGGCCTCGCGGTATGTTCGGTTTGCAGGGTTTAAGCGGTCGGGCTCTTGTCACCTGTTTCGCCATGCAACAGCCACTATCATGCTGGATAACGGCGCTGACATCCGGCATGTGCAAGAAATGCTGGGCCATGCTGACATTGCCAGCACACAAATCTACACCTTTGTTTCACGCTCTAAGCTTCGTGACGTGTACAACAAGACACATCCGTCCGCGTTGAGTGATAAAAGACTGTTTAGATAAAGGTAATGCATTTGCATTGTCATGCATATCGTATTATATTTATGCATAACTCGTAGTGAAATTACTATCCTTATTATTCGGAGGCAGCTCATGGCTAACCTGGCATTAGAGACTGAATCAACGCTAACAGAACGTTTTCAAACAACGGTGCCAAGCCCTGTGCGCAAAGCTTTGCATCTTGGAAAAAAAGATAGAATAAAGTATTCAATTCAAGCTGATGGTAGTGTCTTACTTTCCAAACTCACCGAAGAAGAAGCTGACCCTGTATTAGGTGACTTTTTGGCTTTTTTGGAAAATGATATTAAGAAAAATCCAGCAAAATTGCAGCCATTGGGTGAAGAGCTTAGAAGTAACGTAAGCAGCCTAATAGCTGGTGTTGAATTTGACTTAGATGCGCCCTTGTCAGACGAGGATGAATAAGTTTGTCAAGAAGTATGCCTATTGTAGTCAATGGATGGACGTTGTACACACATCCCTTGTTTGTCGAGCAGGTCCGCTCTCTTAGTGAGAAAGTAGAGGCACTTAAAGCAAAAGACCCACAAGGATATAAGACTAAGAATGTGACAAAGCGGTTGGCAGCAATTTACAGGCTTACATTTGAAACTATACCGCAAGATCCTACAATTCCTGAGTACAGGCAGGGTAAAACGTTAGGAGCGCATAACAAGCACTGGTTCAGGGCTAAATTTTTTCAGCAGTACCGGCTGTTTTTTAGGTATCACGCTAAATCCAAAGTGATTGTTTATGCTTGGGTGAATGATGAAAAAAGTAAACGCGCATATGAAAGCAAAAGTGATGCTTATAAAACCTTCGCTCAAATGATTGAAACAGGTAATCCTCCTAGTGATTGGAATGCCCTGCTCAACGAGGCAAAAAAGACTAATATGTAGCGTAAAAGCTAGTTGATAGTTTAACGTTAGCTGCTTTGATACCCCCTTCTTTTTAATAGCGTTTTGTAAGCTGCTGGCTAGTGATTCCGATTACTCTACTACAAAGCACGGATTTATCATCCAAAGCTAGGGCGCTTCCTTCAGACTGACCCTGTCGGGTATGAAGATCAGATGAATCTTTATGCTTATGTGCACAATGATCCTATCAACCTTTTCGATCCAGATGGGAAAGAGTCAAGGCAGGTTATGCAACAAGAAGCTAATACAAAGGACTTCCTCAAAGGGAAAATAACATGAGAAGAAGCCCAAAAGAATAGTTATGAGATAGCTGGTGGCGATGTTGGAAAAGCCATTGTGGAAAACTTGACTCCAATGGGACTTTACATGGATGTGGCCGAAAGTTTGGCTCAGGGCGATGCTCCATTGAGCGAAGCTGCTGGCGTTGCTGGAGAAAAAGGAGCGGGCGCGATTACAGATGGTATTCAAAATGATCTTGGTGGTGGTGGCAGTATTAAAGCTAAAGTAGTAAAGGCTATTGTCGAGACTGTCGCTGGTGAGCTAGTTCAGCAAGGCACAGAAAAAATAGACGAATTAGCCAATAAGGAAATTAAGCAAAATTGATGAAGAATGACAATCGCTTATTAAAAGTAGTTTTCTATTTCATAGCTGCATCTGTTACAGGATATATGTTCTACCTAGGATATCTGTCAGATGTTGTCTACACGAGAGGAAACGAAATATCGAAGGCGGAAAGTACTGAGGGTTACTATGTCAAACTAGGGTTGTGGGCATTGGCAACACTATTTTTCGTTTACCTCGCCCTTGAAGAACTTTTTAAATATTTTTTAAAGAAGTTAGATAAGAACGATGATTAAGTTACTCAAACTCTTACTTACGTTTGTTGCTATTACAGTGTTCCCTGCGAAAGCAAAGAACTCTTTTAATGGATTCATTGAATATAAAATCGATGTGCGAGCATTGAACGAAGCTCTGACTGACGAGCGGCTGCGGCAAATGTATGGAACTGCTGAAACTGTCTATTACGGCAACGGGTCATACAAAATCGATAGCAAGGGAGGAGACGGGGAATGGGAGATATACCGTTCAGATGATAATAAGCAATATTTAAAAATGAGGGGGAACCCTAAAATACAGACTTTCGACGCGGCAGATGAGGATAGAGTACTAAAACGACTTTCATCCGAAAACTCTGATTGTGAAATTCTTGGAAGGAAAACGAAGCTTATCGAAATTTTCTATGTAGATGGCAGTATTTCGAAATATTGGTACGATCCGACAATCTACATAGATGCTGAACCATACCAAAACTTGAAATTTGCTTTTTTAAATAAATACTGGGAGTTAGCGCAGGCCCCATACCTTAAACATGAACGAGTTACCAGTAACTCGATCATAACGTATACTGCTACTAACATACGCGAAACTCAGGTTTCTCAAGAACTGTTTGAACCAAAGTGAGAGACAATTTTTTGAATACAAAGCCTCGCTCGTGCGGGGCTTTTTTTGTCTGGCTTACTTAAAGGGCCAAATGGCTGGAATCCTGTGAACGAGTTTCGGCGAAATCAATTCAAGCGGAATGTAGTGACATCGATCTGCGCTCTTTCTCTAAGTATCAATACAGGCTCGTCATGCTTTATGAAGCGTTTTATTTTGCCTGATTTACTTCGGGCACTATTAATTTTGCTTATTACCCACAAGAGTCCCCGTTCACTGTTTGCCGCAAGTGGGACGTCTATTTGGATCCGAATACGAAGCTCAAGAACAGAGCAATAAGGGGCATTTGAAAAAGTAGAACCGATCACATGCTAACAGCATCTGCTGCAATTCACGCCAGTGCCGCTAGCTTAGTGATTCCAGAAAATATGCGACTTCATGCGCACGTTGAATGCCTTCGTATTCAGATATTGAATAACCTGCAAAGCCTTCATCGTCACGAATGGCGTATTCTTCGGCATCCTCTTCTGGGCTGCTGGCTAGCATGTCGTTAATTTGTTCTTGAATGTCGTCAATGTCCTGCGTGGCATCAATCCAGACACCATGCAATATGCCGTTGTTGTATGCGGCTAAGTCTGCAACATAAATACTGATTTCTTCGCTCATTGTCTTGATCCTGTAAGGTTAAAAATTCATCCCCTTTTGGGGTTGAAAACCCCAAGGAAAGAAGCGAGCTTGCGAGCGAAGATCACATGTTTTGACGCAATCCTGACAGGGGGAACCACCCGTCCTGCACAAGCCTGAACCTGAGAAGGCACGGAAGGTCGGGGGATGTCTTGATGAAGGCAAGTTATGTGATAGTTTGACGTATGAGGTGGTCACCGCATTTGAACAGTATGCCCTTCAGGCGTTTGAAGATAACGCGTTTGATTACTTGCTCAAACCTGTGGAACCAGAGCGGCTTG